>DATNPT010000090.1:0-9043 GCA_036703075.1 Chroococcales cyanobacterium
ACTGTAGCCCGTGCGGCGCTTTTCCCCGTCAATACACCAGCCACCACAGAAGCACAGGCACCCGTACCGCAAGCCAGCGTCACACCCGCTCCTCGTTCCCATACTCGCATCTTCAAATAGTCGGGACGCACCACTTGAATAAACTCCGTGTTGGTTCGCTGAGGGAAAGCGGAGTGATGCTCAAACTTTGGTCCAATCGTTTCCAGGGGAATCGTAGCAACATCCTCAACAAACGTAATGCAATGAGGATTCCCCATACTCACGCAGGTAACATTCCACGTTTGTCCTGCTACTTCGATCGGAACGTCAATCACCTTTTGGTCGGCTTCGCCTAACATGGTAGGGATTTGAGACGCAATCAGTTGAGGCATCCCCATATCCACTGTTATTTTCCCTTCACCTGCCAGCCTAGGGATAATCACCCCAGTTAGAGTATGGATGCGATATTCAGTTTTAGCCTCTGCTCCCTCTAAATCGGCAATAAACCGTGCTAAACAGCGAATCCCGTTACCACACATTTCCGGTTCAGAGCCATCGGAGTTAAAAATCCGCATCGTGTAGTCCGTGTCATCTTGTCCCGGCAGGGCGAATATCACTCCATCCGCACCAATGCCAAAATGGCGATCGCAAAGTTTCACCGCTTGCTCTGGTGTAATAACAGGTTTGCTCGTGGCGCGATTATCAATCAAAATGAAGTCATTGCCCAGACCGTGGTACTTTGTAAATTCGATTCCCATAGATGTCTCCCGTGTAAATATTTGATTATGGCTGAATTCGAGACCGGTCTGCCCAGCGTTCGTCAAGTTCAAACTTTTATCCGAGAGGAAAAAGACGTTGAGGTAAAACTCCTAACGCAAGATTTAGTAACCGGTAAGCTGACATGGCAAGATCAAAACTGCTTGTGTCTCATCACCCCAGATGACCAACCTATGATTATCTGGCGTCATGCGATCGCTTATCTTAAACCGCAATCCTAAAATAGCAACTTGCGTTGAGGCTTCACCAATCGGGATGTAATTCTGGTTCCCCCCGAAATCAAGGGGGGGGTTAGATGTGCAGCACCTCAAAGATAGAAGTGATATCAATCCAAAATCCCAAATCGGTTGCCTGCCCAAGACGCTTTCGCTAATCCCCATTGCGCTGAGTATCCAGTGGTAGATATTCTTGCAAGGCTTCGCTCACTTGTGCCTTGATTAGAGGAATCGCGACTACTGCATTTTGAGGCGTGGGTGCCAACCACTGCTGTAACTGATACAAGGGATAACTTCCACCGCACAAGAGCAAGTGATCGCCCTCACGCACCTCAGCACCACCGTCGGGGAAGCGGATAAACTTACCTTCACGGCGAATTGATTGCACCTGCACCCCATACTGACGCCGCAAATGCAGTTCGGCAAGGGTTTTCCCATGCGCCGGACTGCCCTCCGGGACGAGCAACCACTGGCAGGGAGTACTGACACCAGGAATCGCCACTTCACCTTTAGCCAATTCATTAAAAGCCGCAAGTTCGTCCGGTTCTCCTACTGCTAAAAGCCGATCGCCTTTTTGGAGTTTGGCTTGAGTATCGGGATAGTCGATTTCCTCTCCTTGAGCGCGACGAATCGCGACTAAACTCACGCCAGTCAAGCTGCGAATATTGGCTTCTTCAATCGTCATACCCGTCAGCGGTGAATTCTCAGGTAGGGAATACCACTTGCTGTTCATCACCTCGGCTGCCGTGCGTAAATCTCTGGCAATCTGAGACTGAGATTGCTCCGGACGCAAATCTAAATAATGGGAACTGCGAATTTGCGCCATTTCCCGTTGAATCACCGCTGTCGGTAAGCCGATGCCAGAGAGCAAATGATTGGCCAGTTCCAAACTTGCCTCAAACTCCGGCTGAACCACCTCTCGCGCTCCGAGTTGGTAAAGCAGTTCGATATCTCGATCTTTGTTAGCACGAATAACAACATCCAGATCTGGATTTAATTCTAGCGATCGCTTTAGAGACAGGCGTGTACTCATCGGATCGGACAGCGCAATCACCATCGACTGGGCTTGCTCAACCCCCGCTTTTTCCAAAACATGTAAACTGGCGGCATTGCCATACACGTAGGGAATTTTGGCGTCTCGCAGTTGCTGAATTGCCCGTTCTGACTGATCGATCACTACAACCGGATAGTTATGCTCCTGCATCAGCCGCACCAGATTACGCCCTCCCCGTCCGTAACCGCAAATCACGACATGCTCTTGTAGGTTTTGGTTATCTACACAAACCTCCAAGGGAGCTTCCACGGGGTCAAAAAATCGCTTCAACGCGGGTAGTGTTTCTGCCCAATTAAACACAATTGGTACCAGACGCAGCACAAAAGGCGTCACGACTAGCGTCACCGCTGTTGTTCCCAAAATTAAAAGATAGACTCGCCGGGATACCAGTCCTAGGGCTTGTCCTTCACTGGCTAAGACGAACGAGAACTCCCCAATCTGAGCTAATCCCAGACCAGCAATCAGCGCAGTTTTCAGGGGATAACCAAACAACTTGACCAACGGTGTTATAATCAAGAACTTGCCGACGAATACCAGACAGACCAGTCCTAAAATTAATTCCAGATTGTTCCACAGGAAAATCGGGTCAATCAGCATCCCGATCGCCGCAAAAAACAGCGCGGCAAAAACATCCCGCAGCGGTTCTACATACGTTAGCGTTTGGTCGGCATACTCCACCTCCGAAATCATCAAACCCGCCACGAATGCCCCCATCTCAATCGAAAGCCCTAAATGCTCCGTGAGCAGGGCAATGATTAAACACAGGGCGACAATCCCGAGTAAAAACAGTTCTCGGCTTTCCGTTCGGGCGAGAAGCCGAAGCAACGGGGGAACCAACCAGATTCCTGCCGCTACAGCCCCCCCCGCAAACAAGCCAATTTTTAATAGGGATAATCCTACCGCGATTCCGATCGCTTCTGCCGGTTGATCGAGTGCTGGGAGTACGGCCAGCATCAACCCCAGTGCCAGATCTTGCACAACTAGAATCCCCAACATCACCTGCCCTTGGGGAGTCTCGGTTTCGTTGCGCTCCATCAAACACTTGAGGACTACAGCCGTTGACGACAACGATAAAATTGCCCCTAGGAACACGCCCTGTGCTGGTGAAACAACCCAGCCCATGCCTAGGGATACCAAGGCAGTAATCGAGATGGTTAAGGCTATCTGTAGCCCACCCCCTCCCAACGCGATCGCTTGGACTTTTTTGAGTTCTCCAAGCGAAAACTCTACACCCAAGGCAAACAACAAAAACGCTACCCCAAATTGCGCTAAGGTCTCGATCTGAACCAACTCTTTAATCAGACCAAGCCCCGCAGGGCCAACAATCATCCCTCCCAATATGTAGCCCAATAGTGCCGGTTGACGACACAGGGCGGCAAATAGCCCACCAGCGGCGGCTGCTGCGAGAAGGGACACGAAGTCGAGGATTAGTCGGAAATCTTCTTGCACCAGTTTTTATCTGAGAAAATTATTAAGCTCTATTAACTTCAAGAATACTAAGTTTTTCTGCTTCCTTGGAATCCCGTGGTGCCGGATTTGACATGAATTCACAAGAAAAGATTGGAAACAGTTGAAGCACAGTGATAGTCTATGCCCAAGTTAAGAGTTAAGTATCGTTAGTCACCGGATAAGGAATTTTGCTCGTGCCGTCAAAAACTAATCCATCTCAATCGCGCCTCGATCGGCGTTGGCGTCCTCCTGCCTTTTTGTGGATTAGACGCCAGCGCTCTAACTGGGTCAAAACCAGTCTTGTACTGGGGATAATCACTGCAATTATTGCTGTGGCGATGCCAGCGCAAGCGCTGCTCGCACGCCTGTCGCCAACCAGTCCTCAGTTAGGCGATACATTATCCATCGCGATTGAGCAAAACCCCACGCTTAATAGCACTCCAACGGTCAAAATGGGAGGGAAGACGTACCCAGCGTTCGTAACGAGTTCCGGCGGCTTCCGTGCTTTGCTGCCAACAACCCCCCTAGATAAACCCGGCCCTGTACAAATTCAGGTATCGGCTGGTGGTGAGGTGAAAAATCTAACGGTGTCGTTGCGCGATCGCACTTTCCCTACTCAACGCATTCGCCTATCCGGGGCAGCTGGGGCTGAAGCAACGCAGCTCGAACTCGATCGCGTGGCAGCGTTCAAAAAGTTAGAAACGCCAGAGAAGTACTGGAAAGGCTCTTTTGTGAAGCCAAACGGGGGTCGTGTCTCGACAGGTTATGGACTTCGCCGCTATTATAACGGTGTCTTCGCCAAAGACTACTACCACCGCGGAGTAGACTACGCAGGTGGCATGGGTTCACCCGTAGTCTCGCCAGCAGCCGGTCGAATTGCCTTAGTCGGTAGAGTCTCCGAAGGATTTAGGGTGCATGGCAACTGCGTGGGCATTGACCACGGCCAGGGTGTGACCAGTATCATGATGCACCTCTCGCGAATTGATGTCCGGGAAGGACAGCTCGTGCAAGCCGGACAAAAAATTGGTGCCGTAGGTTCGACAGGGGCGGCTACTGGTCCTCACTTACATTGGGGTCTATACGTTCACGGACTGTCTGTAGACCCAGCACCGTGGAGGGAACAAGGCTTTGAATAAAAGCTTTTCAAAGTTTTGATAAAGTTTTCTGAATTGCAAGGGATTTGGTATCCTTTTGAAGAAAGATGGTGCCAAGTATTCCCTAAACCGCGACTATTGGGAAGTACAATCCAACGCCATGAGTATCGAAAAGATCGTTGAACAAGCTCTGCAAGATGGTTACCTGACTCCAGTGATGGAAACTGAGGTCGGACGGATTTGTGACACCGCATCAGAGCTTTCTATAGAAGAATATATGGCGTTGGATCGGCTGATGGGGGCGCTGCTGACGGGTGAAGTGGTGGCAGTGCCGCGCAAGCAGTTTATCAATGTCATGGAGGAGTTGGTTCTCACCGAAGCGATCGCTCAAGTGGCGGAAATTGAAGCGATGAGCGATCGCGTTTTGGATGTGGGAGATATCGCTGCTTACGCCCTCAATCGACTGCCCCCACTCTATGCCACGACTGAAGAAGGCGCTCATTACCAGCGCCAACGGGCTAAAGAAGAACTCCAGAATTTAATTACCCAGCAAGTCCGTAACGGCATCGCTCGTAACCTCGATCGACCCGACTTTGGTGCTGAGCGTCAAGCGATCGGTAAAAGCACTGGCAACGATGTCCTCAAGCAAGTCAGTAACTTATTGCAGGATTACGCACCTCAATTTGAACCAAATTCTATTGGTTAGTTGTTGGTTGTTAGTTGTTAGTGGCAGTCTGGGTTATATAGCCTGGTAGAACGGAATATACCCATAACCAACAACTAATAACCAATAACCAATAACTATTTCCTGACAATCACTGGTGTTCCTATACCCACCTGTTTGTATAAGGCTCGGATGTCAGTATTTCGCATTCTCAAACAGCCGTGGGAAACAGCTTGCCCCACTAGCTTCTCGTCATTGGTGCCATGAAACCCAATTTGATGTTTTCCGTCAGACCAAAAACTAATCCATCGATCGCCTAACGGATTCTTGGGCCCGGTGGGAATGAGGTCGCCGGTAATCGGTTGCTTCCACACAGGATTACGCTGCATTTGGATCACTTTGAACGTGCCGGTAGGTGTCTCCCAACCCGGTTGACCCACAGCCACCCGGTAACTGGCAATTGTTCGATCGCCCCAGTAAGCATAGACTTTGGCATCGCTTAGATCGACCACGATCCGAGAACTCATCGCAGCGATCGCTTTAGTTAGAACAGGCTTAATCCGCGCGATCGATGCAACTTTTGGTTTCGGGGCTGGTTGTTTTAGAATCAGGTGTTCTAGTTTAGGCTCTGGTCGAGCAGCTGAAAATAACACTACTGCTGACCCAAAGCAGATGAACATCAAGCTCGTTTTGAATGAGATATTTACGCCCATCATGGTTCATGGGTACTAGCAGGCGGTAGTTCTACAATATCAAACCAGTATTGTCCTAAGGTGTTTACTGCCTCTACGAGCAATTCAAACGTCATCGGTTTGGTGAGATAAGAACTAGCACCAAGTTCGTAACAACGGCGAATGTCGTTCTCGGATTTTGAAGTGGTCATCATGACAATCGGAATGCGCCGGAGAGCGGAGTCAGCTTTAATGACTTGCAGCGCTTCCATACCATCGATCTTGGGCAAGTACACATCCAGCAAAATTAAGTCGGGTCGCGGTGCTGTTGTCAAGTCTTTGTACTCGTGACGATGGTACAAATAGTCTAGTAATTGCTCCCCATCCTCAACCATATACAGATGCCAGAGCAAATGACTCTCTTGTAGTGCCTGCCTCATCAGCATCCGATCGTCGCTTGAGTCTTCGGCCATCAGTATATTAATTTGTTTTCGGGCTGTAGCTTTTTTCACTCTCACCCAGACTCCTTTAGGGTATATACCGATTGCACTACTGGCAAAGAAAAAACTGAGAATAATTTCTCCTGGAGAAAGATTGTGCCAACGAGAATTTGGATACTCGCTTCTCTATAATCCAGACCTCTGACAATGGTCTAATAGATGCAATATTACCGACTCTTTTGTAGCCAAGGCTATGCGCCATAAGAATGCTGGGCTTTTTGTCAGAAAAGCTACCGCTATGCTAACGCGATCGCATGAACCTCGTGCGCCAGAGCGAGGGCTTTGAGGCAAACGCTCAATCGCGATCGCTAAACTGGGATACTTGTTTTAAGCGTTACCAAAAGATTTGTAGCGCTTAAAGCAACTGAGCGACTATGTTAGAGGCGCTGCGTAAAACTCCTCCAGTTGGAGGAGCGTTTATAGCGGTTGGACAAGAGATAATAGTTAATTTGCTTTCAACTGTGCGATCGCCTGCTAGTAAACGCGTAATTAATATCGTTTGTAGCAGGAACCTTAAAGTGAAGTCGGGCGTCATTGAGAGGAAGGATGTTACAGCACCCATTCCAGCCATGAGCGAATCGATTTCTTTATCCTGGTCAACGGTTGAGGCGACAGTTCCTCAAGTACCGGTGCAATCCCCCGATAAACTCTCTAACTACGATCTCATTTTGCGCTGTCAGGAGGGAATTCGTCCTGACCGTGTTGCCTTTGCCGAACTTCTCCGCCGGTATCAAGCCCATGTGGATAAGATTTTGTATCATCTAGCTCCGGATTGGCAGGACAGAGCTGACTTGGCCCAGGAAGTCTGGATTCGCGTCTACCGCAACATTAAGCGGTTGAACGAACCCGTCAAATTCCAAGGCTGGTTAAGCCGAATTGCCACTAACCTGTTCTACGATGAGCTCCGCAAGCGCAAACGGGTAGCTCATCCTCTCTCGCTAGATGCTCCCCGTCACATGGATGACGGGGAGATGGATTGGGAAATTGCTTCAGACAATCCCAGCCCTGAAGAAGATATGACAACGCGAGAGTTCTACGAACAACTGCGCGAGGCAATTACAGACTTGCCGGAAGTCTTCCGCACGACCATAGTACTTCGAGAAATTGAAGGCATGGCGTATGAGGAAATTGCCGAAATCACTGGTGTTTCTTTAGGAACCGTCAAGTCGAGAATTGCCAGAGCTAGAGCGAGACTCCAATCTCAGCTCCAAACCTATTTGGATGATTAACAGGCAGTCTCGTCCATCACAAAGAGTATCCTACTACCTTGGGGATTGACCATTTTTTGATTGGGTGTATTAAGATATCCTTGCAGTGGGCGCTTGGTATGACTTGGTGGTAATGCAAAAATGACCTCAAATTTTGACGCTCGTAAACTTTCTCAGCCAGAAGCTACCAAAGAAATGGATAGCCTACAGCGCGATCGCTTTGAATTACTCAGTGCATATGTAGATGGTGAAGTCACAGCCTCAGAGCGCGCTCGCGTTCAAGAGCTGTTGGCAACTGACGTCGATATGCAGCGCTTGCATGCCCGACTGCTGAAGCTACGTCAAGGGTTGCAGAAGCTTCCTGTGCCGTCAGCAGAAGCGACTCCTCAAGAGACGGCGCAACAGGTTTTCTCGCGCCTAGACCGCCGCAGAACTCGACGGACTGTATTTTGGGGAGGTGCCGCGATCGCTGCTATGGTAGTTAGTGCTTTCTCCGGAATGATTCCTGGTACTCGCTCGTTAGTACAACAGATTGCTGACCTTCCTAATTTAGAGCAAGCTCCAGAACCGCCGTTGATGATCAGTTTGAATCAGCCGGTGATTGATATTCCCAAAGCACCTGTGGCATCTCCAGAAAACTCAGTAGAGCCTCCGGCATTACGCTACGATTCCAACAAAAATAACCTGAATTAACTAAAAAAACGTTTAAAAACGGGTAACAGGTAATGGAGAATTGGTGATTGTCAAAATCCTATCCATTACCTGTTATTCATTGATTCTTAATTACCAAAAGATAACAACACTCCAAAATCATTTCCTTCTAATCTTCCCAGGAATTAACATAGCCACTCCACCAACCCGATCGCAGCAGCACACCTCCTAAACGCTGTATCCGATCGGGATTCATTAAGTAGACCCAAGCCAGACCTAGCGATTGAGCCGATAGATTATAGATTTCAATTTGCTGCCGTTCGTATTCATTCTCTTGGGGCAATCGGTTGGGATTATAATCTTCTAGCTCATCTAAAGCGGTTAAGACGCTTGGGTCAGCAAAGGTGAGCAAAAAACCTTGAACCGGGATTTCTCCATACGTCATCGCTGGATAGCCCAGTGGCAGGTCGTATAGCTGTCCAAATGCGATCGCGCTTTGCTCCTCTACGACCTTTCCCGCACAATAGCGTTGGTAATTTGTTTCCCCTGGTTTAAGAGTTCCGTATACAAAAACTTTTAAGGTATTCAACACCTCATCATCAGCCCTAACATACTACAATTAGTAGTATAAAAGCAATTAGTAGGTTATCCCTCAGCTAAATCAGCACAATTCTTAATCGGGGATGTGTCAAAATACAACAAGCAAAGGCGCATAGAGAGTCCAGTAGGAGCAAGTTTTGTGGAGTCCCGTTACAACCCAGGTCAGATAGAGGAAAAATGG
>DATNPT010000024.1:0-6727 GCA_036703075.1 Chroococcales cyanobacterium
GGAGAAATTTATATTAGTGCTCCGTCGATTTCTCTCACAGGAGGCGCACAACTATCTGCCTCTACTCATAGCAGTGGTTCAGGTGGGAATATTAGTCTTATTGCCTCTGAATCTGTAGAACTGAGTGGAGCAGTAACCGAGATTCCCAAAGCCATTTTCTATACACAGCAGACAGGTTTAGCTAGAATTCCGCCTGGAACGTTCCTCGGCGGTTTTATTCCCACTGGTAAAGTTCCCCTCGTCCCCCTTGATAATGGTTATTATGGTGACCCCCAGTTCCCAGAGGGAACCCTATTTCCTAGCGGCGTGTTTACTCAAACGACACAAGGCAGCGCTGGCAGCGCTGGCAACATAAGTATTGAAACAGGGCGACTGATAATCAAACAGGGAGCAGCTATTGCTACCACTACATTCGGGCAAAATAGCAATGCAGGTAACATCTCGGTGCAGGCTCTTGACTCCATCTCACTTGACAATGGCTCAATCAAGAGCGGGGTGGCAGGAGAAGCGAGAGGCAATAGTGGCAACATCACAGTTAATACCAATACCTTGAGTGCTGTTAATGGTGGGCAACTGCTCACCTCAACCTCTGGTGATGGGCAAGCAGGTGACATCATCGTGAACGCCCAACAAATACAACTGTCTGGTTTCAATAGCGGTTTGTTTGCCCAAACCAGCAGTGCAGCAAATGCTGGAAACCTGACACTGCAAACGCTTGGTGAGGGACAAACCTTAACGGTTAATTTCTTGGATGGAGCGCAGATATCAGCCTCCACTCTTAGCAGTGGCAGGGGAGGAAACCTGACGATAACTGCCCCAGAGTCTATCACCCTCACTGGCAATGGCTCCCTCATCTCAGCCGAAACATCAGGCTCTGGCACAGGCGGCGACTTGACCCTGCAAACCGGAACTTTAACGGTGCGAGATGGGGCGAAAGTCACGGTGAGCGGTGCTCAGACAGGGAATGCCGGGAATATGGAGATTATCGCCAACTCCGTGCTGCTAGACAACGGAGGAAAACTGATTGCTGAAACCGCATCAGGTGAAGGGGGCAACATAAAGCTGCAAGTACGGGATTTATTGTTGATGCGCCGTAACAGTCTCATCTCCACTTCCGCAGGCACAGCTAGTGCAGGTGGAAATGGCGGCAACATCACCATCAGTGCTCCCTTTGTTGTTGCCGTCCCTATTGAAAATAGCGATATCAGAGCTAATGCTTACACAGGCACTGGCGGTAGGGTCGATATTACAGCTTCGGGCATCTTTGGTCTCCAACTCAGCCAGGAAGATACACCCCTAAGTGACATCACCGCCAGTTCTCAATATGGGGTGCAAGGAACCGTAACCCTCAATACCCCCAATGTTGACCCCAGTCGCGGTTTAACCAACCTGCCTACTGAAGTAATCGATGCTTCCAACCAGATTGCTCAGAACTGTCGCCCTGGAAGTACAGCCGCAAGTAAACAAAGCTCGTTTGTCATTACAGGCCGTGGAGGCTTGCCACTGAATCCAACAGAAGCCCTCAGCAGCGATAACATTCAGGTCGATTGGGTTTCTCTCACCCCTACAGAAGACAACCCCTCTACTACAGAGGTTTCCAATCATCCAACTAGCGCCACGCCAGCGCCTCTGGTAGAAGCTCAAGGGTGGGTGATGAACGAAAAAGGACAGGTGGTGCTCACTGCTACTGCACCCACTGTCACACCCCATAGTTCCTGGCACACACCAATGAACTGCGATGCGCCTCCATCGACTCCTATTTTTTAGTTTGACAAAGTGACAAAAATCTGGTATTAACCAAATTCGATTCCTTGTGAAATAGCGATCGCAACTCTCGACAACGATTCGTAACTGTAACGACCCACATTATTTGCAATCACCAAAAAAGCGATCGCTTAAGCAAAGAGCGATCGCTAAATTTTCAACTGAATATAAAGCTCGATCGAGCTACTTAACGATTCCCAACACGGGAACTACTTCAGTCTCCGCAATTTGAGGAACCAAGAATCCTTTGGCATAGATTTGCGGGTTCGCTTGTGCGATTTGAGTATACGATTCGCGAACCTGAGCGTTCACGGCAACCGTCTTCACGTCATACATCTGCGTCGCCAGCTTGGGATAGAACCCGATACCGACAATCAGCATCAGGAAACACACGGCAATAAACACCTCACGCGGACTAGCATCGCTATAACGAGCATTGGCAGGCAGGATGCAGTTTGTTCCGAAGCAAACCGCTTCCTGAGCGTTCTGGTTATTCAAGCCTGTATCGCTCAATTCGCAGGTTTGTGCTGCACCGCTGCTGTAAAACACCTGTCGCAACATAGAGAGCAGATAAATCGGCGTCAGGATGACTCCTACAGCGGCCAGGAAAACTGTCACCGTGCGGAACGTCGAACTGTAGATATCGCTGGTGGTTACGCCAACAAAGACCGAAAGTTCGCTGATAAAGCCGCTCATGCCAGGGAGAGCGAGCGATGCCATTGCACTGGCTGTAAATAAGGCAAACACTTTCGGCATCACCTGGCCAATACCACCCATCTCGTCCATCATCAGCGTATGGGTGCGATCGTAAGTCACGCCTGCTAGGAAGAACAGCACTGCCGCAATCAAACCGTGCGAAATCATCTGCAACAACGCACCGCTGATTCCCACGTCGGTAAAGGAGGCAATTCCCAGCAGGACGAAGCCCATGTGGGAAACTGACGAATACGCGAGGCGACGCTTCATGTTGGTTTGACCAAACGAGGCAAAAGCGCCGTAGATAATGTTGACAACGCCCAGAATTGCTAAAATCGGTGCAAAGTAAACGTGAGCATCGGGCAGAAGCTCTAAATTCAGGCGAATTAATCCGTATCCACCCATCTTCAGCAGGACGCCTGCCAAAATCATTGATACAGGGGCAGAGGCTTCGCCGTGCGCGTCAGGCAGCCAGGTATGCAAGGGGAAAACAGCCAGCTTGACCCCAAAGGCAATCAACAATCCCGCATACAGGGGTAGTTCTAGAGCGAGTGGGTAATCCTTCATACCGAGTTCGACCATATCAAAGGTGATATGGTCGCCGTAGAAAGCCATTCCCAGCGCTGCTACCAAGATAAAGATAGACGCGGCTGCGGTATACAGTAAAAATTTGGTCGCTGCGTAGCGACGCTTCTTCCCGCCCCAAATCGAGACGAGCAGGTATACGGGAACCAGTTCCAGTTCCCACATAATGAACAGCAACAACACATCTTGCGCGACGAACACCCCTATTTGTGCGGCATACAGCACCAGCATCAGGAAATAGAAGAGGCGAGGCTTGAAATCAACTTGCCATGCTGCAAAAATCGCCAGTGTCGTCACCAGCCCTGCAAGCAGTACCAGTGGGACGGACAAACCATCAACCGAAACTGCCCAGTTCAGACCTAACTGAGGCACCCAGGCATACTTTTCCACGAGTTGAAATGTTGCACTGCTCGCATCGTAATGCTTCCAAAAGACGTAGCACATCAAGACAAAGTCCGCGATACCTACGCCCAGGGCATACCAGCGCACGCGTTTGCCGTCTTTATCGGGTAGCACGGGGATGGCAAGGGAAGCAACGAGTGGGAGCAGGGTAATCGCGGTTAGCCAGGGAAATTGATCCGGCATCATGGCACTGAGCAAAAATACTTAAGCTTTGAATAAGGCTATTCTACTAAGCTTTGTAAGGATTTATTTATAAATCTTTACCCCATGTAGACATAGGCAGATTTTTTTATAGCTTTTTACCTCAGAGTGCCATAGAAAACTTTATATTACAAAGATTGCGTAATAATTTCCTTGAGAAAAGCTGTAGTGAGCGATCGCATCCTCCAGGGCAGTGTAAAGAAATATGGCGTGCTGAGCTTGCAGAGGTGTTGTGGCACAGCATCTCTTGTTAATCTACCTAAAGATAGTTGACGTAGAGTTACAGAATTCATAAACGCGCGTTTTACAGGGTTAGGTTAGAAGGCGGCTTGCATAAATCGCTTGAAAAAAACCGAGAAGTATATAGCCACAGCAGAAAAACTGGCTTTCCCGTACTGGTGGTGCAAACCCTATCTTTGGGGAATTGGTTAATGGGTATCGGTAATAAAATTCCTTGCTAAATAAGGTTTTGAAGTGATGCATCAGCTTTATTTATCACCCTAAGTGTGCAAGAGCCAGTTAGGAAAATTTCTCCTGACTGAGAACTTTTAACTCTAGAAATCAGGGCTAGTTTCAATATCGCTCTACCGCTCAGTTGTTTCCTACAAATTTACAGATGATCGACACAGCACCTCTCAAACTGGCAGCTAACGCGATTGAAGCTCAATACCCTCTTTCATCTCTGCAACAAGGCATGCTGTTTCACAGCTTATATGCCCCTGAGTCCGGAGTGAACATCGAGCAGTTTGTTTGTACGTTGCATGAAAACTTAAACGTCTCGTGCTTCAAACAAGCTTGGAATCGAATTGTGGAGAGGCATGCGATTTTGAGAACGAGCTTCCGTTGGGAAGGCGTTAAAGAACCCCTTCAGGAGGTGCATCGACAGGTTACTATCCCCGTTGAAGAGCAAGAGTGGCGCGAGTTGTCGGCAACGCAACAGGAAGACAAACTCAAGTCTTATCTTCAATGCGATCGCCAGCGGGGTTTCCAGCTCACTGAAGCTCCGCTGATGCGTCTGGCGCTTTGCCGGATTGCTGAAGCTGACTACCAGTGCGTCTGGACTTTTCACCATGTCTTACTCGATGGTCGGTCGTTTCCCATAATTTTCCAAGAACTCTTTGCCTTCTATGAGGCATTCTGCCAAGGCGAGGACTTGCAACTCGAACAACCTCGTCCCTACCAGGACTATATCGAGTGGCTAGGGAAACAGGACTTTTCATCAACGAAAAACTTCTGGCAAAGCACGCTCAGTGGTTTCACTGCTCCTACCCCGTTGATGGTAGACCGCCTTCAGCCGTTGAAGTTCAGGGAGGAAGAAAGCGGCTATGCAGTGCAAGAAATCCGACTTTCAGAGACTGTAACCAGTGCTTTGCAATCCCTAGCACAACAGCATCAACTCACGTTTAATACCCTAGTTCAAGGCGCTTGGGCGTTGCTTTTGAGCCGCTATAGTGGCGAGGAAGACGTGGTGTTTGGAGCGACGAGAGCTTGTCGTCGATCGGCTGTGGAAGGAGCGGAGTCGATGGTGGGGCTGTTGATTAACACGCTCCCGGTACGAGTCCGCATGCCTGATGAAATGCCTTTAATCTCATGGCTGAAGGAATTACGGACTCAGTGGATTGCTGTAAGAGATTACGAGCACACTCCATTGGTTGAAATTCAAAGCTGGAGTGACATTCCTGCCGGACAGCAGCTATTTGAAAGCATCCTGGTTTTTGAGAACTACCAATTGAATTCTACGTTGCAGGCGCAAGGTGGAAATTGGAAAAATCGAGAGTTTCGACTGCTGGAACGGACGAACTTTCCCCTCACGGTGGCTGGGTATTTAGAGCCGAGTTTCTTGCTCAAGATTGGATACGAGCGGTGCCGCTTCGACGACGCTACTATTACTCGGATGTTGGGGCATCTGAAAACGTTGCTGGAAGGTATGGTTACCCATCCAGAGCAACGACTGATGGACTTGCCGCTTTTAACCGCCGCCGAACAGCATCAGTTGCTAGTGGAATGGAATAACACTCAGGCAGATTATCCTCACGATGCCTGTATTCATCAACTGTTTGAAGCCCAGGTAGAGCGGACGCCCGATGCTGTTGCGGTTGTATTTAAAGACAAGCGGTTGACTTATCGGGAACTAAACGCTAAAGCGAATCAACTGGCGCATTATTTGCGATCGCTAGGCGTAAAACCCGACACGCTAGTGGCTATCTCGGTAGAGCGATCTTTAGAGATGGTTGTCGGCTTTCTCGGTATCCTCAAGGCAGGTGGAGCCTATGTTCCCGTAGACCCAGCTTATCCGCACGATCGCCGAGCTTACCAGCTCCAAGATTCCCAAACCGCGATCGTTCTCACTCTAGAACGGCTGGTTGCGTCTCTGCCGGAACATAAGGCTCAGGTGGTGTGCTTGGATAGCGATTGGGAAGTGATTTCCCAACACAGTCAAGAAAACCCAGTCAACGAGACGACTCCTGGGAATCTTGCCTATCTCATCTATACCTCTGGCTCTACCGGCAAGCCTAAAGGGGCAATGGTGACTCATCAAGGTATGGTGAACCAAAACGTGGTAATTGCCAAGCAGTTGAGTTGGGAAAAAAGCGATCGCGCCGATCGCGTGCTGCAATTTTCCAGCATCAGCTTTGATATTATTGTCGCCGAAATGTTTCCGGCATTAATCTGCGGCGCTGCGGTCATCCTTCGGACTGGAGAAATACTCTCTACTGCCGATTTCTTACAGTTCATTGAACAACAGCAAGTCAGTGTCGTCCACCTGCCAACTGCTTTTTGGCATGAGTTGGTCAATGGATTGTCTCTAGTTAAAAAACCGTTGCCTGCCTCCCTACGTTTGGTGTTTGTGGGTGGAGAAAAAATCTCACGAACTGCCTATCTAACTTGGTTACAGCTCGTTGGCAGATACCCCCGTTTGCTCAATGCCTATGGGCCGACTGAAACCACAGTCACAGCAACACTCTATGACCTCGCTGCCGCCTCTGACGACGACCAAGATCTATCAGAAATTCCGATCGGTCGTCCAATTGCCAATGCTCAAGTCTACATTCTCGATCGCCAATTGCAACCCGTACCC
>DATNPT010000100.1:0-5310 GCA_036703075.1 Chroococcales cyanobacterium
GGGACGGGGATGGTTTTGCATTGTGGCGATATCTCCCGTCGCAAACACCTGAGGATGAGAGACGGACTGTAGAAAGTCATTGACTAAAACAAAGCCTTTCGAGTCTGTTGTCAGTCCCGATGCGTTAATCCAACTGGGTGAGGAGGCTTGTGTTACCCAAAAGACGGCATCGCATTCTACAGTTAATCCTGATTCACAGATAACTTTATCGGGTAAAACCTCGCAGACACGTTCGTGTAAATGCAATCCGATATTTCGTTCCGTCAAAATTGCTTGCAGGTGTTGGCTAACCCAACGATTGTGACCTGTTAACAGTTCAGTACTACCATGAAAGAGATGAATGTTGAGGCGATCGCTGGGTTGCTGAGCCTGAGTGAGGACTTGATGCAAGTGGCATTGCATGTTCATGGCTAGTTCCACACCACCTGCACCCCCACCAACAATGCACAGAGTTATTGGCTTTTCTGGATTTCTAGTAACGTCCTCAACGACTTGGTTCCAACCGTTCAAAAACTCGGAGACGGGTTTAGCGGGAATGGCGTATTCTGCTGCTCCTGGTACAGAATTTTTCGCCGGAGTGCTACCAATATCAATCGATAAGTAGTCGAACGCGACAGGGGGATGGTTAGCACAGAACACTTTGCGGTTTTCTAAGTCCAAACCGACTGCCGAGTCGAGATACAGTTGCGTTTGTGCAAATCCAGCGAGACGGCGCAAGTCAATGTGGCATTCGTCGAAGCTGTAGAAGCCTGCAACGTGGCCGGGTAGCATTCCCGAATAGGGCGTATGGGATGTATCGGTGATTAGGGTAATGCGGACTCCAGGCAACGGTTTCATACCGAACATCCTAAGCGCGATCGCATGTGTATGCCCGCCACCAATGAGTACTAAGTCTTTAACGATAGGAGGGTTTACTTGCTGCATTGTGAAAGGCAAACTCTGAACTAAACAGCCTTGAAACCATACTAATTGCTGCTTAGAACGAAGGCATGTTCAAGGCTTAGCACTTCAGTTGGACTCAAATCTTGCACCACGTTCAACAATCTTTTGGATGTACGGTGGGCATTGCCGTCCAACGATAGAATCAGGTTTTCAAGTTCTAACCGGCAATCTCCACCCTACGATTATTGAGAAAGGTACAAGAGTTCAGGGATGGAACTTTAAGTGGGCATGATAAGTCGATGCCTTAGTTGCAGGCAAAACCTGTTTGCTCACAGGAGTGGCGGCGCGGAAGCCCCTGTCTTTTAAGCGGGGGAGGAAGTGACGCGCCGCCGTTAGGGGTTAATAGGGGGCGTAGAGCGTGCATTCTTGGTTCAATGCATAAAAAGTCCCTACTAACTATTAACTACTAACTATTAACAGGAAATCCCCCGCACTTCAGTCGGGGGATGGGCTTAATCGTAGCAAAGATTGGGCAATAATCGATGGCAATTAGGGATAATTTCGTGAGGTGTAGACCGTGAAAAAGATTTTACTTCTTGGAACCAGCTTATTTCTTTTAGGTGCCAATGCGGTAATGGCTTGTAAATGTGCGCCAACTACGCCTCAGCAGAGTTTGGAGCGATCGAATGCCGTTTTTTCTGGGAAAGTAGTTGAAATTGCTAAGTCTTCAAATCCTTCTGAATCAAATAGGGTAACTTTTGAGGTTTCAAAAGTTTGGAAGGGTACTAATAAGCAGAAGCTAGTAATAACAACCTCTAGTTCTAGCGCAAGTTGCGGCTACTCGTTTCAAGAAGGTAAAGAGTACCTCGTCTATGCTTCGAGCCAGGACAATAAATTGCAAACTGGGTCATGTAGTGGTACAAAACCCATTACCGATGCACGAGCAGATTTAGCTGCGTTGGGGAGGGGAGAAACACCAACCGTCGAGAGTTCAAATCCTTCTCAGTTACAGTTGCTACGAAACTGGCAGAAGTGGAGACAGCAAAATATCAGCAGTTATCGCTACACGTTGCGCGTGAGTTGCTTCTGTACGCCTGAAGTCACTCAACCTGTAGTTGTCGAAGTTCGCAACGGCAAAGTCGCGTCAATTGTTTCAGCGAGTACTGGAAAGCCAGTTAATGCAGAATTCTTCAAACAGTACGATTCGATTCCGAAAGTGTTTAACCTCGTGAGAGATGCGATCGCGAAAGATGCATATCGTCTTTCAGTCACCTTCAACTCTACGCTTGGCTACCCAACAAAGGTTAATATCGATTACAGCGCTCAGATGGCTGATGAAGAACGCGCTTTCACAATTGAGAGGCTGGAAGTAATCAGATAATTGGAAGTAGGGATGCGATCGCACTTTTAAGCAACCCTTGCACACAAGAAACGGTAGCCTGCATCAATTTCTGGCAGGCTCCGTATTTTCCCATATTTAGCATCCCAGCAACCACTGTTTAAATCTTCTTCAAGCCGGTTCACTCCCTTTTCGACAATACTGACTTCAGCTAAAGCTAAAGCTGATATGCTTGAACGAACGTCAGGATTGAGATAGAGTTCTGGTCGCCTCCACCCTGCTGCAAAAAACATATCCGTTAAATCATGCGGCAACATCAAAGAAGTAATCTCAACAATCCTTCGAGTATTTGACTGAATTAGCGCGACGACATCGCTTAAGGGTGGAAAAATGCGAAAGGCATCTTCCCAAATCGAGGGAAAATAGTCAGCAATCCAGAGTCTTGCGCCAACCCTAGGGTCAAAGGTGAGAAAAACAATTGCTCCTGTTTTAGCAATTCGGTTTATTTCAATGACAGCTTTTTCAAAGTTATAAAAATGATGACTAGCTAAGATGCTGATGACTGCATCTACAGATGAAGTTGGCAAGGGAATATCTTCTGCGTATCCGGTAAACCATTGGACTTGTGGATGTTCAGTTGCTTGCGTTCTCATTACCAATGAAGGTTCTACCGCATGCAGGAAATACCCTCGATCTGCGATCGCTCTACTGTAATTTCCTGTACCAGCACCAATATGTGCAACTAAACTTCCCTGTTCTAGCTGGAGCAGATTCACCAACGAATCTACAATCCGAGGATCGGGAAGACGAAACTTTGAGTAGGATTGACCAATCGAATCATAGATAGGCATGACTGATGCTCTCGTTACTCGCTAGGGAAACATGGTTTAGTCTTTTGACGAGGAGACTGAGAGACTGGGAGCGGCGAGATTAGGACTAACCAATTTAGATGCATCTTAGCTTAGCTGCTTTGAGATTTATTGCTATGCAATTGGTTCTTTGCCGGAGGTGTTAAAACTGGAGCTGAAGAGGATGAGGAGCGCCAACCGGAAAAGCCTGTCTATGCAAAAAATAAGTACTTTACTGTTGACCGTTTGCCTGGAAACGGTTTTGCTGACAGGGGCATATAGGGCTGACGCTGCGCTCAATTCGCTTCCGCTTGCTCAAGTCACCCCACAGCAGCCTGAGCTGGAATACGAAGGCATTCCGCTGAAGTGTTACGTGCAGGCAGCGAAAGCGATTCCGAGTGGTTCTGAGCAGGGTAATCTCGATCGCTTCAGTCTGTTGAGTGGGGTTGTCGAACAATATTTAAATGCAGGACAGCCAGATAAAGCCATTGAAATTGCCACGAGCTTAGAGTCAGCCGATTCGGGAGACGAGTTGCTGACTGTGCTAGTGGTGCAGCAGATGTTGACGGTTACAAAGGAAAACGCTAGAGAGACGTTACGCACGGTTTTTCAAATCGCTCAGGGGATTAAAGGAAAAACCAGCCGAGTCGAAACCTTCCTAAAAATTGCAGAAGCCGCCGTGCAAGTAGGGCAACCCGCTCTTGCCCTGAAGTCGCTTGCTTTGGCAGAGCAAGATGCTCAGGCACTGGAGGATACTTACCCATTAATTCAAGTCGCAGCCGATTACATCGCCACCGGACAACCCAACCCAGCAATTCCGCTACTGTCGCGCAGCGAGCAGAGGGTTCGGGCAATGCCAAAGGCTGATGAGAGACTGTCTGAGTTGGGTTGGATTGCAGGCCGCTATGCTGCTGCCGGACAGCCTGAAAAAGCGAGAGTAATTCTGGCACCTGTCCTAAAACTTCTCAATTCTATTGAGTACAGCAACCGGAGAAATACGCTGTTAGCCAGGGTGACAGCGAACTACGCCTCGTTCGGAGAAAGGGAGACGCTACCGGGGGCGATGGAATTGGTTCGAGCGATCGCAGATTTGGGACAACGAGATTGGGCGCTGACTCGTCTTTCCGAGTCCTACCGCGCTGCCAGACACTATGACTTAGCCCTGCAAACGGCCAACGCAATCCAAAATGCCGATCGCAAGACGGATGCACTATTTGAGATTGCTGATGGATATCAGGCACGAGAACAAAAGGATAAAGCAAGTCAAGTATTAGCCCAAGCGTTCCAATTTGCCACCACGATTCCAGATGTCGATCGACAGTTTTCCGCTCTGCTGAGATTAATCCTCGACTACAGTGCTTTTGAACAAACAGATAAAGTAGCTGAGGTATTAGATCGGGTTCAACCGCTTGTGACGCGATTACCAGACGTTGCTAAGCAGTTCTATGTCTTGAATCTGCTTGCAAGTATCTACGTTAATATCGGTCAGAAGGACAAAGCCGCTCTCCTCATCGAGCAAGCGCTAACTCTTGCCAACCGAGTCGAAGATGCTTCGACTAGAGATGATTTCCTCTCGCAAATTGCTAATAGTTATACCCGAATTGACCAGTTCGACCAAGCGGTGGCGATCGCAAACCGTTTCCAGGATGCCTCGACTAAAGCTAAAGTCTTGAATAGCATTGCGGAGACTTACCTATCCCAACAACCTGAGAAAGCACTCCAAGTGGTCAAACTAATTGAGCCACTCGACCCTAAGGTTGCCAACCAAGCTCTAACCAGTATTGCCCGCGAGTATGCCAGAACGAAACAGTTTGACCAAGCGCTGCAAGTGGTCGAGCGAATTCAGGACAATGAGTTAGCCAACTGGGCGCGAATTGCGATCGCAACTGAGTATGCTAATGCAGGACAGGTAGAGCGGGTATTGCAAGTTGCCGACACGATCCAAACTACAATGAAAATGGACATTAGCGATCGCCCCTCGAATAACGGCACCAATCTGGCTGATACACTCCTCAAAAACCAGACATTGGCAGCGCTTGCTCTCCTGTACGCTCAGGCAGAACGCTTCCCGCAGGCATTGCAGCTTGTCCAAACGATTCAGCCCGACCGTTTGAAAGACCAAGTACGAATTGCGATCGCTAAACAGCAAGCGAAGGCTGGGCAGTACAGCAATGCGATTCAAGTTGCTAACACGATAACTGATGCCAGACAGCGCGACCCGTTGTTACAACTCCTGAGCTG
>DATNPT010000109.1:0-33089 GCA_036703075.1 Chroococcales cyanobacterium
ACAAACCCGCAATAATACGATTGCGCTGAGGGAAGTGGGCGCGATTAGGTTGAGTTCCGGCAGGATACTCGCTTAAAACTAACCCTTGCTGCTGAATTTGTTCGTAAAGCTCTCGGTTGCGGGGTGGATAAATCAGATCGACACCTGTTCCCAAGACGGCTAACGTTCGTCCACCAGCCTCCAAGCAACCGCGATGCGCTTCTGTATCAATGCCTGCTGCCATCCCGGAGACAACTGTAAACCCTTGCTTAGCTAAAGCTGTACTAATTTTACGAGTCCAGCGTTTGCCGTAATCGGTCGGTTCGCGAGTCCCAACGATCGCGATAGTGGGCTTGATAGCCTGATTTTCCTGTAATTGAACCTGCCCTCGATAGTACAGCACGGGAGGCGCAGTGGGAATCTCTCGTAACAAGCGAGGGTAGTCGGCATCAGCAGGTGTCCAGAAATGGGGATTTTTGGCGGAGTGCTGCTCTAGTAGCTGTTCGGGATGAATTTGCGATCGCGCTGCCGCCACTGCCCCAGCTAGGCGATATCCAAAGCCCTCTACGTCTTGCAACTGAGTAATACTAACTTTCCACGCCTCTTGCAGAGTGTCAAAATGCTGTTGTAGTCGCCCGAGCAATACTGGCCCTACACCGTTAATTTGCGACCAAGCCAGCCAGTAGGCGCGTTCTTCTACCAAGTTCTCCTCCTGAGCCTCACTAGTATCAGCGGTTTTATCTCAATTTTGCACCGAGATACTCTTACGCTAGCTCAGCCTTCTCTTGGAACAAAAGTTTATTTCTATCGTCCTTACTACCTGTGACTTGCCTTAGTTTGCACAAGAGTTCGGAATTACGCTATCAACACATCAGAGCGATCGGCAATTTTCACAAAGAAGGGAATACATCCGTCTCAACTTGAGGAGAAGGAAGTTGTGAGGGAATTGCACTCAATTGAAAATCACTATATCTACAGTTGATCGCAGGTTCCATCGAATATTATGTATCTAATAACTATTTACTTAGCTATATTCATTCTTCAACTTTTTAATTTATTTTTTTGTTGACTTGATGGCTGTTTAGTTTTAAATCAATCTACAGATAGATCCGAAATAGTTTTAGTTTTGGATAAGAGACAATTACTTTGAACAATCATTGTTACAAATACTACAAAAGGCTTAGTTCGAGTTGTTGCATCTTTTGTAAATATTGATTAATATAAACATATAAGTTCGACTAAGCTAGTAAAAACTACCTCAATACTTGGGTGAAATAGGTAGTTTCTGCTTAATGGACTGACCTTTTGCCAATGGCAAAAGCTGATAAACCGGACAGCATCCTGGCCATATCTATCAGTAGGTCTCGACAAGATTGAGACGTAGTTTGAAATCAGGGAATCGATAGTTGACTAAAAATTTTCTGGTGAGATGATGCTTGAAAATTTCAACATTAGTGCTTCGATCTACTTTTGTTTCCCTGAAAGACTAATTTTCTCGGATGATTCGCCTTTGACCGGAACGTCTAACAGTAGTGGTATGGGGTTTTGGATATCTACTTTTAGACGTTAATTGAGTTTCTCAACTATCTAACTCAGAATCGCCAAGCTAAACAGCCTTGCATGGCTAAAGGGAGTAGAACTTCGATCGCCAGTTCTATTCAAGGCTCCTTCGCCTATACGTTTTAGCTCTAGAAAGAGACTTTGTAAAACTTGTCTAACCAGTACACATCTCAACTGTGTATTGTTTTCGATCGCTTGTAATTTCAAGGTTCTGTTTTAGTTGCAATTTTGGAATGAGTCCTCAAAACCATCAAACAGCAAGCTGACTAGTCATGGATTACCAGAAATCAAACATTATGAATCTTAGTCAAAGCCTGTTTTCGTGGTCTAATCGGAGCACAAAACTCGTAGAAAAGCTCGCGGTTATAGGTATAAAACTGAAGAGGAGGATAATATGGGAGCTGAAGCGACTTGCATCAGTACCTGCACAAATAACAGGATATGTTTCAAATCTCTCTTTTATTGAGGAGAATATCCTATACCCGCAATACCTGAAAGCACTCAGAGAACATGAAAGCGCATTACCAGCTCTCAATTCCATGGATTCAAAAATTGTGGATGAGCTAGTGCGATCGGGGATTTGCATGACTTCTCTAGAATCCCTCGCTATTCCTAATACAGATAATATTTTCAAAGCAGCTACCAAGATTAAGGAGGGACTCAAGGAGATTGCTTCGCTCCCCATTAATCAGAATAATTCTACAATTTATGCAACCGCAGACCTGCTCATGAGTTACCCAGAATTATTTTATTGGGGACTCGACGAGCGCTTGTTGAAAATTGCTGAACGATATCTTGGTATGCCAGTGGCTTATGATGGCATTTTGTTTAGTTTAAGTATTGCTGATGGAACCGAGTATGGAGTGAGAGATTGGCACAAGGATGTAGAAGATCGGCGTATGATGAGAGTCTGTATCTACCTCAATGATGTAGATGAAAATGGGGGACCCTTCCAATTCATGCAGTCAGACACTAATTTACAGATAGGTAATTTAGAACAAGATAAAGATACCTGTTTGTACGACGAGACACCGAGAAAATTATCCTCTCTTTCCCCATCTGATTGTATTAGGACTTGTACGGGACCGGCAGGTACTGTCATTTTTGCGGACACGGCTCGACATTACCATCGCGGCAAGCCACCAACCCAGTCGCATCGCTTTGCAATCTTTTTTAGCTACTTCAGTCGCCGACCCCTGCATCCGTACTTTTGCCACAGATCTGTTTTATCAGGTAAATACCTCCATCGCCTGACAGAAAGTCTCTGTGCAGAACAAAGAGCGTGCGTTCTTTGGGATGAGAAGCTCCCCAATCTGGTCAAATGGATTCCCAAGAAATTGACTTAAGTTGAATGGCATTGAATTAATAAAATTCATCACACCGCTCAATCCTTGTGCAAGGGGTTTGGGCGGGTCCCCCATCTTGGTTTTTCCAAACAACGATCGCTTTTCGCTTAAGTTAGTGCCATTCGACTCAAGTTTTTTGGGGTTAGAGCTTGTAGGGCAATAAAAAATTGAGCAGGAGAAGATATGCACCAAATGTTAGTAGAAGCTTTACTTTCAAGCTCTCCAATCGACGAACCGGGCGTAAATGTACGCAATTGTTTCACCAATAACCGATCGCACTCCTTCACTAGAAATCCACCACTGTTTGGGATTATAACTCTGTGGTTCTACCGCAATCACACCAACTTGGATGTTCGGAGAAAGGGCTTGCTTAAAAATTAACCAACTTCTGCGGCAGTGGACATCAAAGGTAAACAGATTAATTGCAGTGATTTTCAAATTTGAGTTGTCTATCCATTGTCGTAGAGCAAAAGCAGATGCGGCTGTGCGATTTTTAATCGCGTTCGGAGTGGGAACAGCTACTAACTTATCGCGATCGAAACCCAACTCAATTAATGTTGCTGCTGCTAGTTCGGCGAAAGTTTTGTATTGAGCTAGATAAAATCCTTGCTCTAAGGGCAAACCTGTTGTAATTAGTTTTTGGTAGCCTCCTCGATGAAACTCTGTCATTGCCTTTTTAAGAGCATAGTCTGGTATCCAGCCTTCAACAACTAAAACATCTGCTTGAATTGGACTACTAGGGGCGAGAAAGGAGTGAATGTGGGTTAGTAGTGAAACCATTAAAATAGCAATACAGGCGAGAGTGATTAAGCATGCCTGAAACGCCAGCACCCACTTTTTTTTTTCGAGCAGTTGCACGCACAATCGGGAACTGTTAGGAATAATGTTGTTTTTAGAATACTACTCGATCGCGTTCAGGGTAGTTTCTTACTGCTCCTCTAGTGTAGGTCGGCTTCCCAGATTCCGATGTAAAGGCGATCGCTCTTTTGCCGTTCGATTATACCCTTTAGAGAATCTAGCCTAAAAAAGTACTTTTGATATTCTCCCTGTCGCACTTTCTGTAACCCTTGCTTAATTTGTTCGTTGAGCTTGCAGCCCAACATTCCATTTAATGTTAAAGACACCGTTTGTTCATCCACTCCCGCCGTAAACGATGCTTCTGTTTGCCGGATGCGTTCCGAAGCTCCGTCAAAGAGAAAGCCCAAGCTGACTTGTTCGGGAATTAATTCATAAAATACAGCACGCGTATTCGGCCAGTAGCCTCGTGAGGTTCCCGTAGGGACACCTAATACGCGAAGAACGTCTTGTTTTGAGATTCCTGGTTGAAAAGCTGGAATTCCTACACCATCAGGAACGTCTCGACACTGAGTTTCAATGATTTCTCCTAAAGGGGGTGGAAATACCTCGAACAATTCTGAAGGTAATTTTAAGGGGTTAGAGGAGAATACAAGAGGGTTGCGGGTTCCGTTTGAGATCGATAACGTGGGAGTCGGTAGCGCTGTGTGGGAAAGTCCAGCTAAAAGGCAACTCGTGGCAATTAAAATTCCCATGACAATTTTTTAATGATTGGTATTGAAGTAGCACTACCTGTAATCGGGTTTTGTCGCTAGGATTTTTCGCAATCTACCGAAGAGAAACAACTTAAGTTTTCTCTTAGTAATTAAGATATTTTGCCTGCAAACTCTCTAATTTTTAGCGGTCTGTAAACTTACTGATTGACGAGCAAATTTACTTATTAAAGCAATTATCTAGAACCTATTTTCTAGATATCCATTGTGTAAGATTGCTCAAATTAAAGAAATTCAGTTTTATCTCATATCAGGAATCGCACGAGCGCGATTGCTTCTCAATCTGGCAGAAGCAAACCCCAAAAATGGCGAACTATTAGATTTATAGATAAATCATTTTTCTGGTCATCCCGCCATCAATGACATAATTTGCACCAGTAATAAAAGCTGCTTCAGGAGAGCCTAAATAGGCAACTAAAGAAGCGACATCTTCAGGTTTTCCAACTCTGCCTACGGGATGTTGTTGATGGTCTTGTTCGGTCAGTTCAGATTGCTGTCTAGTGGCTTGCTTTTGCCAATGTCTGACGTCTATCCACCCTGGACTAATACAATTGACTCGAATATCCGGTCCTAGACTAATTGCTAGAGCATGAGTTAAGGCTGAAATACCCCCTTTAGCGGCTGAATACGCTTCCGTATGGGGTTCTGACATCAATGCTCTTGTTGAGGCAATATTGATAATTGTGCCTTGATTAATTCTGAGATAACGAACACAATGTTTAGCACATAAAAAGACTCCAGTCAAATTAATAGAAATTATCTTATTCCAATCTTTTAGACTTAAATCTTCAATCGGTGGATTTTCTGGATCGGCTCGCGCTGCATTATTAACTAGTATGTCGATTCTATTAAATAGCTTATCTGTTTCTTTAACTAAATTTTTGACAGATGCTTCATCTGAAATATCAGTAGGGATAAACCGGATAGAACCAACAGAACTCAATTCGGTCTCCGTTTCTTTTCCGGCTTCTTCATCAATTTCAGCAATGACAACGTTTAGCCCATCTTCCAAAAATCGTTTAGCGATCGCTTTTCCAATTCCTTGTCCGCCTCCTGTAACAATCGCTACTTTTTTCGGCAAGCTCATAACTCCCCCCACTGAATCTATGAATGAGCAGCGCGCTTTTCTTTGAGATAGGCAAACACAGACTTATCGCCGATATCAGACGGAATTTCTTGCGTCACCTTACGTAGGGCAAACACCACAAATAAAACAGCCCATAGTCCCAGTAAAACCTGTTCCCAGTACATCGGCAAGAGACCGGTAAGGTGTCCCAGCAACAGGATTGGAACTAGCGGTGTCAGAACCTTTGTTTCCAAGCGATTGAAGCAAAAGGCTTCCTTGAAATAAATCCCTGTTAAAGCCGCAAAGGTAAAACCAATCCCTAAAATTGCAGTTGAGTGGTTGTAGATGAATAGGGCAAGAGGTTCATGACTAGAAAGCGCGAACCCAATAGATGCAAGACCACCAATACCCCAAAAGAGTTGGAGGAGACGGTGCAGGGGAGCTAAATAGATATGAATGGTGGCTAAGCTAACCCCTAGTGCAACCCAAAACACAGCATAAAGAATAGTAACGGCTGTTAACACTGTTGGGGTACTATCTTGGGATAAAACTAATCCTGTACCGATGGCAAAGCTTAATGCCGCCACCAGTAAACTGCTGCGGTAGACCATGACGCCAGTGCGATCGCTTTTTGTAATGGTAAATTCACCAAACTGGCCTTGATAAACCTCTAATTCAGATTGATTGAGTTCCAGCATCGTTGATTCACTCTCAGTTGCGTTGCTATATGAAGTTGTAGCGCTCTTCCACTAAAGCTACAACATCCCACTCTACAGCGCAGGTTGAGAATCCCTTCGACTCCAGTCAAGGCAGTACGTCAAGGCTGAATTTCCTTCTCATAAGTTAGCCAAGTACTAATTGGGTAAAAGCCAACCGATTCGTATAGCTGCGTCGCACTAGTTAGACTCTGGGTATCAACAGCAAGTTTGACTTGCTCTATGCCCAAAGCCTCAAACTGCCGAATTGCAGCTAGTAAAATCGCTCGTCCTAGCCCTAGCCTGCGAAAGCTACGCCGCGTCCCTAAGAGCTTAATCCAGCCCTCATTGCGCCCAGTACGAGCATTCTCTTCCCGATTGAGATAGCCGACACAGAAGGCTGCCAAGGCACCATCTGGTGCCACAACCACCAAGTTAAGTTCTGGTTTGCAATGCGGATTGCTAAACCAGTGCCTTGCTGCCGCTACGGTTAAGTTGTGGTGATTCCAGTGATCGACAAACGATTCATTAAATAGTTCTACCCAAGCCTTGAGATTATTCCCAGAGATTTGAGCCAAGCATCCACGATCGTAAAGCGATCGCAACCTAAAACCCTCTGGCAACGAGAATGAACAAACGGATCGATCCAAGGAACGAGCCATAGTTAAAAAACAACGCTCGCTCGTGAAGCCTTGTTTTTCCAATTGCATTCGGTACCTCAGTTTATCGCTGCGGACGCGAGTTTGGAGTCTAATTGGCAGAGTAAACTTTTGTCCCGCCTCACGTATTCGCTGTTCGCTCCATTGCAGGATTTCGCTCTCTAGAGTGCTAGCTTGCCGACTTGGGTGAACGTCAAAGCACAGGGAACATTCAATGTTTTCATTGCGATCGCATGTCAATTGTCCAAAACCGAGGAGTTTACCTCCCGTATCTTTCCATAAATGCAAATCGCAGATTTTATCTCCATTGACTGAGTTGAAGAGTCCTTGCAGATCGCAAGCTAAACTATCCTCATCGATCTGACCTGTTTCCTCATTTAGCGTCACTAAATCAGTAATTTCTGCAAACAGATTGGTAGTTGACGCCTTCCGCTCTGCAAACGCTACGGTAGGGTGGTTAGCCCCATTAATAGAGGGGCGTGTTATTAAAGTAGTCATAGAAAATTGTCAGTCCATTTTGGGGACTGTTTACATTCAGGTTAGGTATTACATTCACAGCAGAAAAAGACTGATGTAAAAGATGAAGCTTTGTTAAATCTGGGAAGACTCAACTAAGCACTTGAACGAGATTTCTGTTTAACTGACAAGAACCTCGCATGCCAAGATAGCCTTCCAGTGACTGTGATTCGATTTCAGCTTTACATCAGTTACAAGCTTTCTAGCTACTCACGCTAATAAAGCTTGTACATGCCGATTTGCCACACCTGAATGCGGTGTAACTGAGGAGCTAGGAAGACAATCCTGTCGAACTCAGGCGAAAGCTCTCGCCTTTGAAAAAGCATAAAAATTTCACTTCCGGGTTAGTATCAAACGACCATCAGCGATATAATTTGCACTTGCAACTTATTTCATTAACCCAACTGGGTAAAGTTGGCATTGATGAGAGTGTGCAATTAACTCGACTCAATTATAGCCCAGCTCCTAGTGCAAGAAGGCAGAAGGCTCCAAAGGAAGAAAGCTTGTACAGCCAGATTTTTAATAGTTTTGAACTGGTGGACTATTTCCGCTGCGCTGTACTAGGGCGATTAAAATTCTCCAGATACGAGAAATTGAGATCGTGCAAATCAGTCACTAAAATACATTTTATTTTCTCCTCACTCGATCAATTTCTCTAGTGCTTTGACATGGATTGCAGCATCTACCCATCAGTAGATAAGGAGTTATGACTTTTAGGAGAGAGGATAGCTAAGACTGCGTGCTTAGGATAGATGGGCAGCCTAACTCAATACATTCTTTATGTACGTTCAGAGCCTTTGGAATAAGCTAGTTCGCTTCCTGAATGCTAGGAAATCAGAAGACCAGCTCAAGTCTATCCCCGCACTCTCTGAGCAAAATCGATTGATTCATCGGCTCAACAGCCTACAGCTAGACGATGAGGAGGCGAAGTGCCTAAACGCTTACTTGACAACTGTATTAGAGGCTCGCTATCTATGCTCTACGTCTGAGTTGACAACAACCGAGAAGTCAGACTGTATCGTGCTTGAGATGCGTGAAGAAGAACTGCGAACCTTTAGCCAGGTATTAGGATCGCACGGTCTTCGGGCATTCCGCGCCATTGTTCACGCTGACGATAGCCAAACTCAAGCACGGAAACTAACGGTGATTGGAGAGCATGGTCTTCGCTTATTTCAGGTACACATCCAGAGGGAATATCGTTCGTCGCTCACTGGAACCACCAGACCCTAACTGTTGCGACAGTGAAAAGGTGACTCACTACGAAAGACGCGATCGCTTGCCAGCATAATAAAAAGAGATGCTTAATATCTCTTAATTTATTTGTATCATGGCAAGAGACCTGCGGGGATTCATCAAGCTCCTAGAAGAGCGAGGGCAGTTACAGCGAATCAAAGCTTTGGTTGACCCAGATTTAGAAATTGCCGAGATATCCAACCGGATGCTGCAAGCGGGGGGACCAGCGCTACTGTTTGAAAATGTCAAAGGGTCATCCTTTCCGGTAGCGATTAACCTCTTAGGAACTGAAGAACGGGTTTGTTGGGCAATGAACCGGGAGCATCCGCAGGAGTTAGAAACTCTGGGTCAAAAGCTGGGAATGCTGCAACAGCCGAAGCCACCCAAGAAGATTTCCCAGGCAGTAGAGTTTGGTAAAGTTTTGTTTGATGTCCTCAAGGCAAAACCGGGACGCGACTTTTTCCCCGCCTGTCAGCAAGTCGTTGTTGAAGGTGATGCCCTAGATTTGAATCAACTCCCACTGATTCGTCCCTATCCAGATGATGCGGGGAAGATTATCACGCTGGGGCTAGTAATTACTAAAGATTGCGAAACAGGGACGCCGAATGTTGGCGTTTATCGACTGCAACTGCAATCGCACAATACTATGACCGTACATTGGTTGTCGGTGCGAGGTGGAGCGCGACATCTGCGGAAGGCGGCAGAACGCGGGAAGAAATTAGAAATTGCGATCGCTCTCGGCGTTGACCCCCTGATTATTATGGCGGCGGCAACGCCCATTCCGGTAGAACTCTCAGAATGGCTGTTCGCTGGACTATACGGCGGTTCTGGCGTTCAGTTGGCCAAGTGTAAGACAGTAGATTTAGAAGTGCCAGCCGATTCGGAGTTTGTCCTGGAAGGTACGATTACTCCAGGGGAAATGCTACCCGATGGTCCGTTTGGCGACCACATGGGCTATTACGGCGGTGTAGAAGATTCGCCACTGATTCGCTTCCACTGCATGACGCATCGAAAAGACCCGATTTACCTTACTACCTTTAGCGGTCGTCCGCCCAAAGAAGAGGCGATGATGGCGATCGCTCTTAATCGGATCTATACTCCTATCCTGCGGCAGCAAGTCTCGGAAATCGTCGATTTTTTCCTGCCCATGGAAGCCCTGAGTTACAAAGCGGCGATTATCTCGATTGATAAAGCCTATCCAGGCCAAGCCCGACGTGCCGCCTTAGCCTTCTGGAGTGCTTTGCCACAATTTACCTACACCAAGTTTGTGATTGTCGTCGATAAAGACATTAACATTCGCGATCCCCGGCAAGTGGTGTGGGCTATTAGTTCCAAAGTAGACCCGACACGGGATGTATTTATTCTGCCCAATACACCCTTTGATAGTTTAGACTTTGCCAGTGAAAAGATTGGCTTGGGAGGACGGATGGGGATTGATGCGACAACAAAAATTCCGCCAGAAACCGAGCATGAATGGGGGGCAGCGTTAGAGTCCGATCCAGATGTGGCGGCAATGGTCGAAAGACGTTGGAGCGAGTATGGTTTAGCCGATCTCAAGTTGGGTGAGGTCAATCCAAATTTGTTCGGCTACGATATGCGGTAAATGAATGTGCTCCCAAGGACTCGCCTCTTGCCCAACCCAAAACTTAAACCGCTTGGTAAAGTTTTCTCGACAGATTGAATCAAGCAACTGCTGAGAGAGGGTTTCAAGGCTCAAACATGGCACTGGTGCTCAGGAGACGGGACTGGAGATAATGCAACTGGTTGCATCGTTTCTAACCAAATGATGAGGAAATTTCAAACTATCAACGGCAATTGCGACTGAAAAGTTCGGTTCTACGATCGCAGAAATATGAATAATATCAGTATCCTCGTAAGCAGAAGCATAGAAATTTGCAGATACTATACTGGCTGTGCATGGGGATGGGGATAGATCGTGGTGCAAAAGTGGTTGTTACCAAGCTTAGGTGAAGTCTTAGCCCGAAATGAACAGATTGGGTTTGATAATGAGGTGGCACCTCAGATAGAACTGGCAGCGATGTCAGAGAATGGAAACCGAGGTACTAGTAGTTATCGGAAAACGGAGCATGTAATTATCCAACAAGGTTTAGCCGCAGCGAAAGCGCAACGGGAGTGGAAAAGCGCGATCGCAACTTTGGAACAATTACTCCGACACACCCTCTCAACCTCGACATCCGATCGCGATCGTTGCACGGAATCGTCGCTGCAAGGCTTAGTCTTGGCCGGTCCAGTGCCAGTCTTGAGCCACCCCGATTTGGTGTGCCGTTTCCAAACTGGGATTTTTACCAGCGATAAATTTAATGCCCTGGCTTGGATGCCCTTCCAACTGCCTCCTGCTGAAAACCAGCAGTGTCCGCAGATGGCCAGTACGGCTTATGAACTCCCCCTGTTCCCAGGTGACCCCTTGGCAGAGGAACAGTTTTGTCTCGTTTTAACGAGTCACTTTAATTTAGTCATGGTCTTCTCTGAAGACCCCAATAACGCCCCGGCTTTTCGGTTTTCCTTCGACCCAGAGGACATTCAACAAGCCTGGGAATCACTTCGTCCTCGGATCTTGTTAACCAGTCCTCATCAGTTGGCGCATCTAGAAACCTTATTCAAGCAATTTTCACCAAAGATACCCGATTATCGGCTCGTGATGGACTTTGGTCGCCAGCTATTGAGAAACCTGCCAGAACCCCCTCAAGTCGAGACGATCCATACTATCCCAATCGCTTCGACCCGGCCAGTTACTCAATCGGGACAACCTCAGCCTCAGAGCGATACCTTCAAGGAAGGTCGTCAATGGGAACCTATGGCAAAAAACGAGGAGCGAGGTGCGAGCAGATTTCCTCATCCGCGTGAAGCGACACCGGACGTAGAACTGCTCAAAGCACTGACCCACGAAATCCGGACGCCTCTGACGACAATTCGCACATTAACTAAACTACTGCTCAAGCGTCGCGACCTCCCGTCAGAAGTAATGCGCCGTCTGGAAATCATCGACCATGAGTGTACCGAGCAAATCAACCGTATGGAGCTGATTTTCCGGGCAGTCGAACTAGAAACGACCGTAGCGAAGCAAGCGCCAGTTAACCTAACCTCAATGTCACTGGCTCAGGTTTTTCAGCACAGCATCCCTCGCTGGCAGAAGCAAGCCGAACGGCGCAATATCACTCTAGATGTTGTCCTGCCTCAAGATTTGCCAACCGTTGTCAGCAATCCCGCGATGTTAGATCAGGTGCTCACAGGTTTGGTCGAGAATTTCACCCGTTCTTTGCCGATGGGGGGTCACATTCAAGTACAAGTCATGCCTGCTGGAGACCAGCTCAAGTTACAATTTCACTCTCAACCCGATCCAGATAAGAATGGCAACTCATCGGACTCAGCCGACTCGACTTGTGCAACAACGTTGAAGTCGATCGGTCAGCTGCTGATGTTCCAGCCAGAGACTGGCAGTCTTACTTTGAATCTCAACGTCACCAAACATTTATTCCAAGCTTTGGGCGGAAAACTAATCGTGCGGCAGCGCCCTCAAGAGGGTGAAGTAATGACGATATTTCTACCTTTGGAAGTTAATAGTAACGGCATCGGCACTCAAAAGGGAATACTTTGTTAATGACTGGAATTACGCATTGTATCCTGCAATAAACGGACGTGGTAAAAATTTGCGATCGCTACGTCATAGCCAATTACACAAAAAAAAGGTGGGCTGTTAGCCCACCCTGCAAGACTATAGAAACGTTTTACTTGATAGTAACTTTTCCGCCTGCTTCTTCTAGTTGCTTCTTAGCATCTTCAGCGGCGTCTTTTGCAACCGCTTCCTTAACGGGTTTGGGTGCAGCTTCTACCAAATCTTTGGCTTCCTTCAGTCCTAAGCCGGTTAGCGTCCGTACTACCTTGAGAATCGCAATCTTCTTATCAGCGGGAACTTCTTCAAGGATTACATCGAATTCAGTTTGCTCTTCGACTTCTTCGGCTGGGGCAGCAGCACCAGCACCAGGAGCGACCATTGCGAACCCACCAACAGGAGCCGCAGCACTCACACCGAATTCTTCTTCAATTTGCTTCACTAACTCAGCGGCTTCCAGCAAGGTCAGTGATTTTAGCTTTTCCAGAATTTCGTCAGTTGTAGCAGACATGGATAAACTCCTTTGAGATTGATTGGTTTGAACGTTTTAGTCATTTGCCGCTAAGCGGACTCGGGCGAGGGGTCGTGTGGCTGCTCTTAACTTAGGCAATGGATTTAAGCTGCCGTCTCGTTAGACGCGCCGCCGTCTTCCTTCTCAGAGATAGCCTTAATGCTACGACCCAGCGAAGCAGGAACTTCGTTGATACCCACAGCAATTTTGGTTGCCAGTGCATTAAGCGCACCAGCAATTTGACCCATCAACTGTTCCTTCGACGGCAGGTCTCCAATTGCCTTGACTTGAGCTTGGTTCAAGGCACGACCTTCCATGACACCACCACGAAGTTCTGTCTTCTTGGTAGCTTTCTGGAAGTCTTGGTAAGCCTTAATCGCGCCGCTGATATCATCTTTGACCAGTAGGAAGGCAGACGAACCGGCAAGGAACTCTGTCATGGGTTGCCAGTTGTCATTCCCATCGATCGCACGTCGCATCAACGTGTTCTTGGTCACCGCGCAAACGGTACCTGTGGGACGCAGACGCCTCCGTAAGTCGGTAATTTCGGCAACAGTCAGCCCTTGGTAGTTAATGACAAGAGCTAGCTGAGCGTCGCTCAAGGTTTCCTTGAGTTCGGCTACTACTTCTTGTTTGCTTTCGAGTGTTCTACCCATCCTTGTCTCACCTCCTTTATTGTTTGTTGGTTGCGATCGGTCAGCAAGCAAATTACTAACCACTAACAACCAACAACTAAACCCCGGACACCATGCCGGGGTTATGCTTCGCATCTTGAGTCCATGCCACTCACACAACAAGGCCGGTGGCACGGCAGATACTCAGGCATTGACCTCGGCAGGATATTTAAGCGATCGCACCTGCTGTCTTTGGCACAAGCCTATTCAGTTGGTCGATTTTGGCTTGTCGTTGAATCTAAACTCTTACTCCTAGGCAGCTTCGCCAACTTTTAAGTCACGTAGGGTGTTAATTTCGACTTCAATCGAAGGTCCCATTGTCGCAGATATATAAATACTACGCCAATAGCGACCCTTTGCTCCTGACGGTCGGTTGCGATCGATCGTCTCCTGCAAAGCTTTGAGGTTCACTAGCAGGTCGTCGGCGGAAAATGCCGCCTTGCCAAACATAACATGAACGATACCTGTACGGTCAGCTCGAAACTCTAGCTTACCGGCTTTAAATTCTTGAATGGCCTGACCTAGGTCAAAGGTAACGGTTCCGCCTTTTGGAGAGGGCATCAAACCCCGTGGTCCTAAAAGACGACCCAATTTAGCAACCTGCGGCATCATGTCCGGTGTGGCAATGAGCAGATCGAAATCCATCATGCCGTTTTGGATTTCTGTAATCAAATCTTCCGAACCGACAATATCAGCTCCCGAAGAACTAGCTTCAGTAACTTTTTCCCCCCTGGCAATTACCGCAACCCGAACCGTTTGACCTGTTCCCTTGGGCAGCGCGACTGTCGTCCGCAGTTGTTGGTCAGTGTATTTCGGGTCAATTCCCAAGCGGATATGCGCTTCAGCCGATTCTGGAAATTTAGCCGTGGCTGTCTCTTTTAAGAGGTTAAGCGCTTCTAGGGGTTCATAGGGTCGCTCTTCGACCTTTTTTTCTAGTTCCTGTAATCGACGCGATTTTCGTTTTACCATCTGTATCTCCTGGGGTGACTCACGAAGCAACCGCTTCTCCCCCGTATCATGTTTACTGAACTAGGTACCGATCGCTCGTTGAAATTGTTGTTAGTTTTTAATATTGCTCTTGACGAACAACAGACAACAACTCACTAATCCGCGACCGCTACACCCATGTTACGAGCAGTACCTTCCACAATCTTCATTGCCGCCTCAATATCATTGGCGTTGAGGTCTGGCATCTTGGTTTGGGCAATTTCCTGCAACTGAGCGCGAGTAATCGTCCCAACTTTTTGCTTATTGGGTTGGCTTGCACCGCGTTCGATGCCCGCTGCCTTGCGAATTAGAACGGATGCCGGTGGGGTTTTGAGAATGAAGGTAAAGCTACGATCCTCAAAAACCGAAATTTCCACTGGCACGACCATTCCAGCCTGGTCGGCCGTTCTAGCGTTGTATTCTTTACAAAACGCCATAATATTAACCCCATGCTGACCTAATGCAGGTCCAACAGGTGGGGCTGGGTTGGCTTTCCCTGCCGGGAGAGCCAACTTAATCATTGCAACAACTTTTTTTGCCATTTCTAGCTAGTTTTTTGAACCTGATTGAACTCCAACTCCACTGGCGTATCCCGTCCGAAAATTGAGAGTAGCGCTTTGAGTTTGCTCCTTTCGGGGCTAACTTCAATCACTTCGCCTTCAAAATCTTTAAACGGACCCGACAGAACTATAATTTTATCTCCCAATGCCATATCAATTTTGACAATTGGTTCTTGCTCTTGGGCCTGCTTAAAGATTCGCTCCACTTCTCCAGGACTTAGCGGCATTGGTTTAACATGTCCGCGTCCTCGTCCGTAACGACGCTTTTGTTCTGCCCCAACAAAATTAATCACATTTGGTGTGTTTTTGACAACCTGCCAGGTGTCATCATCCATCACCATTTGGACTAACACGTAGCCAGGGAAGACTTTTTCTTCTGAATGTTGCCGAGAACCGTCTTTACGGATTTTGACAGTTGGCGTCTGCGGAATCTGCACTCTCAAAATCCGGTCAGCCACATCTAGGGTTTGAACGCGCTGCTCCAAGTTTGTCTTGACTCGCTTTTCACAGCCAGACGCGACTTGAACCGCATACCAACGCGCAGTTTGGGAGTCTTGTAGCTGTTGATTAGAATCTTCTGGTGACTCGTCTGTAGCAAAACTCATCCAAATACCTGTTTTGATGCCCAATTAAAGAAGTTATCCACCAAATAAACCAGGGTGGCGCTTAGGATTACCATCAGCAATACAGCCGCTGATTCGCTGATTAACTGCTGCCGACTCGGCCAAACGACCTTACCCAGTTCTTCTTTTGTTTCCTGGAAAAACTTTACGGCGTTAAACCCAGAGTTGGATGCAGCATCTTGAACCTCTGCTTCAGTTTTAGTTTTTTTTGTCACAACTTAATCATCTCCCCCGTCAAGCGATATTGGGATGCAAGGACTGTAGATGCAGGGACATAACACCGATAAGTCAGAATTCCCTAAGACCGGACACCGACTAGAAAAAAATCTAACCTTCGATCCCCAATCTTTTGGTGCCATAGCTGTGAAGCGCTACCGAGCAACTAGTTAGCAGCACTTACACAACAAGTCTACCCGAATTTTTTTACTTTCCTGCGATCGCGTTCGTGAACCAAGTAGATTCGGGCAGATGCGAAGCCTTGCACTTCTACTATTGTATTAACTTTATTGGATTAATTTAGAGCGCGCCCTGGAGGACTTGAACCCCCGACATCAGGTTTTGGAGACCTGCGTTCTACCAACTGAACTAAGAGCGCACATACGGGGTGGAGGGACTAAGACTTAACCCTCACTTTTTTAGTCTAACGCAAGAAGGGCATCAACACAAAGCTGAGCCGATTCTATTTTACGCTAGAGGCTACGGTCAAAACGTTGCTGGATGCGAGTCGCCTTACCAACACGATCGCGTAGGTAGTACAACTTCGCCCGACGCACTCTACCCCGACGAATGATTTTAATGCTGTCAATGCGGGGAGAATGCAATAGGAACACCCGCTCAACACCAACGCCCTGAAAGATTCGCCGAACTGTAATAGTTTCGTTGATACCGCCATTACGCTTGGCAATTACGGTACCTTCATAAGGCTGTATCCGTTCCTTGTTACCTTCACGAATCCGCACGCCGACCCGAATGGTGTCGCCCACATGGATGATAGGCAGGTTTGACTTGAGCTGTTCCGCTTCGATTGAGCGAATAATCTCTTGAGCGTTCATCTTTAACTTTAAGAAAAGCCACGGTCTACAATCTTAACCCGATGTTTGGTTCAGCGTCTAGATGTTGGCGAAAGAAAATGCCCTCAACTCAATGAGGGCATTGGGGTTTCTAAGTTTCAGCTAAAAACTGACTAGAATGTGAAAGTTGTGCGGACTGTACCGATATAGATATCGTCGTTAGCGTCATTGTGACCGGGCGCAGTCAGCCAGATAATGCCAGGAGTGATGGCAATATTTTTCGTCAAGTTAAACTTGTAGAAGCCTTCAACGTGTAATCCCGTGTCAGGATCGTCTCGGCGACCATTTGTTCCACTGAGGACACCGACTAAAGACGCGTCACTACCTGTCAGCTTGGGTTCCATGCCGACCACAAAACCGAGCGTACTGCCTTTAGTGCCAAAATCATTGATGGCAAGTGTTGCAGCATAATTCCATACATCAGCATCACCCCGACCAAGAACAATCGCCTTGGTGTATCCAGCCCAACCACTGAGGACGAGTTGCGGAGTAAAGGCGAAAGACGCTTCGAGTCCGTAGGAGTTGGAGACAACGGGAGCTACTATGTTGTTGATCCCAGACGCAATACTTCCCGTTCCGTGTCCAAGAGCTCCTCCCAAAGGACTAGTTGAGTCGTCCGGATTGGTGCTGTACCCATGAACATAGGTGGCTGCTATGCTAAAGAACTTACTAGGCTGAAACGTTAGCTGACCCAGTGCGCTGTAGCTGCCGTTGAAAAGACCAGCATCTTCACCTGGATTACTTGCACTACCTCGACCCGCTAGGTAACCCACATCGATTCGGATAGGACTCTTGGGGCCAAATGTCAGTCCAGCTCCTGCACTCTGTGAAGGCTGACCAATACGATAAATGGGGTTATAGCGACCGAACCGAGATATAGAACCAGTTCCACTGGCGTCTAGGTTAGCGTTGAGTAGGGGAACAAAGTCATCAAAATTGCCTGCATTGGCAAAGATGTGGGCGACAGCCGCGTTAGCGATTGGAAAACGATACCAGAGTTTTTCTAGCTCAATATCGTTGCCATTGTCAGATTGGAATCCAAATCGACCCTCTCTGGTAATGTTGCGACCTGGACCGCTCGGACTTGAAAGAGGACCAAATTCAGTGACGTTGCCTGCCTGAAGACGAGTCCGCAAGCGGTCTTTACCCGTGAAGCTGGTGTCGAAGTTGAGCCGCACCCGGTCTTGGAATACCGTTTCCGTGCCTCGATAGTCAGGATTTCCTGCTTGAGAACCAGCTTGGTCGCCAAATAAATCGCTAATCGCAAAAATGACTTCCCCGTTCAGCTTGGTAGTTGTGGAAAACTGATGGTCTTCCAAGAACGCGACCCGACCTTCCAAATTATCAACTCGTGTTCCCAGTGCGGTCAGCTCGGAACGGAATTCATCAACTAGGCGCTGTAGGGTTTCTAAATCTTGTCTGGTGACAAAGCCACCAGTGCTCGTTTGAATCAAACGCTCGACTTGCTGCAAACAAGCATTCAAACCAGCCGCGAATTCATACCGCGTCATTGCCCGGTTGCCCCGGAAGGTACCGTCAGGATAACCAGCAATACAGCCATAGCGCTCGACTAGATTGCGTAGTGCTTCATAGGCCCAGTCCCCAGGAGAGACATCGCTCAATTGCGAGACGTTAGTTACTTGGTCTATGGAGTTAGTCGGGCTTTCACTGGTGTATTGATTGATTTGCTCTAAAACGTCAGTAGTGTTAGAGGTTGTGTTGCCAGTCGCTGGTACCTGCTGAGCCAAGAGTGGAGCGGATTGGGCCGCACTAGGACTGGTGTTTGATGGGTCGTCAACCGTAGGCGCTACCGTTGTTGCAACTTTTTGCTCAGAAACCTGAATCGTGTTGCTATTGGTGGCAACAACTTGAGCTTGAGCTTGTTCGGTTGGGAGAGCGGCAGTGGGTTCAACGGTTGTTGCTGCCGGATTGGAGTTGACTGCTGTTGTTTGCCCAGAAACACTTTGAGCAGCATAAGCGCTGCTAGTAATTAACAATGATGCTCCCAGAAAGGCTGGACTGAGCTTTAACGCTTTCCAGAATAATGTTGACATAATGGTCACTAATCCTCACACCTGATGGACTTTAGAAAACAGGAAACTGTGTCTGATCGGCAAGAGTGTTTTCGATTTGACTCGGTCTTATCGAAAGCACTAATGATATTTTTTTACCATTCTTTTGTATCAAACATTGCCGTTCATACTAAGATTTTTGGCTCCTCAAATGTCGTATCCCATATCACACTTATTGTGTATCACTTATTACAAAATCAAGCAAGGTTTAGTTTGCTCGGTGAACCTCTTAGAAAACTGGCACATAATGAGGAGTGGTAATCGCCCAGATCAGTTATTAGCTTTCTTCACGTTTTAGTAAGTAGTTCCTGGCTGCTATAAGAAACGAACACTAAAGGTTCATTACCTGTCAAGAAGGGTGCTGTCACCTCACAGTCCATTGATTCATATCTCAGTAACGTAGAAGCGTTGTTAGCTTTTAGGTAAGCGACTTGGAATGTTGGGATATCTGAGCCATCAAAAATTGGCACTTGTCCCTCTTGCTGCGATCGCGCAAAGCGATACTTTAGCCGCTTTTCTCCTTGCACAAGAACGGCACATCTGCTTCAGAGCGTACCATAAACGATGAGTGGAGGAAAGACGCGGACTCCCCCTTGCTCTCTGTTTACTCGGATGCTTTGGCTAGATTTTCAGGAAGGTTTCAGAACCTTTGTACTAATGATAAGGTTCTGAGTTTAGGAACTGGTAAAAGCCAGATAATGATGTGGTTAAGCTATGGCGGTTTTCCTAAAATCTGGAGGACAGCAACCCTATAAGGGCATGACATGTCGTACCCTTACGCTTTACTACACGCAACTGAGAATTACTATATCGTTGTTCTTGGGTATATAAATTTTGAAAATTTTAGTCTCGTATTAATACGATAAGCTTAGTTTTTTTCTAGTAATTATGGAAAAAATCCAATGATAATTGTTAATGAGCCAACAAGTATGAAGTAAATGAGGAATCTTTTCCATCAATAGAAGAGCAACAGCCTGGTTTACAGATCTAATTAATGGTGATGACCGGTCACAATGTAGGACACTCGTTGACCTATGTTAGTCGCGTGATCGGCCATACGTTCTAGGTGACGAATTGCTAACACTAATAGCAGAATTGGTTCTACAACGCCTTTGATATCTCGCTGATAAGCTAAAGTTTGATAAAGCGTATCATAAGCTGTGTCTACCTTATCATCTAGTTCCTTCACGGCTTGCCCAGCCGTAGCATCTAAATCAGCTAGAGCCACTAGACTTGTTGCTAGCATCGCTTGGGCATGATGGGACATGAGCTCAATTTGAGGTAGGCAAGGATGAGATGGGTAGGGTAAGAGTTTGAGTGCAATTTCTGCTAAATCTTCTGCATAATCCCCGATGCGCTCTAAATCTCGCACGAGCTGCATAAAAGCACTGAGGAGGCGTAAATCTTGAGCGACTGGTGCTTCTAGAGTCATTAGCGTGGCGCATTCTAACTCTATATTCCGATAGTAGCGATCGATTTGATCGTCAAGCGCAGTAATCGCTTTGGCGGCTTCCAGATTTTGAGAAAACATTGCCTGATGGCTCAGGCGAAAGGAGTTTTCTACCAACGCTCCCATTCGTAAAACATCCTGCTCTAAGCGCCGCAGGCATCGGTCAAAATGGGTTCGTTCAGAGTTGCTATTTGTAGAAGACAGGCTCACCTCGGTTGCTCGATCCATTGAATGGAATAAGTGTTAGTAATTATAGTGATAGCAAATCAAGGTGAAAGTGGGGTTAAATTCCCCGATCGCGCAGTTTAATTTGCAACCAAGCCCCGCCAGTTTCGGGATGATTTTTAGCTTCAATACTGCCGTTATGAGCAAGGATAATTTGCTTGACAATAGCCAGTCCTAATCCGCTGCCACTGCTTACCCCTACAGGGGTTAACGCTGAGGAAGCCTCTGGCTCGCGGTATCGCGAGGTATCCCCTCGATAAAGTCGCTCAAATACATAAGGTAAGTCGGAGTCTGCAAAGCCACTGCCCGAGTCTATGATGTCGATTTGGATCGTACTTTCCTGCTCCTCGTCTCCTGGAGTTTTGTCGGCGCTCGTCTCAACGCAAGACACTTTAACGCAAATTGGCATTTGAGGGGGGCTGTGTTTGATACTGTTATCGAACAAATTCAAAAAAACTTGGGTGAGGCGAGCTTGATCCGCTGTTATCTGAAGGATGTCCGGCCCGTAATAGGTGATAGAGAGCTGTTTTTGTTGGGCTAATGGCTCTAAGGTTTGCCAAGCTGAATGAATTAGCGATCGCAATTCTACGGGCTGATACGTCAGACTATTGCTAGGATTCTTCTCCAAGTTGCTGAGTTCCAGCCAATTTTGGACGAGATCGATCAGTCGATTGGTTTCGCGTAGCAGTTGCTCGATCCAACGGCTGGCAGGAGGCTCTAAACGCCCTTGTAACGCCTCTGCGACCAAGCGAATAGAGGTTAAAGGCGTTCTGAGTTCGTGGGCTAAATCAGAAACCCACTGGTTGCGAGACTGGTTGAGATCGATCAGGGGTTGTCGGTTTTCAATAAAAACACCCACGTCTCCCTGAGGGAGGGGCCAACTGAAGGCTTGAAGCGTAAGCGATCGCACTTTGCCCATCGCTTCTCCATCTAAACAAGAGGGGTGATAGACCCATTCAAGGGTATCGGGGTGTTGGTGCTGACGAGTTTGTTCGATGAGCTGATCGAGTTCGTAGGAACGCACTAACTCTAGTAGTAAGCGTAAGTTCCCTGGTTCCCAGCGATCGATCTGCAACAACTGGCGTGCTTGTTCGTTACACCAGAGCAAGCGATTTTCTTCATCTACCTGCAAGTAACCACAAGGCGATACATCCAGCAGGCGTCGCCTAGTTTGTAACTCCTTTTCTAAGACTTCGCGGTGCTTGTTAGCGCGTGCTATCTCCAGCCGCAAACTCGAAACCACTGACAATGAGTTACTGGAAGACTCTGTCTGCAATGTTCCCAGCATTTGCTTTAACTGTCGTTGCACTCGGCGTTGCTGCCAGAGCCAAAACCCAATTCCTAAAGCTAGACCCAGAAAAAATGCCAGGAGGGTCATCCCTTTTCTTGCGCTTAGAAGGTTTGCAGATGGAAAGTTTCAACAATTTTAACTTGCTGTACGGAAATTCCCCTTGTTGAAGCTCCAGGATCTAGGAATATCTACCTCGTCTGTTGTCCTCCACAAGCCGCTTTCACCCAAGCTCGACCCGATTGCTCGGCCGCTTCTGCGGAGTGAAAAATTAAACGTCGCCCGAAGACTGCACCCGAAGAGTGAAGGACTCTAAATTGGCAGGCGTAAGCGTGAGTGCAAAACACCAGCAGGGTAAGTTTTTGCATACTGACGATCAGGTGAATTTTTGCTTGGCTCATTGGAGTACGGCTACGTACAGGAGAGTGATCGAAAGGAAAAATAGCTTTCGCAGACAAAAGCCTATTACTACCCACAGATGGGTACTGTATCCTTTCTAACCCTCTTCAACGATTTTGTGTACTCAGCCTAGGGTTGAGGGGGCTAATGAATCTGTTTGTCTGTATCGCCTTAGCCCCGATCTGTTGAATAGTTTAAAACCGCTAGAGTTCATGCTCGGCGAGCGACTCTAAACTCGCTATAGTCAGAGCGAACTCTTGGAACTGAAGACCTCAGCCAAAACGGTAGCCAAATCCTCGAACAGTAATCAAGTATTCAGGTTGGCTAGGATCTTTTTCTAATTTTTCCCGCAGCCAGCGAATATGAACATCGACGGTTTTGGTATCTCCCAAAAAATCGGGTCCCCACACTTGATCGATTAACTGTTCGCGCGACCAAACTCGGCGGGGATAGCTCATGAACAACTCCAACAACCGAAATTCTTTGGGTGACAAGTTAGCCTCTTCTCCCCGAACCGTCACTCGGCACTCTTGAGGATAAAGCATGATGTCCCGCAATTGCAGCACGGGAGTCTGGGGCAAACTGCTAAAACGCTGACGACGTAGCAAGGCGCGGCACCGAGCAATCAATTCCCGCATGCTGAAAGGTTTAGTGAGGTAGTCGTCCGCACCAACTTCCAGCCCCAAAACGCGATCGGTTTCACTAGCTTTGGCACTGAGAATCAAGATAGGCACGGGATTACCCCGATAACGTAACAGACGACACAGATCTAAGCCATTGATCTGTGGCAACATCAGATCCAGTATCAGCAAATCAAAAGGAAATTCAGCCTCTGTCTGTTCTGTATCTTGAAGAAGCGCTAGAGCTGTCCGTCCATCAGCGGCTGTCACCACCTCGTAACTTTCTTCTTCTAGAGCTAAAACAAGCATTTCTCGAATTAAATCTTCGTCTTCCACCACTAAGACACGCGTCGCCTGTGTCAGTTCCGGTCTGGAAGGACTCTGCGGTAGATCGAGAGAAAGCATAAAGTCAGAAAATAGGGTAGTTGAAGTTCTAAGCCAAGGTATACACCAAAATTATTCCCTTGAACGTAGAAAAATCTTAATTGTCGGTGCGTTGCTTTTTAACATACTCACCGAAGTCTCTATGAGAAGACTATACCAATAGTACAAAAGTTACAGTGAATTTTTAAGACTTAGTAAAAATTGCTTGGCTTGGTTGCTGCTGTCATCAAATTGACCTAATATGCACAGTGTAATACGCGTCATACAGACTACATGACGGTCAGGGGGAAAGCGGTAAGTTGGCAGATGTGTCCCTCTGACTCCGTCTGTCTTACTGGTTGAATAGACTAGAGTTATCTGCCTTTTCAACTCCTATTTCATAGCACTCCAATTCGGCTCTGGGTTGGAGCAAGCAATCGCTATTGGTTTTAGTTCATAGCAACATTAGCCAATTAACTGACAAAGCGGTATGGCGCATTGCCAATTCATTAGAAATTTGGCAACAAGCATTTGGCTATCCAACAGAGCATAAAAATAGTAACGAGAGAATTAATGACAATGCTGCTACATTTGAGTACCTGGACGGAAGTTGAAGCGTACCTGGAGCAATCGCAATGTATTATTATGCCGATTGGTTCAACCGAGCAACACGGACCAACCGGATTAATTGGAACTGATGCGATTTGTGCGGAAGCGATCGCGCGGGGTGTGGGAGAAGCAACTGGCGCTCTCGTCGGTCCAACGATCAATGTTGGTATGGCGCTGCATCACCTGGGTTTCCCTGGCACAATTAGTCTCAAACCGACTACGTTGATTCAAGTCATCCAAGATTATATTACCAGCTTAGTCAGAACCGGCTTCACCAAGTTTTTCTTTATCAACGGTCATGGTGGAAATATTGCTACTCTCAAAGCCGCTTTTGCAGAAAGTTACGCTCACTTGGTGGATTTGAATCTGCCCAATGGGTCGCAAGTACAATGCCGCCTGGCTAACTGGTTCATGTGCAACTCGGTTTATAAATTGGCAAAAAGTTTGTACGGAGAGCAAGAAGGCTCCCATGCAACGCCAAGTGAGGTAGCGCTCACTCAGTATGTCTACCCTGATGCTATTAAGCAAGCTCCCCTATCCCTAGAAGTTGCTTCGGGACATCCAATTTATGGTGCAGCCGATTTTCGTCGCCGCTATCCAGATGGACGGATGGGATCTAATCCAGCCTTGGCGACGCCAGAACATGGAAAGCAGTTTTACGAGCTAGCCGTGAAGGAGTTGAGTAGCTCCTATTTGGAGTTTTTGAATCAGGAATGATATCAAATCAAACCCAACTCAATGCCAGTTAACATAACCCACTTGTAGAGTGAGTGGGGCCATACTTCTCTCTTCAATTAGGCTATACAATTCCAGGTAGATATTGCTCACCTTACAGCGATCTTTTTTTACCTACTGAATTGCCCCCTCATTCTCTTCTTTCAATGACGACTTTCAGATGAGTAACCAATGCACCAATCGCTCCGAGTGCAGCGATTACGGGAAACAAAGTAGCGCCAATAACACCGCCGACAACTCCGACTGTTAGAGGAACCTCAATTAAGGGGCGTCCTTCTTCGTTTTTGATAATAATTCGTCGAATATTGCCTTGATGAATCCATTCCTTGACCTTAGCAACCAGTACATCCCCAGTAATTGTAAATTCTTCAATCCGAACTTTTTCCTGGGAATTCTCCCCCGATTCGGCTTGAGTGGATTCAACCTCAACGGTCGTTACTGTTGGATTAACAGGAATTGATTCAATGTCAACCAGCTCGACTTTCTCTGGGATACGATCTACAGGTTCGTTCATGGTTTCGTTCTCCTTGTCAGCCTAAAGGTGAATCAATCACCGCTTGACTTCTAGAATCCTCTAAAAACTCACTGAATTACTTCCTTCTCTTGGTTCACCCGATAGGATGAAATAACTCGATTAATAGCGAGTACTGGAAGATCTATCTTTATTTTAATTCTTTTAGCTATAACGGCTAAAAAATAAATGGCAAACTAAGCTGTTCAGCATTCAGATTGGGAAGCCTAACTTCATCAAGGGAAGCGGGCAACAGGGAATACCCAATTTAAATGCATAACAGCTAGTCTATTTGAGCGTTAAACTCAATCACAAGCTTACAGAGTTCGCCCAAACCCGAATAAACTGGCAATAGGTCTATGAAAAAGGTGGAAATTCATGAGTTTAATGGAGCGGATATCGGAAGATATCAAAACTGCAATGAAGGCGAAAGATAAAATTCGTCTAGAAACGGTTCGCAGTATTAAAAAGGTCTTACTGGAAAAAGAAGTAAGCCTACGCCCTCAGGGGCAAACAAGCCTAAACGAAAGCCAGGAAATTGAGGTCTTAGCGCAGCTAGCTAAGCAACGCCGGGAAGCAATCGAGCAGTATCGCCAAGCAGGACGCAATGACTTAGCCGACCAAGAAGCCCAAGAGTTAGCCATTCTTGAAGAGTATCTGCCCGGACAACTGTCAGATGAAGAGATTGGTGCAGTTGTGGATGAGATTATTGCCAGAACTGGGGCAACCTCTGCGAAAGATATGGGTAAGGTGATGGGGCCAGCGATGCAGCAGCTTAAAGGTCGAGCAGATGGGCAGAAGGTTCAATCCGTTGTGAAGGCAAAGCTGGGTACATAACGAGGATTTAGGAGAAAGCGATCGCATCTCTATTGAAATTCATGAAGAACGAATGAAGCAAGTGTGTTCTTCTGGGCAAGCAGCTCCCGATCTACCCGGAGCAGCTCCTCGATTTTGGGATATAGAATCAAGCTTAACAGTTCCACCCCAGACGGTTCGCTCCTCTGGGGGTTTTTATTGCCGACGTGGAGCGATGTTGCCCCCGTTGCAGCCGTCAAGGGAAAGAAGCGATCGCGAGATCGCTTCTTTCCCTTGACTAACTGCTATAACCTTATACCGTCGCTGGTTCTAGGAGTTTGATATTCGAGAAGTTGAACTCGGTAGCGAGCCGTTGGTCTTCCTCGATCGCGTGAACGACCTGGCGCGTCATGACATAATAGTCACCGACCTTCTCGTAAGTATCCTCAAATTCCCGTTTAGCTTTCAAATCGCCAGTTTTAGAATTTCGGAAGATAGCGTTGTAGCGTGAGGAAACATAGCCTTCTCCCGTATCCAAACTTTCAGCCGTGTTAATCGTGAAAGCCATTGGGCCCATAACTCGGCTAACCTGGGAAATCTCAGTGCCTCGGACTTTGTAATTAGAACCCATAGCATCACCTTTGACTAGGATTTCTACAGCACCTGTAGGGTCCGCTTCACCTAGGTTAAACTCATTCTTGCCATGAGCCTGCTCGAAAGATGACCGTTTGCGGTGGGTAACGATGTCCCGCACTTGGTTATAGACGCTTTCTTGCACCTTTTCATCTTCAATACCGGTAACTTCGACACTAAGGTCGCGATTAATCCGAATTTTTCCGGTATAGACCTCGTCACCTTGCTTAATCTCGATATCCGCACTGTAACCGGGAAAGTTTTTATCCCAGGTATAGCGGTTTTCGTAGGCTGCTTGAAACAACTCGCGAGCGCTCTTGTGCTCTGTCATAAAAATCTGAATTCTATCAACAATCTCTAGTTTAGAAATCTTTGCAAAGGATTGAACGCCTTGGCAAAAATGATCGACAGGGACCAGCACTAAAAATTTGGCGCTTTCTACAAACGGTTAGTCTCAAATCGCGCCTAAGGGACATCAGTGGTTTTAAGGTGCGAAAAGGAGGGCTTCCCGAAGGATGCCCTACCCTTTGAGTTCAGTTATTTTTCAATCCCCTTGAGGGCTGGCAATCATCACAGGTTCTTGATAGAGCGGTACTGTAAAAGTCACTGTTGAACCCAACCCTTCGCCCATACTGTAGAAATTGACCACCCCACCCATCGTTTCTACTAGCTTTTGGGAAATTGTCAGTCCTAAACCAGTACCCCCATATTGACGAGTGCGAGAACCATCCACCTGGTTGAACGACTGGAACAACCTGTCTTGCTTATCCAGAGAAACACCAATCCCAGTATCTGCCACCCGAACTTTTACCATACCAGGCAGTTCTTGGTCTTTGAACGTTACCTTTTTCTTAAGGATTTCGGCACTAATCGTCACACCGCCTTCGTGGGTAAATTTAATAGCGTTGCCAACCAGGTTTAACATCACCTGTAATAGCCGTTGGTAGTTCCCGTATAGGAGCACATCATCATGAGTAGCAGGCCGCTCGATACTCAAACTCAGGTTCTTTTGTTCCGCCAGATTTTCGGTGAAATCTTTGACATCGTTCATCAGTTCGCTGAGCCTGACTGGACTCATCTCCAGCTCCATTTTGCCCGCTTCAATCTTGGCAATATCCAGGATATCGTTGATGATGTCTAGCAAGTGGAGAGCTGAGCGATGGGCTTCACTAATAAATTCCCGTTGCTCTTCTGGGTCGTCTGCCATCCCTTCTAGGACGAGTTTGAGAAACCCGATCATCCCATTGAGAGGCGTTCGCAGTTCGTGGGATGTATTGGCTAGAAATTCGCTTTTGAGGCGAGAAGCTTCTTCGGCGCGTTCACTAGCTAGCTCTAGCTGTTTGTACAGCGTTCCATGTGCGATCGCGGTTCCGACCTGTTCGGCCAATTCTCGCGCTAACTCGATTTCTCCCTCACTCCAGTGACGACGGGTATCGCACTGTTGCAGGCAAATTAGACCGTTCGGTTCGTCTTTGTAGGAGGTAGAAACAACAAGGACTGACTTCTGCTGGTACTTCGTCGGTTCGATTTGCTCGACGACTACAGGTTCGCGGCTAAAGAGTGCTTGTCTCAGGTAAGGCTCATGCACCAATTCCAACTGTTCGCCTAGCATGGAGGTAAAAGGCTCCTGGCAATACTCGGCTTCCACCTTGACTTTCAGCGGATCGGGTTGATAAGAGCAGACGATGCAGCGACTGACCTGGAGCGCTTTTCCCAAGCTCGTGACCGTTTCTTGGCAAATCGTATCCAGATCGAGCGTGCGGCGAATCTTGCGAGCAATTTTGGTTAGCAGTCTTTGATGAGGGTCTGGACTACAGGTTGCAGGCAGATCCGTTGCCGTCTGTGCAGCATTTTCAGGCAACAGGCGACCCATTGCCAAAACAATTGTGGCTTGCTCCTCAGCTTGCAAAATTGGGCTGATGACCAACTCAAACGAAAATACGTGTTCCTTGTAACAGAAGGAATGGGTGCAACGTTCGGGGGTTCGTCGCTCCAAAATCCGTTGGATTTGCTCTCGATAGGCTTCGAGGGCAAGCGGACGAAATGTATCGATCAGGGGCAGTCCTACCACTTGCTCATTTGTCAGACCATGGCGCTCGGCGTCCTGCCAAAAAAAAGATCGGTACTGACCAGATGCATCCTGAGTAAACGCAAGTTCGGACCCCAACCCCTGCAAAAAGCTAGATTTGCCTAGTAGTGCAGTAGCAGATTCCATATTTGGTATACCCAGCTTGAGGACATGAATAAATCAGCAGGAACAGCCATCTTTTGAAACCCGGAAACGACGAGCGACCAAAGGATTCAGAGGATGAGCTGAAGCGATCGGGCGTAAATGCAACTAAAATAGCCGAGAGGTCTCAACCCTAGGTTTAAGGCAGGACTTCTCATACCCTGTTTTATCTCAATCAATCATTCCATTCGCCTCGTAGCGGTACGGGCGGATTTCTCTCTAAGGTACGCGATAATTCATCATCGCGCTCTCTTTCACCCCTAAGCCACTGACGAATAGCTGTTTCAATTACTTTACTCGGATCGTTAGTCAGGTGCTTAATTTGATCTAGCAGTTCCGAATCTAAATGGATAGAAATCTGTTCCTTCTCCGCTGAGCGCTCTCGGTGGACGGCATTATCATTCATAAGCAGTGTTAGGTTCCCTACAATACATTTTACGATATTTAGCAGTTGGCTACCTTAAGCTTAGCGAGTAGCCACTCAGCTGGGATAGTTCGGGAACAGCATAATTGACGGGCTGTTTGAGAGTCTCATCCGCTTTTGGGGATGAAAACATTAAAATACATTAAGAGCTACTGCACTCTTGCTTTGTTAGTTCTTTTTTCTCATCCCCGAACCCTATGACTGACGTTCCTGTCTCTCGCATTCGTAATTTTTCAATCATCGCTCACATTGACCATGGGAAATCCACCTTGGCCGATCGCCTGTTGCAGACGACAGGAACTGTAAAAGACCGGGAGATGAAGGAACAGTTCCTGGACAATATGGAGTTAGAGCGAGAGCGGGGCATTACCATCAAGCTACAGGCGGCTCGCATGAACTACACCGCCAGTGATGGCGAACAGTACGTTCTCAATCTGATCGACACTCCAGGTCACGTAGACTTCTCTTATGAAGTATCGCGATCGCTTGTCGCTTGCGAAGGAGCCCTGTTAGTTGTCGATGCATCCCAAGGTGTCGAGGCACAGACGCTGGCTAATGTTTACTTAGCACTGGAGCACAACCTAGAAATCATTCCAGTTCTCAATAAAATCGATTTGCCCGGAGCCGAACCGGAACGGGTAAAGAGCGAAATTGAAGAGATCATCGGTCTCGATTGTAGCGGGGCAATCCTCGCATCGGCAAAGGAAGGCATCGGAATTCATGAAATCTTAGAATCCATCGTGCATCTGGTGCCACCCCCAGAGGATACGGTAAGTCAGCCACTGCGTGCCTTGATTTTTGACAGCTACTACGACCCTTACCGAGGCGTGATCGTATACTTCCGGGTTGTAGATGGCACCCTCAAAAAAGGTGACAAAATCCACTTGATGGCTTCTGGCAAAGAATATGAAATTGACGAACTCGGCGTTCTTTCTCCCAATCAAGTCCAAGTGAACGAACTCCATGCCGGTGAGGTGGGGTATATAGCTGCGGCCATTAAAGCCGTAGAAGATGCTCGGGTTGGCGATACGATTACCCTAGCGGCGAAACAAGCTGAGGTTCCCCTACCAGGTTACGCGGAAGCCAAGCCAATGGTGTTTTGCGGTCTATTCCCCACTGACGCCGATCAGTATGAAGATTTGCGGGACGCCTTAGAAAAGCTCAAGCTGAGTGATGCGGCTTTACACTACGAACCAGAAACCTCTACCGCGATGGGATTTGGTTTCCGTTGCGGCTTTTTGGGCCTGCTGCACATGGAAATCGTACAGGAGCGGTTGGAGCGAGAATACGATCTGGATTTAATCACAACGGCTCCTTCTGTGGTGTATAAAATCACCACGCTCAAGGGCGAAACCTTCGAGATTGATAATCCCAGCCATCTACCTCCCCCCCAAGAACGGGAAAGCATTGCAGAACCTTATGTCCAGGTTGAGATGATTACTCCCGAAACCTACGTCGGTACGCTGATGGAACTGTGCCAAAATCGGCGTGGGGTGTTCAAGGATATGAAGTATCTCACTCAAGGGCGGACAACATTGGTCTACGAGCTACCGTTAGCCGAAGTAGTGACGGACTTTTTTGACCAGTTAAAGTCCCGTTCTCGCGGCTATGCCAGTATGGAGTATCATCTCATCGGCTATCGAGAAAACACTCTGGTTCGGTTAGATATTCTGATTAATAACGACCCCGTTGACTCCTTGGCGATGATCGTCCACCGTGACAAAGCTTACAATGTCGGTCGCGCCTTAGTAGAAAAACTTAAAGAACTCATTCCCCGCCACCAATTCAAGATTCCTCTCCAAGCCGCGATTGGTAGTCGCGTAGTTGCCAGCGAACATATTCCCGCTTTACGCAAGGATGTGTTGGCGAAGTGCTACGGGGGCGACATCAGCCGGAAGAAAAAACTGCTTCAGAAGCAGGCAAAAGGTAAAAAGCGGATGAAATCTGTCGGCACTGTAGATGTTCCCCAGGAAGCTTTTATGGCAGTATTACGCCTCGATCCTCAGTAAGCTCCTCTCTCCCAAAATTAAAGATTATGTATGAGAGTGGCTTCCTTAAACGAAGCCACTCCATTACTATTTGAGAAGTAAGGCAAGAAACTATTGGCGAGGGATAGAGTTTCGAGGATAAGCTTGAGCTACGTCAATCTTTTGGAAATAACTGGGTCGTTGCACTCAGTTGCTGCGGAGATAAAAAAGCAATCGCGTTTGAGCTACCCCAAAGATAGACATTTTTCTACTGGGAAGGGAGTAATTGTCCTTTCCACAACGTCATTATGTTTACTGGATAGATCGGCTCTTAGGTATCCGGACTGATTGAGTTGTAGTCAGTAGATATTAAGTGTTCTGGTAAAAGCAAGGCTATCCCACACTATCCACGTAAGCTCATTTTCTAACGATGACGGGGCAATTGCAAGTCTTATTTCTGCTAGCAGAGGTAAGTCAGGTGATTCTCTTGGAGAGTCTCTATTGCCTGCCAACAAAGGGACGACACCAAAATCAAGTTGATGTAAACGTTTGGACAGGAAGGAGACTTTCCGTCAAGCACTTCGTCTGCTAGTTCTGATGCGATCGACACCAGGTTAATCTCCCATAGACTTATGTTTAAAAAAAACAAGAATCTAGCTAAATTAGCCCTTATTTTCTCACTCAGCGCTTTAATTATTTTTCTTCTTAATCCAATTCAGTATTTTATTTGTACGGTATCGCATCTTAGCGCAGACCAAGCCTTAGCATCAACTCAATATAATTACGGAGAAGCTTTACAGAAAGCCATTTATTTTTATGATGCTCAACGGTCAGGTAAGCTTCCGGAAAATAACCGAGTTGAATGGCGCGGTGACTCTGGATTAAAAGATGGCTCAGACCAGAAAATTGACTTAACAGGTGGTTGGTATGATGCTGGCGATCATATGAAATTTGGTCTACCGATGGCATCTTCAACCACTCTCCTGTCTTGGGGTGTAATTGAATACGAAGAGGCTTACAAAAAAAGCGGTCAGTATAACTATATACTGGATAATCTCCGCTGGGTAAATGATTACTTTATCAAAGCTCATCCCTCTCCCAATGTGTTCTGGGGTCAAGTTGGAAAAGGGGTAGTCGATCATGCTTGGTGGGGCCCCGCTGAAGTAATGTCGATGGAGCGCCCCGCTTACAAAATAGATGAATCCTGTCCAGGTTCGGATTTAGCTGGAGAAACCGCAGCGGCAATGGCAGCTTCTTCAATCGTCTTTAAAAAAGTCGATCCTAGTTATTCCGCTACACTCCTCAGGCATGCCAAAGAACTCTATGAGTTTGCCGATAAATACCGAGGAAATTATTCAGATTGTATCACCGATGCCAAAGAGTTCTATAAATCCCAAAGTGGATATGAGGATGAACTCGTTTGGGGCGCAGCATGGCTTCACCGAGCGACAAATGACCAGCAATATCTAGCAAAAGCTGAGCAATATTATGACAACTTAGCCGATCGACCTGATGCCATAAAATCTTATAACTGGACTCATACTTGGGATGATAAATCTTACGGTACTTATGTACTTTTAGCGGAGTTAACAGGTAAAGAGAAATATATCCAGGACACCGAACGCTGGTTAAATTATTGGTGCGATCGCTGCAACCCAAAGGGCGTACACTACACACCTGGTGGTTTAGCATGGCTCAATGAATGGGGTTCCCTGAGATATGTAGCGAAGACGGCCTTTTTAGCCTTTATCTACGGGGACGCGGTTAAAGATGCCAAAAAACAAGAGAGATATCATAACTTTGCCGAACGACAAGTTAAATATATGCTTGGGTCAAATCCCAAAAAAAGAAGCTATGTAGTCGGTTTTGGAGATAATCCTCCAACTGAACCTCACCACCGAACAGCGCATGGTTCTTGGGCAAATAGTCAGAAGATACCGGAAAAAACAAGACATACTCTTTACGGAGCCCTCGTTGGCGGGCCCGATAAAAAAGATAATTACATTGACGATCGTTCTAAATTTATGATGACGGAAGTCGCTCTAGACTATAATGCTGGCTTTACTGGAGCGATCGCTAAAATGTACAGT
>DATNPT010000137.1:0-8058 GCA_036703075.1 Chroococcales cyanobacterium
TTGCCGGATTGAAATGTTTTCCTTTTCATGAACTTCAATGATTTTCTGGCGAAATTCAATTGAATGAGGTTTCATTGGTGATTTTTAGAATTGATGCACTTGAAGTGCATTGTACCTCATAAGCATGAGAAATGCTATAGATAACGACCTTGTTATTAACAAAATTTTATTAAGTTAAGTCTTATGTAAAGGTTAATTAAGAAGAAACTTTACTTCTGAAAGACTAGCGAACGATGATGACTGATTAAAATAAATAATTAGATTATTTGAATATTTCAATTAAACATTAGTCATGGGAGCGCTAGGCGATGGAAGGAAGACACCTCCTCATGCTTTATGAAAAAGGGGTCAGAGATTTTTCTGGTGTTGACTTATCGGGAGCTGACCTGATGGGAGTTACTTTAATTGGAGTAAATTTTACAGGGGCTAATCTAAGAGGAGCCAACTTGAGCCGAGCGTTTTTAACCAAGTCCGACTTAACTGGTGCTCAACTGAACTGGGCAAATTTGAGTTTTGCCAAACTGAGCGATGCCAAACTGGTCGAAGCAGAACTGACAAAAGCTAACTTCACTGGAGCCTTTATGGTGAAGTCTAAACTACCAGGCGCTAAACTGAGCGGTGCAAATCTTAGCGGTGTCAATTTGAGACGTGCCAACCTATGGGGGGCGAACCTCTGTGGAGCAAATTTACACAGAACTAACCTGCGAGATGCCAATGTCTGTGGTGTCAACTTTAACTGGGCGAATCTATCCGAAGCGAGATTGGCTGGAGCAAAACTGTATGGCGCATCTTTAAATGGTGTTAACTTAAGCAAAGCTTTGTTAAAGGGATTAGATTTAGGTGGGGTAGATTTAGAGGGAGTTAATCTCAAGCAAGCGAAATTGGGTGGAGCTAACTTGGAAGGCGCTAACTTAGTTGCAGCCGATCTAAGCGAAGCACAACTGAATGGTACCAACCTTAAAGGGGCAGACTTAACCGGCGCAAATTTGACGAGAGCGTCTTTAGAGCAGGCAAACCTGACTTGGACAATTTTGAGAAGGGCAAATTTGAGCGATACCAATCTGAGTGCGGCACGTCTGCATGGAGTGGATGTTGAGGAGAGCCAATTTGAGGACGTTCCGGGGCAAAGAGCCGCATTCAGGACTTGTACGCCACTGCTGAGTCAAGAGTCGCATTATTATGCTTGAGAACTAAGGACTCAATTGGTTGGGAGCAAGTTATGTCGGCAATTAACTCAATGGAGTAGAGCCGCTAAGACGGATCTGTGGAACGCTTGGGACTGGGTGGCAAGTGATGGATAAAAATTGTGGTTTAGTCGGCTATGGTGTGGTGTTGGTAACCGCTTCCTCGCAGCAGGAGGGAGAAGCGATCGCAAAAGCCCTCATTGAAGCTCAGATGGCGGCTTGTGTCACCCTAATGCCAGTACATTCTATCTACACCTGGCAAGGCAAGGTCATGAGCGAACAAGAATGGCAACTTGCGATCAAAACAGACTTAGCCCAATTTCCCCGATTGGAAAAGAAAATTCGAGAACTACACTCCTACGAAGTACCAGAAATTATTGCGTTACCAATTGTTACGGGTTCCGAGCCATATTTACAGTGGATTTCAAATAACGTGAACGCCTCATCTTCAGTTGAATAGCGCTGAGTGTGAGCGAAAAGTAGTCGTTCTTAAGGGAAAACCAAGATTGGGGGATTTCCTCTTTTTCCCGATCGCAGTGGCATTAAGGCCAGCAAAACGAGTAAACTGAGTGCAAGGAAAGATCGTGGGCAAACGTTTGACAGCAGACTCATGTTCTTGGGCGTAACTACCACTAACCTACGTCTTGCCACAACGTTAATGCTATCCGGAGCAGCTACCCTTGAAGCAATGCGACCCCATATCGAGGGAAGCGCGATCGCGAACGCCGTAACACAGCCTACGAGCAATAAGATCTAGTGAGATTCTTGCTAGGGTGCTTGACGCAGAACCTCAAGCCAGTTCAGATCGCCAAAGACGCTTCAAGAGTAGACGTTTGACGAAATAGGAAAATTACAACAATACACTAGCAAGGTCTGTGTGTTGAGGGTTGCATCTAAACCGATTCATTGACCAGGTGCAACTCCCTGTGGAATAGACCTTCATTTTTGTATATTGGCGTATTGAAGCTTCTGTAAAGTGTAAAGCTGTTGCTATGCCCCTCAGAGCCAATCCGACATGATGAGCCTTGCATGAATTGACCTCGCTCACAAGAACCGTAGAGTGAGGTGCCTTGAGAGGAGTGTTTATGTTGGAATGTTTGAAATCTCTGTTAATTGACAAATTACTTATGCTCGATGGGTCTTGGAATTTGTGGAAACCATCGTCAAACTGGCTGAATGTCACCACTGATTCACTGCTAGCCTTTTTCTATTACTCCATTTCTATCCCATTGGTTTACTGCGGAAGCCAGCGCCGTAAACTGCCCTATGCATGGATTTTAGTCTGTTTTGGTGCCTTGATCCTGGTGAGCGGTACAACTCATTTAATCGAGGTTTTAGCTCATTGGCATCCGAATTCGTGGTTAGCACAGTGGCAGAAGGTCATTATATTCACTATTGCTCTGTTTACATCGTTGCTATCCGTACTGCTGTTGGCACCAGTTATACTGCGACTTCGGTCGATATCTTCACAAGCCATCAATCAACCTTCAACTTCAGACAGTCTTGGTGATGAGGGCACAAAGCGCAGCGCCACAAGTCAGGCTGTCTTAGCCGATGGTAACTCCTACGGGGAACAGGACTCCAGTAAGGCTACGGAGGAAAGCGCGATCGATTCCCTCAATGCACCAGCTTTAAATTGGACTCAGATTTATCAACTCAAGACTGAGTTAAAACACCATCTCAATGAATGGATGGCAGCATGGCAGCGAGACAAAAACCACTTAGAAAGTGCGATCGATCGGCAAAAGCGCTGTTCAGACGAACTTTATTTACTGCAATCGCTGACGCAAGCGATCGGTAAAGCTTCAGATTTTCACTCAGCACTGCTTGTTGTTCTGTGTCAGGTATGTAGCGTCACCAACTGGAATTATGGAGAAGTATGGTTGCCTCGCTCAGATGGAACGGTATTGGAATGTAGCCCAGTTTGGTATGGCAATACCAAGGTACTAGAATCGCTTAGAGCGGCGAGCAAAACGCTAACGTTTCCACCGCAGATCGGTTTACCAGGACGAGTATGGAGTTCGCGCCAGCCGGAGTGGATTGAGGATATTTCGACACAATCTGAAGTGGCGGCAAGCCATATCCAACTCGCGCAGGAGGCAGGACTCAAGGCAGCGTTTGGAGTACCGATTCTGGTGGGAGAACAGGTACTAGCTGTCTTGACTTTCTTTTTGACTCTACCCAGTGACACCAACCAGCAATCAATTGAGTTAGTCGCGGCTGTGGCGACGCAATTGGGAGTAATCATTCAGCGCAAACAATTAGAAGAGGAACTGCGAAAGAGCGAGGAACGATATCGTGCGATCGTAGACGATCAACCGGAACTGATCTGTCGGTTTTTATCGGATGGCACGCTGACATTTGTCAACGACGCCTACTGCCGCTATTTCGGCAAAACCCGCGAGGAGTTACTCGGACGCAGTTTTTTTCAAATGATTCCCGACGAGTATCGAGAAAAAACCAAACGACATATTGCTGCTTTGAGCCGAACGAATGCCGTCGCAACGCGAGAATATCGACTCGTGATGCCTAACGGGGATATTCATTGGCAGCAGTGGACCGATCGAGCAATTGCGGGTAAAGAGGGGCAGGTTTCGTCGATTGAGGAGATGCCAGAAGCAGACTACTACCCGATGGTTGAGTTTCAGTCAATTGGACGGGACATCACAGAACGTCGGTTGTCAGAACAAGAGAGTGCGCGGCTGGCTTCGATGGCGCTGTTGAGTCCAAACCCAATTGTTGAAACCGATTTAGTTGGACAGGTTCGTTATCTGAACCCAGAGGCGATGAGATTGTTGCCCGATCTTCAAGAGACTAGCGCCCAACATCCATTTCTTGCAGGAATCCCTAGCTTGGCTAGAGTCATTCAACGTGAAGGTTCGTTTCGGCGAGAAGTCAAAATTGACGAAGTCTACTACGAACAGGTGCTGCATTACCTCCCAGAAATTGAGTGTCTTCGCATCTACGCCTTTGATATCACCGAGCGCAAACAGGCAGAAGAACAATTAATTTACAATGCTTTCTACGATCGCTTAACTGGACTACCGAATCGGGCGCTATTTATGGATCGTTTGAGGCAAGCGGTAGAGCGAACGAAGCAAGTTCATCGCAGTCAGTCACTGGATCGAGCCTATCAATTTGCCGTACTGTTTCTAGACTTAAATCGTTTTAAGGTCATCAACAACGGATTGGGAACCCAAATTGGCGATCGCTTGCTGCAAGATTATGCTCATCGCCTGCAAACGTGTCTGCGACCTACCGATACCCTAGCTCGTTTGGGAGGGGATGAGTTTGGCATCCTCTTAGAAGGGATTCAGGACTTGAGCGACGCTACCCGTGCGGTCAACTCTATCCATCAAACGCTAAGTTTACCCTTCTACCTCGAAGGCAGTGAAGTATTCATGACGCTGAGCATCGGTATTGCGATCGGTACAATCGGTGAGGAGCAACCTGAAGATTTGCTGCGCGACGCCAGCATTGCTATGTATCGTGCTAAAGCGCAAGGTAAAGCCTGCTATGAAGTGTTTGACCCCTCGATGCACGAACTCGTTGTCGATCGCTTGCAGCTAGAAACAGACATGCGGCGAGCGATCGAACGGCAAGAGTTTTGCGTTTACTACCAACCGATTGTGTCGCTCTCTCAAGGGAAAATTACTGGTTTTGAAGCCTTATTACGCTGGCAACACCCGCAACGGGGCTTGGTATCTCCCAATGAATTTATTCCCGCCGCTGAAGAAACGGGACTGATTACTCCGATTGGTTGGTGGGTGCTGCGGGAAGCCTGTCAGCAGATGAGCGTCTGGCAAAAGCAATTTCCTGCAACCCCACCGTTGACTATCAACGTCAACCTCTCGTGCAAGCAATTTACGCAACCCGATTTGCTCGAACAAATTGACACCATTCTTCAAGAGACTCAATTGGCAGTTGGCACCTTGAAACTAGAGATTACAGAATCTTTGGTGATGGAAAATCTAGAGTTAGTTAAGGGTTTGCTCCTAGAACTAAAAACAAGGAAAATTCATTTGTGCATTGATGACTTCGGAACGGGCTATTCGTCCTTAAGCCGATTACACCACTTTCCCATTAGCACCCTCAAAATTGACCGTTCCTTCATCAGTCGCATCGGTGCTTTTGGCGAAAACTCAGAAATTATTCAAGCCATTGTCAACCTTGCCCAAAATCTCAGCATGGATGTTGTTGCTGAGGGGATTGAGCTTTTAGAGCAGATTTCCCCTCTCATCGCCTTGCAATGCGAATATGGACAAGGAAATTTTTTCTCTAGACCAGTCGATGGGGATGCCGCTAGTGCTTTGCTAACCGCTCAATGGACTCAATAGAACTGACACTCCTGAACTTTTACTCGCAACCAAGGGATGAAAATTCCTCTCCTTTCAAGTTAGAGCAAAGCACCACCACAACTAGAACCACAACCTGCTGTGCAACCATAGCAATAGGAAGCGGTGCGAACTTCATCAATTAAGTCTAAAGTTCCAGCTTGCAAAAGTTTACCAACAGTTAATGGTTCTCCCACGCGAGACTTAGCGGCAAGAGATTCTATTTGGTTAAAGTCACAATCGTAGACGTTTCCCAAATAGTCTATTGAGAGTTCGTTGCGACACATCAAATTTTCTACCGTCGCTTCATTAAAGTTACTCTCTAAAAACTTGAGGTACAAAGCCTGTAAATTCATTCGATGCAAATGAAACTTCGTTCTTCCCACAGGCAAATTGGTGATGGTGAACAACTGATTGAAAACAATATCAAAATGTTCTTTTAAGAACTTTTTGTAACTCTTTTCCAAGTTATCCTGATGGGGAGTTAAAGCAAACTCGCCGCTTAAGGGTAACGCTGGATTATAAACCAAGTCAAGCTTGAGATTAGGGTTGACTCCATACCCTAATTGATTAAGCCATTGCAGGGCACGAATCGAGTCGTTATACACCCCTTTGCCGCGCATTTTATCTACATTATCTTCAAGATAGCAGGGGAGCGAGGCTACAACTCTTAATTGATGTTTGGCAAAGTATTCTGGTAAATCTTCAAACCCAGGCTCAAAATAAATCGTTAAGTTTGAGCGAACAATTACTTCCTTTCCAGTTTCGCGTGCTGCCTCGACTAAAGGCTTAAAGCCATAGTTCATCTCTGGTGCGCCGCCCGTTAAATCGACTACTTGAATTTGAGGAAATCGATGAATAAGCTCGATTAACTGGTTGCAAATTTCTGGAGAAAGCTCTTCTGTTCGTTTTGGACTAGCTTCTACATGACAGTGAGTGCAGGCTAAATTGCAGCGCCTACCTAAGTTAATTTGTAAAATAGCAATCTTATTTTTCGTTAAGGGTACCTTCAGTTTTTGTGGGAAAGGTGTGATTGCTAATTCTGCTGTCTTAATCATTTTTCGATACCTTAATAATGGGTTTACTTATCTTTTTATCTGTTGATTTCATCGAAACCTCTCGATGGATTGTCCCGGTTTTAAGCGGAGATTAGCCCCTCATCCCGTTCACGTAGGCAGCAGTTAAAGCGTCCTGCGGTGTTTCAAAAATCTGCTTAACTGTGCCGTACTCAATCAATCGCCCAACCCCGTCCTGAACCCAAAACAGGGCAGCGTAGTCAGCAATTCGTCGCGCCTGAGCCAGGTTGTGGGTGACAATTAGCTGCGTGTAACGTCCCCGTAGACTGGCAATCAAATCCTCCACCACCCCGCTGGAAATCGGATCGAGCGCACTACAGGGTTCATCTAACAAGAGGACTTCGGGCTGCAACACTAAAGCCCTGGCTATGCACAAGCGCTGCTGCTGTCCGCCCGACAGGGAGAGGGCGGGGGCATTGAGTCGCTCTTTTACCTCGTCCCACAAGCCCACATCTTGTAGGGTGGTTTCCACGATGCGATCGACCTGTTCCCGCTTCCTGACGCCGTGTTCGTGCAGTGGCAACGCTAGGTTCTTCCAGATTGATAGGGGGAAGGGATTAGGCTTTTGAAAAATCATGCCGACGCGGCGACGTAATGCGATCGCATCAATCTTAGGGTCGAGCACATCCAGCGAACCCATACGAATGCTTCCCGATACGCGACACCGGGGAATCAAGTCTGTCAGGCGGTTGAGGCAGCTCAAAAAACTAGTCTTACCGCAGCCGGAAGGCCCAACCAGCGCCGTGATGCAACCCGCATGAATGGGCATCGTCACATCTGCGAAGACAGGTTTCTCCCCGTAGTGCAAACTTAACTGCTCACTCTGAATCAAGGGGTGAGACTCAGGATGAGGCAACCCGCAATCTCGGGGCGAGGCATGAATCGCCTCTACGGGTTCAGGTGTACTCATAGTGGTGTAATCCTCCTCTGTAACCAATGCTCAGCCATCCAGACTGCCGTTCCATTAATTAGCAGCAGCAAAACTAGCAGCACTAAAGCCGATGCGTAGGCGTTGCTATCCCCCCCAGCTACATTCATCGAGAGGTCGAAGATATGAATGGAGAGGGCACGTCCAGAATCCAGTAGAGACTCTGGCATCCGATCCACATAGCCACTGGTGAAGATGAGTGCGGCTGTTTCCGCGATCGCACGCCCAATTCCCAATACCAATCCCACCACCAATCCGGGAACTGCTGCTGGCAGAAGCAATTGCCAAAGCGTCGTCGTGCGCGAAAACCCCAAAGCCGCTGCCCCCAGCCGATAATGGTTGGGAACCGCGCGAAACCCTTCCTCTGTCGAACGAATCAGAATCGGTAGCACCATGCACGCCAGCGTCAGTCCACCGGACAAAATGGAGAAGCCCAACCCTAGCGTGTTGCAGAAGAAGGCATTTCCAAACAGTCCGAAGACAATCGACGGCACGCCTGCCAGAACATCCAAACTGCGACGTACCAGACGCCCAAA
>DATNPT010000152.1:0-13002 GCA_036703075.1 Chroococcales cyanobacterium
TTTGGGCCTGGATGTTCCTCTTCGGACACCTGGTTTGGGCAACTGGTTTCATGTTCCTGATCAGCTGGCGTGGATACTGGCAAGAGTTGATCGAAACTCTCGTCTGGGCGCACGAGCGCACTCCTCTAGCGAACCTAATTCGCTGGAAGGACAAGCCCGTTGCTCTGTCCATCGTTCAAGCTCGTGTGGTTGGTCTAGCTCACTTCACGGTTGGCTACATCCTCACCTACGCGGCATTCTTGATTGCCTCGACTGCCGGTAAGTTTGGCTAATGAAGTTAGTTAAACCTAGCTTTGTAGGTAATTAAAAAAATCCCCTGCCTTCGGGTGGGGGATTTTTTCTGGAATATAATTTGGCTGCCTGTTTATACGGATGTTTGAGATTGATCGGGGAAAGGTGTAATAGCTATAACTCCCCTAAGGAATAATCATTCAGATTTGGAACTGGGTTCATCAAGATTTACAAGACCTCAAGCTGACGCTAATGTAGCAGAAAAAGGAGCACGCATTTTTGGTCAAGCCCACACAGCAATGGCGTTAGGTGTAGCTGATGCTCATGGTTACTATTGGCATAGCCGTGGTGCAGCTCGCTTAATTGCCGCTAATCTTCTAGGCGACTACAAAGTTATAGACTCTCCAACACTAGACACTGAATAGGCTGAATTTATAGCTGTCTATAGCAATCGAGATTCACAAGCATGGAACTTTGAATTAAAGAAAGCGATCGCAGTTAAAGTTAGCATGGTAATGCTGCCAAGGCTTAAGCCCCTATGCTGGGTAATTTGCTGCCATTGGGATGTACCCAGTCTTCAGAGGCTCTGTAACTACCAGGTATATAAAGAAAATCCACAGCCAAATGCAGTGGATTTTCTTGAATTCAATTAATTAAAAATTGCTTTTTGTCTGTTGAGACAACCTCTAAGTTTGAACTTAGGTTAGGCGTCGCTTTCAATGTAGATAAACAGAAGACCGAATACTACAGCTGGTAAGAGCCAAGTAACGACGGGAATTAGAATCCAGGGCAAGAATGAAGCTGCGTATGAACCTGTCATATCAAACTTTCCTCTCTAAATTTACAGGGTTGCCAAAGTGATATTACGAAGAGCTGTCTTACAGCTTAAGCTAGAAGCACAAAGACAAGAGCTTCCAGCCAAAAAATGCTAAGTATTGTGAACTAGTCCACGGAAGATGGAATCCACAATGTCAAAATTGGCCAGCAGGAAATAGGCAACGAAAGCGCCACCCATAGCGCCAATAAAGAATCCACCAGTCAACTGGCTCCAGCCTTCAGCCGTTTTTAGCTCGCTAGGGGTTTTGGGATTCTGGACTTCAAACTGACCCCCAGTTTGGAAAGAGACAATGCCATAGAGCGACATGCCTGCGGTGGCAATGAGAATTGTACCGATGGCTGAAATTAAGCCTCCGATATAGGCTACATCCGTCTCCCGCAGGGGACCGAGTATAGTCCAAGGACCTACTAAGAAGTAACCATGGGCTAAACCAATCTCAATCCCTCGAACCAACGGAGATACCCATCTGCGGTATGCGGGCAGGTTATTGATGTAAGCCTTAACAATTGGAGAACTGTTAATGGGGGTCTCTAGGTTCCCAACAAAAGGGTTCCCATCAAAGGCTTTAACCACCTCTGCATCTCTTGGATCGGCCATACTGAACTTCTCCTTTTTGTCTTTCAAGTTTATAGAAGAACTTGAGATCACATTCTACGCAACGAGGTGTTACCCAATTGCAGAATCGGGGTTCACCTTTAGAAAAGTTCATTAAATCTCTCAATATTGGAGATTTCCTCTCTCGTAGAGAGGATAACTCTGTCTGTCAAGAGCGGGATAGTGCTTTCGCGTTCTAGTCAAAGGGGACCATAGCAGGAGTATTTAACGGGCAACGTGGAACGGGCAACAGGGAACACTAAAGATATGGGAAGGGGGTTTAAGCCCCTCCCCATACCAACCGCCTTAAGGCAGGGGCTTGTATCAACAGAGCAAGGGGAAACCCAGCTCGGGAACGAAGGACGGTTCGTTCCTCACCGTTCCCCGTTCCCTGTTCCCTTTTGGTCAAGAAGGGTTTTTACCGCCTGCTGAGTCGTGCTGGGCAACTTTCAACTTATTCGAGGGACATGTTATGGATTTTTTAGAATTAGCTTTTGCAAAGGTTTATATAGTATTTATTGGAAAAGGCAATCTTTTGATCGATTCATTCCATGAGACAGCTCCTCAACCAACTCCATAACCGACGACAATCCTTCCAGCGTATGATTCTACAGCTATTATTCGCTGTTGTGATGAGCGGGCTGATTGCAGCACCCGCACACGCCATCGGTGTCTATCAGATGCCTAACATTAGAGCAGGCGAACCGACTTGGGTGATTGACAAAGCAGAAGTTCTCAGCCGTCTAAATGAAGGTCGGTTGAGTAATACGTTAGATGACTTAGCGAAAAAAACTGGTAAAGAAGTCAGGCTGGTAACTATCCACCGTCTAGATTACGGTGAGACCACAGAAAGCTTTACAAACGCCTTGTTTGAGAAATGGTTCTCGACACCGCAATCTCAAGCGAATCAAGCCTTAATCGTCATTGATACGCTGACTAACAACGCTGCCATTCGGACTGGCGAAGCCGTCAAGTCGCTTCTGAACGATGACATTGCCAAAAGCGTGGTGTCTGAGACGATGTTCGTTCCCATTCGAGACGGAAACAAATATAATCAGGCTTTCTTAGATGCGAACGCTCGCATTGTTGCCGTCCTTTCTGGTCAACCTGACCCTGGTCCGCCCGATCTGACCCAAAACGTTCAAGTTGCAAGCACCTTTAAGAGCGCAGAAGAGACGGATACCAAAAATTCTACAATCTGGGTCGTCGTCATCTTAGTTGTTGCCACAGTGGTGCCGATGGCGACTTACTTCTTCTATCAGAGTTTTTCGGGCTAATTGGCACAGGTGGAAGGTACGACTTAAGAACCTCCCCTTGTACCCTTCTCCTAGTCTTGAACGTACTCTTGCCCACTAACCAGAGCATCCTCAGCCCGAACAAACTCCCGTCCCAAATAAGCCGCGTGAGTGAGCATTGTGACAGGACAGGGCTGAGTTTGTTCAAAAATAGTGACACTCAGTTCCTTAGCGGTTCGACCACTAAACAAAGTGCTTTCCGTTCGTTGTACTTTGCCTCGTGCCGGGATAACGTTGCCGGTTTCCGGGTCAACAGCTAAACCGCGATCGTTAATGACATTGGTAAAATGCTTAGCGCAAATTAGCCCTGCCTCTCGCTCCAGATAGATAATGAAATATCCGCATGGATCGAGGTCGAGATGACGCTTCGATAGCTCGTCATCAATTTCACGCAGAGCATTTACTGTTGGATTCATGTTTTCTCATCGCGATTTTCCAAGTTGCCTGTCCTGGTGCTAGAACACCCCGAACAAACCTCATCCTATTTTAAAAGCTGCGTTAAAGAGCGATCGCTTCTTTCCGCGAACAGTGGTCAGTTATCAGTTCAGTGTAATCGTCAGCTCTTGTAGTCACTCTCCCACTCATTGGTGGACGATTATAATGCTTAATCGTTCCATGCCCTGTCATTAACATTAGTCATTGTATCTGTTGACTGTTCAGGAACTCACTGCTTCGGTGCTACGGTCTAAGCGATTTGATTTGTTGCTTAATGCGATCGCTAATCATCTCAGTGCCAATCGTGGGATTATCCAGACTTACCTTGAGCAAGGTTGTCTCATCTCGTTCCGTAAACCTTTTGTCGTTGTCCGAGTCTCTAATAATTTTGGCAAAAAGAGTACCAATGCTTTGAACAACTGTCCAATTCACTAACTGAGTATTATTCGGGGTAATTTGTCGAAGATTTTTTCCAGACAGATCGGATAGATATCCAATACTAGCGTCTTCAGGAGTTAGCTTTTTGTCGCCATTTGTATCCTTATCAACTATTCTGTATAACAAAAAGTTAGTGGGTGGCTTCCCCTGCCCCTTCTTCTCTAAGAAATCAAAGTAAAATATAACCGCTTTTTTGTTCAGCAAAAGATGAGTTTCGCCATCTTTTTTACAATAAAATATAATGTTAGAGTAAAGATTCGTTCTTTCATAAGAAGACGAACCTCTTAAAAGACGTTGGTTGCCCGTCCCAGATAGGCTAACAGGAATCATAATGTAGTCAGACTGCTCTTTAATCACCAGGTCGCCATAAACAATATTCTGTTTGACACTAGTTTGTTTTTGGCTAACCGCAGTGGCTTTTGTCGATTGGTCTTCCCTATTCACACTAGAGCGACATGACAAAAGAAAAGTGGATAGGATAATTGCTGTAGAAATTTTCCTCAAAAAGCTGAAACTTACCATTAAATTCTCTAGCTGGAGGGCTGCATCGCTCTATTTTATTCGCTTAGTCCCTTAGACCAAGTGCGATCGCATCTTGCATTTAGGCTTACGTCTACGCTTTGAGATGAACTAAAGAGAACTGTCAAAATAACATAACCCCCAGCAGTTTTGCCGGGAGTTAGCTCAGGTGATTAGATACATTGGGTTACATTAAAGTAATAGTTTTGAGAGCGATCGCTTTTCAGTTTCAACTCCAAAACGCGATCGCTCCTAAATAATTGTTAGACGTTAGCAGCATCTTCTGCTTTTTTCTCGGGTTGACCGACGCCCATACGAATTTCCGAGGAAAGAGACGCCATACTAAAGCCACCAAAGCGCTTGAGAATGCTCGTGCGTAGCCGTAAATTAGGGCTGGCAAACCAAAGACGCTCCTCCGAATACATCGTTTCGTACTCTGTAATCAGCGTTAAGGCATCATCACTACCCATCATGTAGCGACCTGCAACAGGGGCTTTTTCGGCGTAACCCATTTCTCTTAACAGCCGACCTTCGTTAGGCTTGTCTGAGTCAGGAATAGGCACAAGCACAGTGGAACCCTTGTGATTTTCCTTGTCTTCATCCCATTCCATCGTGCCGTCCCACGTTACTCTCGCACCGCATAAGGCAAGTTCTGGTTCAACCTCGTACTGTTGACAGAGCTTGACCACCTCCGGGTCATCAGCCGCAAGCATTTCAATCCTAATATTGGACTTACCATTCTCAGCTTGCCTAAACGCGAGGTGATGACTAGTACGTTGAGAAAACCACTTGCCAGCGCTTTGCTCAAAAAACTCTTTAATATCCATGAAGTATTACTTTGACGATAACGATTTGTAACTTTAACAGTCCTGATTTTAAGCGATCGCCATTGGCATCATCCCTTATTTAAGCGATCGCTTTCGACCTAGTTCGAGGATTCTGCCAAGCGACGTAAGGAAATCGAGGCAGCTTCAGAAACTTGGGAATGGCTGTCTTTCTCCAAAAATTTTAACGCGGAGATACTTTTTTCCGTCTTCAGTTGACCCAGTGCTTCAGCTAGGCGTTGCCGAACTAACCAATCGTCTGACTGAGCGAAGCGCAGAATTTTATCAACAGATTCTGTGGCTTTAATTTCACCCAAAGCTGCAATTGCTGCTTGTTGCATCACCGTTTCTTCGCTCTCTAGCGCTTGGTCAAGTACCTCACGGGCGCGGGGATCTTTGAGATTTCCTAAAGACACAGCCGCACTAAAACGCACTAACCATTCCGTATCTTCATAGAAAATCCGCACTAAAGGTTCAAACGCTCTAGGATCGCCCAAATAGCCTAATGCACCTGCCGCATCAGCACGAATGCCGTAGTCGGGGTCAGTTTCAAGCAACTTTACCAATATTGGGTAACATTCTTCAGTCTGCTTGATTCCTAGGGCAAACACGGCCATCGAGCGAATTTGCAAATTCTCATCATCGATTACTTTTTTAATTAATGGCACGGCCTCGGTCGCTGGAACGTGGCGCAGCGATGCTAGTGCCACCATGCGATCGCGAGAATTGGCGCTTTCAAGCTGAGCCGACAGTTGTTCTAAACTATGATTTTCCATTCGTTGATAAAGGCTTTTAACAAATATTACAAATATTATAAGTTTTATTACATATCCTCACCTTACCAGGGAGGTGTCTCCCCGTTGCAATAGAGCATCGGTACAGTAATCCCAAAAACGATAATTTGGCGTAGGGCGGTGCCCCCGTGCCCGTCCCTACACCAGAGCGGGGCAACCACGGGGGGATTGCCCCTACTATTACGGAACCGGCGTTCTAGTTAAAGAAATTTAAGCTTCAATTACCACACGGAGGTTCCCTCGCTTTTTAGCCACGCGGCAAGCCGTTGTATTGCCAGAACGCTCAAATTCCAAATCGAGTAAGGTTTGCCCAACTCGCAAATTGTGCAGCAACAAGCTATTAATAGACTCTGGCAGGGCAGGGTCGATAATTCGCAAACAGTTATTGCGAGCATCAGGGACGAGATTTGCCATCGTTTGCAAAATCTGGAAAATGCTTCCCGTCGCCCAAGCTTGAGGAGAACAAGCCACAGGATAGTTCACTGGCGCTTTATCTTCTACCCGTTCGTAACCGCACAAAAGTTCTGGAGGACGGCTGTAAGGTTGATGGAGCATCATGTCAATTAACCCTTGGCACAGTTCGAGGGCTTGATCGACTAGTCCGAGCGATCGCAATCCTGCCGCAATAATCGCATTATCGTGAGGCCAGACCGAACCAACGTGATACCCCATGGGATTGTAGGCGGGTGACGAACTACTGAGGGTACGAATTCCCCAGCCATTGAACATATCCGGAGCTCGCAGTCGTTCGGCGACGCTATAGGCTTTTTCGGGGGCAAGGATACCCAAACTCAGACAGTGACCGGGGTTCGATGAGATACTATCGACGGGTTTGCCGTCCCCATCTAGAGCCAAGGCACAGAAATCCTCATCTCCTATCCAGAAATCCTGATTGAACCGACGTTTCAGGTCTTTTGCCTCGTCTTGCCATCGATCGGCGAGATCGAGCCGCTTCTTCATCCGAGCGATTTCAGCTAAGCGAACCTTAGCGGCATACACGTAAGCCTGCACTTCACACAACGCGATCGCACCTTTGGCCAACTCCCCTTTCCGATTAACAATACAGTCGCCAGAATCTTTCCACCCCTGATTGGCCAAACCTCGCTTGGATAGGCGGTAGTAGCTGACGTAGCCTGTTTTCTCCATCTCGCGATCGATCCAGTCCATCGCTGCAATCGCATGGGGCCAGAGCTTCTCTAGGGTTTCCGTGTCGTGCGTCCAAGCATAGTATTCGGAGTAAAGCATAATCCACAAGGGGGTCGCATCCACCGTACCGTAGTAAGGCGTATGAGGAATTTCCTCACACCGAGCCATTTCCCCTAGGCGAATTTCGTGCAAAATCTTACCCGGTTGTTCGTCGCGCCAGTCATCGTACTGCTTCCCTTGGTATTGGGCCAAAATGGTCAAGGTTTCGCGGGCAATGGTGGAGTCGAGAATCAACGTTTGCGATGCAGCAATGATCGAGTCACGTCCAAATAGGGTGGAAAACCAAGGAACTCCGGCTGAAAGCACCTTTCCCTTGCCAAAGGACTGTCTCAGCAGGTAAACATCTTGCTTGGCTCGCTCAATCACCCGATTCAACGTGTTGGTATCCGATCGCATCTTGGTGATGTTTTGTCGCCATTCGTTTTGCTCAGCCAACTCGGCGGCTTTTGCCTGTCCGAGAGTTGCTGGTGCATTCACCTTAGACGTGGGACGATTATTAGTAAACATCTGGAGTCGATAACTCAGATGTTGGGACTCATGCGACCCTAACTCTAGCTGCCACACTGCTGTGTAGCCCTTGAAGTAGTCGGGCTGGCGATCCATGAAGTGGATGCGAGATTGCAGGATCGAGCCATCGAGTCCTTTATAGGCTAGTGTCAGTTCTTCGGTGTCCTGTTCTAAGCCTTCATCCCTTGGGGCTGTCCGCAAAAGCTGTCCTCGGTTCGCTCGACCATAGCCCCGGACTTCAAATATATCGACAAAATCAGCATCAAAGCTAAGACTGAGTTGAAAGCGAACGGCGTTCGTGTTGTAGTTACGGATATTTATTTCTTCAAATAGTGACCCATTGAGGACGATTTCCCGTGAGATCGAGATCGACTCAGCGGTAGGAGGGGCGAATACGGGCTTTTCTTCCTGGGATTGAGCTTCTGTTTCTAGTGGCTCAGCAGGTCTCAATCGTTCGGTATCATCGAGGCGGGGATTGGTACACAGGACAGATAGAGCAAATCCTTTTTCCGCTGTACTGTGCAGCAGTACGGGCGATCGCCCTTCAATCTGTAACTCCAAACGGCTGAGGAAACGGGTATCGCTGCAAAACAACCCCATGCTAGCGGTCAGGTCATCTCGTAAAGAGCCAGCAATGTTGCCCAGCGTATCGGTGACTAAAAACAGGTCGTCATCTTTTAGGGTGAGTGTTGGCAGGGGGCGATCGGCAAGCACAGAATGCCACTCTGGTAGGGGCAGCTCTTCAGCAGGGACAAATAATTTACCGTCTAACTCTAGCTTTTCTGTCGTCATACCTAAATTAGTCGCACAAATTTACGGTTCTCTCAGGTGATAGCTGGCACGCAAGTCATCGTCTGCCTGCTCTTGCAGTCCGGCAACGCTTTTACCTTGTTCAACCGAACGTAAAGATTGATTTAAGAGCAAAAAAAAACGCCGTTGACGTTGACAAGGGTGACATTGATCGATCGAGAAAAGTTGAAGCAGCTTCTCAACGCGGATACTACCACCAAGATGCAGGTCTTCCACAGCGATTGATACTCCTGACAAAGAGCCACCAGTTAACTGGTGTTTCGAGCCTTGATTTAGTGTCTTCTGACGAGACTTCCGCCCAGGTTTTCACTGTTACGAATGGTAATGGAATCCATTACGATTGACAGAACAAAAAGCACGTTCTGTGATGAGATTAAATATTTGTACACAAATTGAAAATAATCGTCTTGTGAAGCGAGGCATTTTCCGATGCGTGAAATCATTCTCCCTCTTTTTGCTCTCACTAAAGAATAGTAGTAAGAACTGACTTGGCTGAGGAAAAACCTTTGTGGTGATAGGTTTTACACCGCAACACCAGTTTTTTGGCTTGAGGACTTCTCTTTGATTTTTTCTTTCCAGAAGCAATAAAAACTGGTGAGTCCTAATCTAAAACAATGAATCGACCACACCTAGCTTTGGGTGTGGTCGGATTAGAGTTTTTCCTTGTTTTGTCTAGAGGGATTCTTTGTCAAGCAGGACGAATTCCTGCTCGCTCAAGACACCCGATCGCTTAGGATTCAGTTCGTTAAGCTGTCTCATCAGCGAAAGCGCGACCAAAAACGACCTTCTGACGATGATGAAGCGATCGTTGATCTAGCACCATCTCGTAAGCCCGCTCGTACTCATTCACCATGGTTTCCACGCTAAAGCGGCTTACCACGTAGTCTCGACAAGTCTGCCGATCTAATTTCATTGCCTCTGGAACCACTTCGATCATTTCTTCCAGAGTTGGACAGACAAACCCGGTCTTCCCGTGGGCGATTACTTCTGGTACAGAACCCATTGCCATCCCTACTACTGGTGTTCCTGTAGCCATGGATTCAATCATCACCAGACCGAAGGGTTCCCGCCAAGTAATCGGGAACAACGTTACTGTGGCACCTCCCAACAGTTGTACTTTCTCTTCGTGGGAAACTTCACCCAAATACTGGATTTGCTCGCCATCAATCAGTGGCTGAATCTGCTCGTCAAAATAGGTTCGATCTACCGGATCGACCTTACCAGCCATTTTGAGCGGCATGCCAGTTGCACGGGCAATTTTAATCGCGCCTTCTGGTCCTTTTTCAGGTGAAATACGACCGACAAAGGCGAGATAAGGCGGTTGATTGGGTTCTTTCTGGAACGGATAGACCGTTGTATCGATCCCGTTATAGACCGTATGAACGTAATTAAGACCCAGCCGGGGTTCCCGCTGAGCCTCACTGATACTAATGTAGGGTTGCGATGCAAATTTCTGGAATATCTTCTCGTTATCCGGTGTAAACACCCCGTGGGTCGTGTGAACAGTTGGTGTCTTCACCATCACACTATAGGGTAGCGCCGTATAGCCAACGTGGGAATGAATTACATCGAAATGATGGGCATGTTGATAAATTTCGGAGAGCAACATTTGCTCGTAAAGTCCTGGCTCTTTAATCTTGTTATCTAATCTTAGAGCTTGCTCGTGAACCGACTTTAGCTGAGCGTCTGTAATTGAGTCTCCAGACGCAAATAATGTTACTTCATGACCGCGTCGAACTAATTCGTCTGTCAAGAGACTAACAATTAATTCAATTCCGCCATAACGGAAAGGAGGAACGCGTTCCCAAAGAGGCGCAATCTGGGCAATTCTCATGTTGGTATATTTAGTAGTTGTTGAAAATCCGCCAAAGTTTAGACATGAGTTTTTGACGGGTTGGCATGTATGACTTCCGTCACTTGGGGGACAAGTCTATCCAAGTAGTTACAGTCCGATACCGACTAATTCCTGAGTTTGTCGTAGGTTTATTTGATGGTTTTAGGTCGTACTCCCGTTGTTTGATGGGTAACAAAAATGTCCAACCGATAGTTACTTCGTCTCATTGAGTTTGTCCCCTTAACAACAGTCCTGGGAGAGGATAGCTTTTGAACTACGTAAGCGAGTGGATAAGCCGCTCAGGACTCAAAATACGGACTTTGTCTGTCAGCGGCTTTACCATCTTTCTTAACAAAACATATCATAATAGAAAAAATACCATACTTCCGGGAGAAGAAACATATATACTCCGACCAAAGAAAAAATATATCTAAAGGTAGTTGTGCAAACAGACTGATAGTGGCTAGAGCGACACGAGGATTTTGCATGGAGCGTTAAAACTTCTCTCATTGAATCGGGAGTGCCACAAGACATAAATTCTCAACTTCTTTTGTCGTGTAGCTCACGGGAGTTTTGTTAGGAACATTTAGTTCCATCCATCAGGAGCAGCTCGACGAAAAAAGTACCATAACCTTTTGGCATTGATTTGACAAGTTCTGAGAAAAGGCTACTGCGGCTACTTCCAATTGAGCTGAGTTAAAATGAAGGGCTGAAACGTTGCCTTCTCCTGATTTTGTCATATCAGCAAGGTAACCCAATCCTTTGCTAATTGAAGGGAGTAGAAGTGTAGTTGCGAGAGAACCTTGCGCTAAGAAAGCGATCGCACTTCAGCCATCGAGCGGTATCCCACTCTTGTTGTTATTACACCAGTCCATTAAACCAGTGAGAGTTTTAACCCCTCACTTCATCGCTTAAATCTGCTAATACCTCTAATAACTTCCTTTAATAGGTTAAGAATTGGGATTATCGCTTTGCGCCTCTATCTTGCGTTCTCTAAGCTTCAAAAGAATTTCGGCATGAACTTCGCGGGTAATTGGGTAGAAGTAAGCCAGAATCATTCCGAGAATGAGAGAAAGCGTTGGTAAAGGACCAATCGCAACGCGGATGGCTAGAAGTACGGGTTCCGGTTGAATCGGTGTTGGGTTTTCTAGAGTAGGCTGGATGTATCCTGCCCAATCCAAGCTCTTGAGAACTAGGGCAATCGCGATCGCTAAACAAACTTTTTGCAATAGCACCATGAAGCTATAGAAAATACCTTCGCGACGCTGACCCGTTTGCAGTTCATCGAGTTCAATTACATCGGGTAGCATCGACCAAGGAATCAGATAAGCCGTGGACACTCCAAAACCCGCCATCACTGCTAGCACATACATTAATATCATTTGACCGGGCTGTAGAAGAAATAGCCCTGCCTGAGCAATAATCCAGAGGCTCATGCCCATAAAGTAAACAGCTTTTTTGCCCACCTTCTGACTGACAGCACTCCAGACAAACAGCATAAGTAAGGCTGTTCCTTGAACAGCAAGAATTACCCACGAGATTGTGGGTGCGGGTTCGCCCATCCATCTTAGGACAAAATAAGGAATGATTGAGGCTGTAACCTGAAGACTTAGCCAAGAAAAAAGATAGATACCAATTACATAGAGAAATGGTCGATTGGAAAAAACAATCTTCAACTGTTCAAAGAAGGGGATAGAGACAGGTTGTGTCGTAATTGGCATCATTCTTTCTCCCTCCAGGACGCGATTTTTGATGCCCCAAATACACCAATACAATGTCAGAACCGACACGACCGAACAGCCTAAACCTACAATCAGATACTGGAGCTGCTGATTCTTGGGAAACAAGGCTGTAATAATGCCGACAAAAATAATCGAGAGAATACTGCCTCCAATAGAGAAGGTGAAGCGAAAGCTATTGAGGGTAGTGCGTTCGTTGTAATCTTGAGTGAGTTCTGGAGTTAGAGCAGTGTAGGGTAAATTAACGGCAGTAAAAAAGGTATTGAACAGAATTCCCGCCAAGACGTAGTACCCAAACAACCCCCACTGATTGGTCGTTGGGTCGCTGCTAAAGTGGGGTACAAGCCACTGCAAAAAGTAAGAAATGCCAAACGGAATAGCAGCATAAACCATCCAGGATAACCGTCGCCCCCAACGTCTATTTTGAGTGCGATCGCTTAATACTCCAACGATAGGGTCATTCACCGCATCCCATACTTTACCGATAAGCAAAACACCAGCCGCTAATCCTGCCCCTACACCAGCAACGTCGGTGAGAAAAATCGGTAGATAAAATGCAAGGATGTTCGCTGTAATCGCAGCACCAGCATCCCCAGCACCGTAAGCAAGCTTGGTGCTCAAACTTAGCTTTTCGGATTGAGATGTGACTGGGGGAACAGAAGAATCGGAAGGGGAAGTGTTACTCATAGCAGCAGAGTGACTGGGAACAGGGACTCAAAGAAGTTGCACAACGATACCATAACCTTTGGTATGAGTTTCATTCCAACCCCCTCGTTGTACCATTTTGTTTACTCGTCATTGACGCCTATTTAGACGCTCGTTATGCCCGACCTTTACATTTCTTGGTCAGAATATCATCAGAAAATCGAACAACTGGCTGCCAAAATCTACGCCGCTAACTGGGATTTCAACCAGATTGTCTGCATTGCGAAAGGGGG
>DATNPT010000227.1:0-5155 GCA_036703075.1 Chroococcales cyanobacterium
ACAGGTGTTTTACCAATCGCACTTGGTCAAGCAACGCGGTTGTTACAGTATTTACCGCAGGATAAGGCGTATCGCGCAACGATTCAGCTGGGAGTGAGGACGACGACGGATGACTTGGAAGGAGATGTTATCGCGACTCAGCCAACCACTGAATTAACGCTAGAGAGTATCTTGCCATTACTTCAGCAGTTTGAAGGAAAAATTCAGCAAGTGCCGCCGAGTTATAGCGCCATTCAGGTCAAGGGTAAGCGCTTGTATGACTTAGCTAGAGCGGGTGAAGCGGTTGAAGCGCCAGAACGGACGGTGGACGTTTATAAAATTGACGTGTTGGAATGGCATCCAGGAGAGTCGGCCCAAATTGATGTCGCTATCGCATGCGGTTCGGGAACGTATATCCGCGCGATCGCGCGGGATTTAGGAGCATTGCTCAATACCGGCGGTACCTTAGCCTCCTTAATACGTACCCAAAGCTGCGGCTTCCATCTCCCAGACAGTCTGACTTTAGAGGAATTGGAAACCCAACTGCAACAAGAAACGTTTCAGCCAATTCCACCTGCGATCGCGTTAAGCCATCTAGCCACAGTTACCCTACAGCCCGAAGAGACTCGCCGTTGGTGTCTGGGACAGCGTCTCCCTTGGCAGGATTCCCCAACCGATACCTCTACCACTACTCTACGAGTTCTTGACGAACAGAGTAATTTTTTGGGCATTGGAGAGTTCATTCACACAGAAACTGAACGCCTACTGGCTCCCCGAATGGTTTTTGCCTCAGCACAAGCTAAGTGATTATTACTTGGAAATCCTAACAAGACAGTGAGGAAATCTCACTGACGACTTTCATCCGGCCTCGGCACAAAGCATGCAGCAAGCGATCGACAGCTGCTCTCTCATCTTCACTGAGTGAATCCCCTAACACGGCTGCCATTAGTCCATAGCGATCGGCTAGCGTAATTTTTCCAGAATTACTGACTTGAGCGAATAGATCGGATATAGCCCCTGGTAAGAGAACGTGATGTGTCATAGAACAGCAACAAATTGACACTTTCTCCCCACTATGAATTATTTTCCCCAGTTAGGGGATATGGGTCTGACCCCACACTACTTAATGAAGAGTTGATAAAGATTGTTTGTTATAGCAGTCGCCACAATTGTTAGGACATTTTTTTGTTGCCTGTTCCCTGTTCTCTGTTCCCTTTACAGCAAAATATAATGTCCTAACCGATATGTCCGTTGCTATAGCACTTCAAACATGCTCCATGGGTTGCAAACAGGACTCACTGTAGCGAACGAAGACACATCTCGATAGACTCTCGCACAAGTCGATGTATTGTTTCTAGAGACTCTCGTAGTTGCAGAGATAAACACTGCTTTTACCCAGCCATCTTCATGAGTGTAGAACTTGAAAAGCCTCAGCCCAGCGAGACGCAACAGCGTCCATCACTGTTCAAACGAGGACTTATTATCGTTATCACCTTAGTATTAGTTGCGACTTGTTCGATCGGAATAATACTTGCTGCTTCAGGAGGAATGATGTTTGCCGGAAAAAGACCCACGAATATTGGTATCCAACCGTCAGGGCAACTAGCGCCCTGTCCTAAGACGCCTAACTGTGTCAACAGCTTTAGCCAAGATGCTACCCATATCATCGAGCCGTTGGCTTATAAATCAACACCAGCCGAGGCAATGGCTAACCTCAAAACCCTGATTCAGAGCATGGAGAGAACGAAAATCATCACGGACAGTGACAATTACCTCTATGCAGAATTCAAAAGTAAATTGATGGGGTTTGTTGATGATGTGGAATTTTTAATTGATAACAGTGCCAAGGTGATTCACGTTCGCTCTGCGTCGCGCTTAGGCGAGTCTGACTTAGGCGTTAACCGCCAACGCATCGAGACGATTAGAGCCAAGCTGAACGAACTTAAAAGCGAATAACCTAGTCTTGCATTTAAGTTAGTTATTTATTAATCAGTTGTCAGTGGTTAGTGGTTAGTTATTACGGACAACTGACAACTGACAACGGACAACTGACAAACCACCGTGTAGCTAGCTCAAAACTCGATTCCTGGTTGTGCCTTGATGCCCTGTTCTCGGAAGGGGTGCTTAACCAAAGCCATTTCTGTGACTAAGTCTGCTTGTTCAATTAATGGCGCTGGCGCTCCACGGCCGGTGAGGATGACGTGAGATTGGGCTGGCTTTTGTGTCAGTCCAGTCAAAACGTCTTCAACATCAAGGTATCCCAGCTTTAAGGCAACATTAATTTCATCCAACAGCACTAGCCGGAAGTCTGGATTACGGATAAATTCTAGGGCTTTTTCCCACGCTTGACGCGCTTTTTCGATATCTCGTTCTCGGTCTTGAGTCTCCCAGGTGAATCCTTCTCCCATCGCGTGGAACTCTAACTGAGGTGTCTCACCCGGTGCAGCGGATGTCCAGGGTTGGAAGGCGAGTTTCTCGGCTGGTTCCCACGCTCCCTTGATAAATTGTACGATCGCAACTCGATAACCATGACCGAGCGATCGCAGCACCATTCCCAACGCTGCTGTTGTCTTCCCCTTACCGTTGCCGGTATTAACAATAATCAGACCTTTTTCGGGAGACGCTTTAGCAAGGCGTTCTTCTTGCACCTGTTTGCGTCGCTGCATCTTAGCTCGGTATTGCTCCGGCGTCAGTCCAGAGGCTTGGGTTCCAGTAATCTCGGTAGATTGCGGGGCTTCGTTCAACTCAGTTTGGGAATCGGTCTTCATCAGGAAAAGGCAGAGAGACAACAAGTTCGCGATCGAGACATACTCAGATACTAACCCTGCAAGCTGGATTCAGGCGCGTTACCTGTTGCTTGAGCTAAGGGTAATCCCACAATGGCTGTTCTTGCTCTTGAACCCAGAAGGTTTGATTGCTCTGATTGGTCTGATTGGAGGGTATCTGAATCTTTTCCATCCAGGAGAAATCCCAACAAGGTGGTTCGGGTTCTTCAACCACACGCACCATATCTCCTTGATAGTTTGCATTCACCTCTATCGCTTTGTGGCGCAAATAAGCGGGTACATAGCGTAGATGAACCGGCAGTCCGTGTGCTAGCAGAAACTCTGCCAATTGCTCGGGATGGATGAAGATTCCTTCAGCATGGAGACGCTGCAAAATATCTTCAAAATTAGACCAGTGCTCGTTGTCTTGAGACTTGGAAGACGATGCCATGCTACCCAAAGCAATAGAGAGAAGATTAATAGATATAGCTGATATTGGTTGCATTCACACAAAAGAGTTCTGGGTCACGAGCAATTGAATCAACTGGCTGTACTGGAAAGTCAGTACTACAGCCTGAAGCTCAGCAATTACTGATATTTTTCTCTAAACTTTGGCTTTTACTCCTCTAGCAGGAAAGGTGATTTGTCCATTTTGAGAATCATTAGTGTAACTACAGCTTTGTATAGACCAGCCGTTGACCTTTTATTTTGTCTAATCCTGATAAAAGCTGCACTCGATCGCTGGTAAGACGCTATCTCGCATCTCGCGTGCTCCTTCAGGCGCAAAAGGTAGAACTGACAACAGACAAAGCGGTAGGATCAGGGGCAATAGCTCCCACGTTAGTCCAAAATAGCTAGCGCCTTATTACCTCTGATACGAGCCAACTAAAGCACCGATGTAAATGAGCCTAGGTGCTTATCACCATTTGCTCTAGCTGTAGAGAAGACGTCATCTCTCTAAGGAAATAATTATCTCTATGATATCAAGCAAGATAGCAATCGTTGAAGGAGATATCACTCAACAGGCGGTTGATGCAATTGTCAACGCCGCGAATACGTCTCTCTTGGGTGGAGGAGGCGTGGATGGAGCGATTCACCGAGCAGCTGGTTCTGGCTTGTTGGAAGAATGCCGTCAGCTCAAGGGCTGTAAAACCGGCGATGCCAAAATTACAAAAGGTTACAATCTCTCTGCCGATTGGGTGATTCATACAGTAGGACCAGTTTGGCAGGATGGGAAGCACGACGAAGATAAGCTATTAGCTAGCTGCTATCGCCGTTGTTTAGAGTTAGCCGAGCAGTACGAGATTCGCACAATCGCGTTTCCAGCTATCAGTACCGGTGTTTATCGCTTTCCTCTAGAGCGCGCTGCCAGAATTGCGGTGTCTGAAGTCAAAATGTTTTTGGAGGGTCATCATTCCATAGAACAGGTCAAGTTTGTTTGCTTTAATCGACAGTCCTACAATTACTATCTAGCCGCTGTTAAGGAAATTTTGCTAGCCCAGGGTTAGGAAAGATGAATCTCCTAAATTTGGTTTCGTTTCAATCTCTGCCGGGAAATTTATAATTTTTGTTACTGAAACGAATGCTTATTTCCTATTAGAGATTGATGTCGATAAAAGAGCAAGAATTTTTACTAGACTATGCTCTTATTGTACAATAAATTCTGCTTGCTAACCCCCTTAAAGTTTTACCCATAAATTAAGTCTTTTCTTGAGTAAATCTTGCTTTTATCGCTTGGCATCACAGCAATTTTAGCTTTCTACCTTGCCTGGAATCTAGGGGCAAACGATGTCGCTAATGCCATGGGGACATCTGTTGGGTCGAAAGCTGTCACTCTACGACAGGCACTTGCGATCGCTGGTATTTTGGAGTTCGCCGGTGCTGTTTTATTCGGTCAAGGCGTATCTGCTACGTTGGCGACAGAGGTAGCCAATCCTGAATTATTTGCCGAGACACCTCAGCTCTTAATCTTAGGCATGGTTTCGGTACTGATTTCTTGCGGGGTTTGGCTGCAAATTGCTACCAGCCAAGGTTGGCCAGTGTCATCCTCTCATGCCACAGTAGGAGCGATCGCAGGATTTAGTTGGGCCGCAATGGGAGTTAGGGCCGTTGACTGGTCGAATATTGGCGTAATTTCCTTAGCTTGGGTAGTCACTCCGTTGGTAAGTGGTATCTTGGCATCGGGGTTTTACAGTATCCTCAAGTACTCGATTCTCGATCGCCCTAACCCCATCTGGCAATTGCGCGAGTGGATTCCCTGGTTGAGTGCGACGCTTTTGGGCGTTTTTGGCATCATTGTGCTAGTTCCTCTATTCGAGCGACCTTTATTTGCCGCTTTACCGATTCCCAACTACGATCTGCCAATTGCTACAGGTGCGATCGCTGCCATTATTCTTACTCTTGTGAGCTGG
>DATNPT010000161.1:0-4033 GCA_036703075.1 Chroococcales cyanobacterium
TCTGGTGGGCGCTCTACCGCCATCGGCTGAGCGTGAGGCGCTGTACAATTCTCTGTTAGCGATCGACCCGGATAATGTAGCAGTACAGCTTCGCAGGCTTCAGGTGATTGCTACGCGAGACCCGGCAGCGGCGAAGGAAGAAGTGGCGAAGTTAATTGCCCGCAATCCCAACAATATTGGGGCTTACTTCGTCCAGGCTGACTTGGCAACGGCGCTGAAGGATTACGAACTCGCGATCGCATCTTACGATGAGATTTTGAAGCGGGAGCCGAAGAATACGGGAGCGCTTTTGGGTTTGGGAGGCGTTCGCTTTACGCAGCAGAAATTTGCTGAGGCGAGGTCGATTTATCAGCGAGTTCTGGAAATCGAGCCGAAAAACTTAATCGCTCGTACTAACCTGGCTGAACTGAATGTCGCTGATGACTATCGCTTTACCGCCTTGGGTCAGTTCAAGGAATTGAACGCGGAGCAACAAGCCGAGAGCGGGGCGACGAATCCCGAACTGGATAACCGGATTGAACGGTTGCAAGTGGATATTCTGAAACGGCGAGGTTTCCAGCCTAACTGGGAACGGTATTAACGAAATTAGAGGGATGTTTTAGATCCCCCCTAGCCCCCCTTAATAAGGGGGGTTTTTTACTATTGGGAATTGGGATCTTCAAGGAGAATCATTTCTCCATTCTTCAAATCTTCGTTGGTGAACAGCGGAATACTTTTTAATTTCATCAGTGATTACCCTTAAAAACCAAGAAATTGTGGGAATGATTTTTCAGTACATTCCTGGTTAAATGCCAAGCTCAGGAACGGTACGGTGAAAAGCATGTAATACCCAAGTAGCAATCATGCCAATCAAATCAAACACCTGGATAAAGCTTTCCGCCATCACCCTCTTAACGTTTTCTGCTGGATGTTCTACTGGTCAACCGCAAGCTACAGCACCATCACCAACACCAGCAGCTTCCGCAGGAACTACAGCGACAGCCCCAACACCAGCAGCTTCCGTGGAGTCTACACCTTCCACAGCCGTTCCTCCCAATTCATTACCCACTGTGGCTTCCTCCACAGCTACCTCTCCCGTAGCAGTTATGCCTTCACCAACAGTTTCAAAAGACCTTGAACGGCTACAGCGGAATCAAGCTTGTCCAGGATGTGATTTAAGTGGGGCTAATCTTGCCGATGCTGACCTTAAAAATATTGATTTTAGTGGTGCAAATTTAAGTGGATCAAAGCTAGATCGTGCTGACTTAACGAGTGCAAAATTAGTTAACGCAAACCTAACTAATGCTAGCTTTGAGGGGACGGTTTTAAACGATACAGACTTAACCAGTGCTAACTTGAGTGGCGCTATTCTTAATAAAGCACAGTTAAGTAGGCTTACGCTAAATAAGGCTAACTTGAAGAACGCACAACTAAGTGGAGTTAAGTTCTCTGGTCATTTTAATGAAGCAGATTTCAGTGATGCAAACTTAAGTGATGCAGATTTAAGTGGTGAACCTGCTAATGCTACTTATCTGGAGAAAGCAAACTTAAGCGGTGCAAATTTAAATGGTGCAAACCTAACACAATTATCTCTAGCGAACGCCAATTTAACTGGAGCGAACTTAAAGAGTGCAAAGCTAGATCAGTTCACTTCAGGGCAACTGAAAGATAGCTCCATGCAATCAAATCTGAAAGGAACAATAATGCCTGATGGAACAATTCATGAATAGCCCCTAAATGGATTTGTTCCTAAATATCAAACAGCATTTATTTGAAATTTCTTCAGGAGACATACAATGACTTTATCCAAAGCACAAGCGAACTTGAATCTTGCTTTATGGCAAGCAGAGGCAGATTCAATGAGCAGTAGTGACTTGTATGCATGGGTAGTGGATAGTGGTTTGCCTCACGAAGTAGCAATCAGATTACATGAACTTATTAGCGTCACCAAAAATGTAGGAAATAAAGTATTTGCTATTGGGAAAATTGTCATCATAAAAATCATTGATTTTGTCAAGGCACATCCTTTTTTAATCATAGGTGCTGGGATAAGCGCTGCTGTAGGAACTGCTGTAGCTACTTTGATAACTTCCGTTCCCTTTATCGGACAATTATTAGCCCCAGTAGCAATTGCTCTAGGAATAACGATTACCGCTGTTGGTGCAGTAGTTGGGCATAGACTAGACAAAAGTTTCAAAGGAGCCGGGGAAGATATTTTTGAAATTGCAAAAGAGTTTTTTAAGCTAGTTACAGATGTCTTTAAGGAAATATTTTGCAATGTCCTAACTGCCTAAATCCTCAATTCATTCACACCTGGAGTTCTGAGATGTTCGGAGATAGAACTTTAACGAAAGAACAGCTTCTCAAAGCAATAGAACAATTAGAAAGAAATCCTACTGATAAGTTAGGAATCTTTGCTGATATTGGAATAGCTGGTGTTGGAGCAGCATTAGGTGTTGCGGGGGCTGGGACTCTAGCAACAGCAGCAGGAGCAACATCTATACCAGTGCTTACGACTGTTGGCTCATGGGTTGGGGTGACTTTAGTAGGAGCGACACCCATAGGATGGGTTGTCGGAACAGCAGCAGCGGGTGCAGCTGTTGCTTATGGTGTATCAAGGTTGGTGAAAGGCAGTGGTTACAATGAAGGAAAAACCAAGCAACTGTTAATTCAGTTGAAGGAAAGATCAGAGGAAGTCGAAGCAAAAGAAAGAACATCTAGCATTGGAGATGAAGACAAGACCCAGTTCCACATTTTATTAAAAGAACCAGTAAGACTCGATCTCATTAGTCCGAAGCAAGCTCAAGATTTAATAACGGCTGTAGAAAATGGTCAACTTCCTTTAAAAGAAGCATACAAATTAGTGCAAGACGTGATTGAGTCCGCCAAATAACACTCAATTCACTCCCTAGTTTTACTCATGTCTGTCTACAGAATTTATTCTTGGACATTGGCTTGCGATCATTCACCCTCTCTCTTCAACTGGGCAATCTCTGCCACAATCCGCGCCGATACCTTCGGCTTGAGCCGATGAATGTACGCAACCGCCTCATCCAGGCACGCGAGCAGGTCAGCGTTTCGCTGTTTGAGAACGGCAATTTCCTGTTCTAGCTGTTCTATTTTCAGTTGTTGGAGTGCTTGCGTGGAGTAGACTTCGTTTCCGGTGTAGATGGCTTCATATCGTCCTCCTCTTTCTGACATCGCCTTCGAGTAATTAAGTGAGGAAGTGGCAAGCCTGCCCGTACTAGCTCTGGCTATTTCTCGAAAGCATAACGATCGCATCCTGCGTTTTCCCCGACACAGGACTGACACAACAGGACTTACAGGACTAGGAGTCGATGCCCTTGTATGACTAATGCAAACGTTTGCGCGATCGCTTTCGGATTAGTCCACCCGCTAGCGAGGAAGCATTTTGGATAAAATGCTAGGGAATAGTATAACATATTCACCAATAAATGACCAAGAGCTTCTTGTTATTCTGGATAGGATGCTAAAGAATGCCCCTAAAAGATGCCCAAAACGAAGCACGCGGAATACGGAGAAAGCAAAAGCGGGGTCAACTTTGCCTTGACCCCAACAAGTCTAAAGGGGCTCACCAGAATGGCGCAGGAGAGGAAGATCAGCCGCTCAGAACTGGTGGAGAGAATTGGTCGCGGTCTGATTCCGATCGCAGCCCCGGAGGCACAACAATTGGGGGAATTTTGCGCGAACTGATTGATGAAGTCGATCAACAGTCGGCTTATCTCAGTTCGCAGTTGAAAAAATTAAGCGATCGTCGCCGTCAGCTTGAAGACTTTTATCGAGAGCTGCAAGCTCAAGCTGGGCAAGGTAACGATGTGGAATCAGAAGATGAGGGAGAGTAGCCAAATTCCATCAACTAAAGTTCTTTCTTTATCGGCTACTGCTGATTTCCACGATGGCTTCGCCTTGTCGCAGTCTTTCCAAGGCATCAGGAAAAGTAATCGTCAAGAGTTGCTGTAAATTCCGGTTGGTAACATTGCCGCAAGTCAGCCAAAGGATTTGAGGAGGTGTCCCTAATCGGCAGACCAAATCA
>DATNPT010000165.1:0-25903 GCA_036703075.1 Chroococcales cyanobacterium
GGTAAACTTGACGAGAGTCAGCACTGAGAATTACAGAACCTAAGCGCTGTGCTAATGCCAAAGCTAGCCCCGACTTACCCGTTGCCGTTGCACCACAAATGGTAATCAAACCCGATCGCTGAAACTTCAAACGCTCCATTCCCCTGTAAAATATCTGCTCAGACTTTTTTAGCGTTTTTTTCTGACTGTTGTTCGAGTTTATAGAAAATTTGATAGTCAGACGCGATCGCATCTGACCCAATCGCCAAATTTTCCTAAGATTGGGAAAGTAGGTAAGGGGTAACGCATTCGCGATCGCTTTACTTAATTTAATAGGCTGACAACCGTGCGATGCTCCCATCAGGAAGCCGCTACGTGGCACCATTGCTAATAAGGAAGTGAGGAAATTTCGCAGGCGTCCTATGAGCTACTGCATTAATCCTAGATGCCCAAAGCCCGCCGACCCGCTCAATGCTGACAGCTTGCTCTGTCACCACTGTGGCTCCCATCTCTTGCTACAAAATCGCTATCGAGTCAAGAATCTGCTAGGGGAAGGGGGTTTTGGCAAAACCTATGAAGTAGAGGATTGTACAGAGGGCATACTGCGCGAACCAGGGACGCCAAAAATTTTAAAAGTTCTCCTCCTTAATGACGCGCAAGCTGTCGCTCTGTTTCAGCAGGAAGCACGAGTCTTGAGCCAACTGCATCATCCCGGCATTCCTCGCGTCGAGCCAAATGGCTACTTTACATTTTTACCAACAGGCAGGCATCAGCCACTGCACTGCTTGGTGATGGAAAAAATTGAAGGCGTCAACCTAGAGGACTGGTTGCGTCAGCAGGGGAATCAACCCATCTCGCAAGCCCAAGCATTGGGTTGGCTAAAACAGTTAGTAGAAATTTTGCATCAAGTTCACCAACAACTCTATTTTCACCGCCATATCAAACCATCTAATATCATGCTTGCGAGTGACGGACAGCTGGTGCTGATTGATTTTGGTAGTGCTAGGGAAGTGAGCCACTCGTACCTGGTAAAAGTGAGTGGCGATCGCAATATTACCGGAATGATTGCTCCGGGCTATACTCCCATTGAGCAAGCGCAGGGTAAAGCCGTACCGCAATCCGATTTTTTTGCTTTAGGCCGCACCTTTGTCTATCTACTCACTGGCAAATCTCCCAATGATTTTCCCGAAGATCCGCGCACGGGTGAGTTACTCTGGCAGCACCGAGCGCCGCAAGTCTCCAAGGCAGTGACGGATTTAATTGACGATTTGATGGCTCATGAACCTACTAATCGTCCCCACAATGCTCCAACCATCTTGCAGCGTATAGCGGCAATTGACCATAACTGGCAACCGCCTCACTTACCCATGCAGATGCCTGAGTTTACAAATACTTTGGTAGGTCTACGGCTGCAAGCTTTAATCCGCCAACATCGTTCATCAAGTTATGGTTTAAAACGACTGTTGGCTCAGGTTGCCCACTATAAAAATCCCATCTTGATTGGCACTATTCTATTATCTCTAGGACTAGTCGGAACTCAGCTTTATTCAGATTTCGGTTCCTTAGTGAAGAAACCCTTGTCTGATTCTTTCAATCATCTGTTGTCGCCTCCTCAAAAGTAAGCGCATTGAGAAACTCGTGGTTTACTGGGGTTATGGCACGGCAAGCGAAACACCATGATGGAAACACTACTGGCGGGTCACTATCAAATCATCAAACACCTAGGCGGTGGCGGCTTTGGTCAGACTTTTCTTGCCAGAGACACTCATCTACCTGGTAATCCTTGGTGTGTCGTTAAGCAACTTAAGCCTTTAGTTAACGATCCACAAACTCTTGCCACGGCAAAACGCCTATTCGATCGCGAAGCTGAAACCTTGTACCGATTAGGCACTCACAACCAGATTCCCCGCTTGTTGGCTCACTTCGAGCAAGAGGGTGAGTTTTATCTCGTTCAGGAATTTATCGAAGGTCAACCCCTGAATGAGGAACTCGTTCCCGGTAAACAACTCAGTGAAGCCGAAGTCATCGCGCTGTTGCAGGACATCTTACAAGTACTCGCCTTCGTTCATCAGCAAAACGTCATCCACCGCGATATCAAACCCGCTAACCTGATCCGACGCAAGAGCGATGGCAAAATTTTTCTGATTGATTTTGGTGCGGTAAAAGCCGTCAGCAGTCAGGCCGCAGCAACCTACGGACAGACTACCATAACAGTGTCAATCGGCTCTCCTGGCTACATGCCCAGCGAACAACAATCCGGTCAACCTCACTTCAGTAGTGACATCTATGCAGTAGGAATGGTTGGTTTACAAGCCTTGACTGGGTTAACGCCGCTCAATAAAGACGTGAATCAGAAGCTGCCGAAGGATGCTTTTGGAGAGTTTTCTTGTGCCGCTTTTTGCGATCGCGTTTCGCACGCAGGAGGCGATCGCACTTCTGTTAGCCCCGGTCTAGCTGCTATTTTAGACAAAATGGTGCGCTACGACTATCGACAACGCTATCGAAATGCAACAGCAGCCTTGCAAAGCCTAGAGCAACTCGTCGCGCTCGGAGAGTCCGTTACTTATGAAACGCCAACTATTCCGATGCCAACCGGGACGGCTCCACCCCTAACCTTAGACCAACCAGAGGGGCGAGTTGGTTTGGAGTCAGCCTTTTATGTAGAACGTCCCCCCATTGAGTCTGACTGCTACGAGGCGATTCTCAAGCCAGGGGCATTAATCCGGGTGAAAGCTCCTCGGCAAATGGGTAAAAGCTCTTTAATGTCGCGGATTCTCGATCGCGCCCAGGCACAAGGCTATCGCACAGCTTGCCTCAATTTTCAGTTAGCCGATGCCGAATTTCTCACGAGTCTAGATAAGTTTTTGCAGTGGTTCTGTGCCAGCATTGCTTGGCAGTTGGAGCTAGAAGATAAACTCGCTGACTATTGGACAGGAATTCTGGGCAGCAAGAACAAATGTACAAACTACTTTCAACGGTATTTGTTATCCGAAACCACTAGCCCCTTGGCTTTAGGTTTAGATGAAGTAGACCAAATTTTTCAACATCCTGAGATTGCCGCCGACTTTTTCGGACTGCTACGGGCATGGCACGAGCAAGGTAAAAATCAGGCAATCTGGCAAAGACTTCGCTTAGTTATCGTGCATTCTAAAGAAGTTTACATCCCACTCAACATTAATCAATCACCCTTCAATGTTGGAGTACCCATTGAGCTACCCGAACTCAACCAGGTACAAGTACGAGATTTGGCACGACGGCACGAACTCGATTGGTCGGAAACAGAAGTTGAGCAAGTGATGGAAATGATGGGAGGACATCCCTATTTAGTCCGGGTCGCTCTCTATCAAATCGCACGGGGTAAGATGAGCTTAGAGCAACTACTACGAGTAGCTCCGACTGAAGAGGGACCCTACTACGATCATCTGCGCCGCCATCTATTAAATTTAGAGGAAAATGCCGAACTGGTAGCCGCCGTCAAACAAGTCGTAGCCGCCGATCGTCCTGTACAAATTAAGGCAGCAGAAGCCTTTAAACTGCGTAGCATGGGACTCGTTAAGTTGCAGGGTAATGCCGTGTCGCCGTTGTGTGAAATGTACCGCCAATATTTTCGCGATCGCCTCAGCCCTTAGATTGGACTTCTAGGAACGTGGTACACAATGTGAAGAAGGGAAATCTTTCTCTCTACTCCCTATTGTGAACCTCATCGTTTCTTACCGAAAACTTCTACTTCCTCCCATTTGAGTGCTAGTCCAGTTTTTTGGGATAAATCGCAGCGTTCTAGATAAAGATGGGCGGATAAATCGCAATCGTTCGCTTGCAAAACCCGCTCGAAGTGTTGCCGTGCAGCGGTGAATTCCTCTTGGAAATAAAGCCAAACGCCCTGCTCAAAATCTGATTTAGTTTGGGTTTTGAGTTCTTTGAGATACTGAGGGTCACCGTCGTACATTTCAAATACAGCCACAGGAGCTTGTTTCCCTCTGACCTGAACGCGATCGAGAAATCGGCAATTGTACTTTTGAGGGTCATCGAGTTGAGACAAGGTTTGCACGCTAATGATGAGTCCTGCGCCGTAGAGTTTGGTCAAATGTTCCAAGCGAGACGCCAGATTCACTGCATCGGCAATCACCGTACTGTCCATCCGCTCCTCTTCCCCAATGATTCCCAGCATGAGACTGCCACTATGGATGCCAATGCCGATCGCAATGGGTAAGTAGCCAGTGTTTTGGCGAGCTTGATTATAAATTGCCACCTGTTTTTGCATCTCGATCGCTGCCCCCACAGCATCATCAGCTGTATCGGGAAATAGAGCCATGATGGCATCGCCAATATATTTATCAATAAAGCCGTTGTGCTGGCGGATAACTGGGCCAACTTGGCGCAAGTAGGAGTTGATAAAATCAAAATTTTCCTGGGGCGACATGGTTTCCGACATGTTGGTAAACGAGCGAATGTCGGCAAACATAATCGTCATTGCTGCTTGTACCGAGTCCCCGAGTTGGGCATCAACGATACTTTCTTTTTGGAGAAAGTACAAAAATTGACGAGGTACAAATCGTGCAGAAGCTTGAGCTATTTGTGCCAGTTCTCTTCTGCTCGCCTCCAGCTTGATGAGAGTGCGAAATGCTCGTAATGCCGTCACTACAGCAGTAAAGAGTTTGCGAGTGGTTAGTTCAGTTTTAGTTTTATAGTCATTAATATCGTAGTGAATAATCACTACATCTTCTGGTGCTTGTCCTGGCTGACCGGTGCGTAAAATAATCCGCACGATTAAATTACCCAAGACATCCCGAATATATTTCACGACATCCAAGCCTGCATCATCGCTTTCCATCACTACATCAAGCAAGATTAGGGCAGTATCCGGATGTTTTTCGATTAATGCTTTGGCTTCTTCTCCGGAATAAGCGCTAATAAAAGTTATCGGCTTATCCTCAAAAGTAAAGTCATTGAGTACCAATTTAGTGACGTTGTGAATCTCGGCTTCATCATCCACTACGAGAATCTTCCAACTGTCTCCTTTTGGTAGGGATACTTCGTTGGTTTTGGGATAAATTAATTCATTCTCATTGCTATCTGTAGAAATTACATTCTCATCCTCTTCATCAGAAAAGACTAATTCATCATCCTCTTCATCGGCAAAGATTAGTTCATCGTCATCTTCAGAAACAGGTTGGTAATTAGCATTTTCTGACATTGTTATTTATTATCATTTATTAAATTAATGGCTATCTTGGATCGGTAACTTAATACTAAATTTCGTACCTACACCCACTTGACTCTTACATTCAATCGTACCATTGAGCTTTTGAGTGACCAGGTTGTAGACAATATGGAGTCCCAAACCGCTACCCCCCTGACCTCGTTTTGTAGTGTAGAATGGGTCAAAGATTTTGCTTAAGTTCTCCTTGGGAATGCCTTTGCCATCATCGGAGTATTCCAAGATAATTTGCTCGCCCTCTGATTTGAAGTCGAAAACCAGATGTCCAGCATCTTCTGGCGAGTAGGCATGGGTGAGAGAGTTCATCACTAAATTGGTGATAATCTGAGACAAGGCACCTGGGTAAGTGTTCAGCGAGATCGCTTCATCTCCTTTGATTTTCACCTGATGATGAGTCGTTCTCAGTTTGGGTTTGAGAGGAACTAATACCTCAGATAGATACCGTTTGAGGTTGAATGTGCGTTGTTCTTCACTAGACTGATCGACCGCTACTTGTTTGAAACTTTGGATTAAGTCAGCAGCACGGTTGAGGTTACTCAAGACCATACTACTGCTCTGCATAGCGGTATCGAGAAACTTTTCGAGTTGCGATCTCTTCATCTGTCCGCTCTTATAGGTCTCGAAAAACGCTGCGGTTTTTTCAGCTAGCAGAGAAGCGGCGGTAATGCCGATACCCACTGGAGTATTGATTTCATGAGCAACACCAGCAACCAAACCGCCGAGTGACGCCATTTTCTCGGATTCGACCAGTTTCTTTTGGGTAGATTGGAGGTCGGTTAGGGCTTGGGAAAGTTCTGCGGTGCGTTGCTGGACTAATTGCTCTAAATTTTCGTTGAAACGCTGTACGTTGGTATAAAGTTGGGCATTTTCGATGGAGATAGCGACTTGAGCGGATAAGAGCTTCAACAGTTCGATGCGGTCTTTTGTAAACGCATCGGTGCTGAGATTGTTTTCCAGATAGAGGATACCGATCAGTTTAGTGCGATCGAGCAGCGGAATGCAGAGAATTGATTTGGTTTGATGGTGTTTGATGTAAGGGTCATTGGTAAATTTCCCTTGATGGACAGCATCCTTTTTAACGACAGTTTCGTGGGTGCGAATAACGTAGTTAATGAGGGATACGGGTAAGGACATACAGCCGTCTGTCCCGACAGATTCAATGGGGATAGACTGCAATACTGTAAAGGTATCAGAATCCACTGTGCCTGAGGCTTGAATCACCCAGTTCCCGTCACCGTTTCTTAACTTTGACTGGGATGGCAAAATCAGGTAGCCACATTGCGCCCCAGCATTTTGGATGAGGATCTTCATCAGCTTGGCGAGTAATTGATCGAGTACAATTTCGCCAGAAATTGCTTGAGATGCTTTGATTACAGTGGCTAAATCCAACGCTTCCCCGGACTGAGAGCCAGTTGTGGTACTGTTAGTGGTCGTGGAACCAGACGTAATACTTTTGGTGATAGATGATTTAGGCAGTAACTGCGGGTATTTGGCTTCTAAATCCTCAACCTTAGCTTTGGCTCCCCAGCGCCTGTAGGCGTAGTGTGCTTCTTTCATATAGGTTTGGGCAATCTTCAGCCTGCCACGCTCTAGATAAAACTTAGCGGCTAACTCATACGCTAATGCCTCTTCTTGGATATATTTGTTCTCAGAAGCACCAGATATAGCTCGTTCATAACACTCTTCTGCTTCAAGGACTTGACCCAAGACTCGCGCTTTCTCTGCCTCTACTAGATAAAATTTATGGAGGTGGTTCATTGGGGCATGATGCGCCCATTTTTGCATCCTTTCCTGGTTGGTGTTCACTCGATTGAGCAAAGCCTCTTGTTCAGGGTTTGAAACATCAGCAAACATGCCTAAATGCGCCAGAGAATCATAGAAATGGAAGATAGATACAACTACCATTGCTGTCACACCGTCTAAATACTGTCCGGCACTAACAGCATTTTGTGCAGCTTGATGCTTCTCAGCAAACAGATAACATAAAATAAGTTTATTTAGATAAAGTAAGTGAAGTCCTAAGCGGTCATTGGCTTGAATAGCAAATGGTAGCCATTGCTCCTCGTTGTAGACATCACCGATTAAACGGCTAGGATTTTTAGACCGACCCAGCAAATTAAGGACTGCTTGCCGAAACATGGCAACCCAATGAAAAGGATTGTCCCGCCTAATTTGACTGATGGCGTTACCGTAGGTCGCCATCTTCTGTTCTAGCTCTGTAAGTTCGTGACCGATAAAATAGGAATGATCGCAGACAAAAAATGCACAATAACCAGCAAATTCAAATTCTCCAGTGTCTACACCACTTTGATAGCCTTCACTCACAATGGGTAGTGTTTCTCTAAAATGTTCTTTCCAATGCATTACATGAGCACCCAATACCTCAAATGCCCTAGCCTTGCCTCTCTTGGCATTTAACTGTTTCGTCAAACTTAAACTCAACTTGCCAAATTTATAACCCAACTCAATGTCCTGAACAACTCCACACAGAATTAATCCATAAGCGGCATAACTAAAGGCTGACCAAGTACCATGGCCAGATTTGATAGACAAATTAACCATTGATAAAACAATCAGTAACATGAGTGCCGGAGCAGCGATAAATGCGGCAGCACTGATGCTCGATAAGATATAGATAGCTGCCTGCGGTTCGGGTTCGCTCATGTCCGGCAGGTTAATTAACTCGTCGATTTCTTGCCCAATATAGAGTGAAGCGGTTTCCTGAAATCCTTTTTGAATATCCAATTGGCTTGGCTCTTCGGGTAAGATTACCCCCAACAGCTTCAGCACTACGAGTCCAATCTTTATCGCTTCTTTGAAGTTGCCCTTTGCTCCAGCCGCCTGAATTTTGACATCATAGACTTTCACTTTGTCCAGCACTGTTTGGGCATGGGTTAACACTACTTCTGCCAATTGCTCCATAGTGATGAAGTCCCCGTTAAGGTACGCCGCTTCTACGGCTTCTTCATGTATAGCTAAGGTTAGGTCATACGAATTCTGCCAACTATTTGCGCTCAGGAGCTCTCGCCCCATATAGAAATATTTCATTGCTGCCTCATAAGCTGTTGCGGCTTTAGCTTTCTGACCTGCCAATAGATTTAGTTTGGCAATTTCATCTCGTTCTTGTTGATGGATATTTAGAGGCAGAGAACTGGTACCTACCCCTACACCAAGATTGAGATGATCGACAATTTTAAAAATGTATTCTAATAACGTATCTTTTCCAGTATTCTGTAATAACAGACGACCAATTTGTAAATGAAATTCTTGTTTTTGCACCTCATCAATCAAGGCATAAGCCGCTTGTTGTACCCGATCGTGCAAGAATTTAAAATTTTGAATTAACAGTTCTTCATCAAAATCGGATGTGGGCAGGATTAACCCTGACTGAAGTGCTGAAGTTAGTTCAACGGAAATTTCGGCTGGTGACTTTTCACTAATGATAGAAATGGTGTTTAAATCAAACTCAGAACCCACACAAGCGCAAGAGCGTAAAATATGCTGAGTAGATTCTGGCATTTTCTTGACTTTGCCAATCATCAACTCCACTACATTATCGGTGATACCCTTGGCTTCAATTTGGCTAATATCCCATTGCCAGAATCCTCCCCTAAACTCCCCTTGGTAAGGCGAGGAATTGAGCGAGACTTCTTGTACTCCCCCCTTACTAAGAGGGGTTGGGGGGGTAAGTAGAGATTGAGGGGGGTTAAACGTTAGTAAATTTTCAGCGTGCAGAATTTTCAAAAATTCATTTACGAAGAAAGGATTGCCCTCAGTTTTCCTTACGATAAGGGACGCCAAGGGTTTTACTGATGCAATGTCACTGTGCAATGTATCAGCAATCAGTTGGCTAATAGACTCTAGTGCTAAGGGTTCTAGGGTAATTAAATTAACAGTTACCGCTGCCTTGCGTAACCGATCGAGAGCCATGATTAAAGGATGGGCGGGGTTGACCTCGTTATCTCGATACGCCCCAATCAAAAATAAATACTGGGTATCAGCATCGGCGATCATTAGTTCTATTAACTTGAGAGTAGCGGAGTCTGCCCACTGCAAATCGTCCAAAAAGATAACTAAGGGATGTTCTTTTGTGCAAAATACTCGAATGAAGTTTTGAAAGACGAGATTAAAACGATTTTGTGACTCGGTTGGTCCTAAATTAGGAACGGCTGGCTGCTTGCCGACAATCAGTTCCACTTCTGGAATCACATCAATAATGACCTGACCATTGGAACTAAGTGCAGTTAATAGTTTTTCTCGCCATCGGTTGAGTTGCGCTTGGCTTTCAGTTAATAGTTGCCGCACCAATTCCTTAAACGCACTGACGACAGCCGAGTAGGGAATATTTCGCTGAAATTGGTCAAATTTACCAGAGATGAAATAGCCGCGCTTTTGAGTGATAGGTTTGTGAATTTCGGCAACTAGTGCTGATTTGCCAATGCCGGAATAACCAGCAACGAGCATCATTTCAACTCGGCCTAACCCTCCTTCGTTGCTGGGGAAGAGGGGAGTTTGGCTCGCCTCTCCTACCAGGAGAGGAGTAGGGGGAGAGGTTAACCCACTACCGGCAGTGACTCGCTCAAATGCCGTCAGTAAGGTTTCAACTTCCGCCTCACGTCCGTAGAGTTTTTGGGGAATTTGAAACTTATCAGAAATATCTTGAGAAGCGAGGGAAAACTCTGGTATTTCTCCATTAGACTCTAGCTGAGTTAAACACAATTCTAAATCCGCTTGAATGCCGAAAGCACTTTGGTATCGTTCCTCAGCCGTTTTCGCCATCAGTTTCATCACCATATCTGAAACGACTTTGGCAATATCTGGATTAATTTCATGCGGCGACGGAGGCACTTTAGCGATATGACAATGCACCAACTCCAGCGCATCAGTCGTCTCAAACGGTAGTTTTCCGGTGAGCAGTTCGTAGAAGGTAACACCAAGAGAATAAAAGTCCGTGCGGTACTCTAAGGAACGATTCATCCGTCCCGTTTGCTCTGGCGACATATAGGCTAAAGTGCCTTCTAAAACATTGGGATTTTTTAGCGTGGGATTTTCGCGGGTTAATTGGGTGGAAATGCCAAAGTCGATGATTTTGAGTTGTCCTGTTTCTGGGTTAAAGACGATATTGGAGGGGTTAATGTCTTTGTGGATGACATTGGCAGCGTGAATCTTACCCAAAATATCGGCTGTCTTGATAGCGATGCGGAGAAATTCAGGTAGGGGCAAAGCATGCTTTGCCCCTACAGGGTTATTCATCAGTTGCTTTAAGGATGATGCGCCAAAATCCTCAAGGATAATGACCAAAGTTCTCTGATAAGGTTCTAAGCTATAAGCCTTAACCACTCCATCTGTGTTTAGATTGCGAGTGATTTCATATTCCTGTTTATAGCGGGTTAGTTCTTGCTGTGTGGGATAGTCTTCTTTGAGTACTTTGAGGATTACGGATTGATTATCCTGTTCTCGGATGCCTCGATAGACCAAAGAATTAGCACTTTCATAGATTTGGGTAAGAATCTGATATCCGGGAAAGGCAATCATAATTATATTTGATTAGAGACTAGCTTGACTGTAGTTAGATGGCATTAGAATAGCTGCCAATTGCAAAAGAACCCGATCGCGTCTCGCTAAGCTAAGACAGCGAAACAAACAAACAAAACCCTCCTCAGTAGGTTCACTCTGACTTAGAGGATTGAATAATTAGTATTTTTTCGCTAGCAATAAACAAGGAATAGCTAGCAAGAGGTTACGCCTCGGTGCCTTCTCTTACTTGAGGTTGACTGTCATTGGCACCCTGTCACAACTAGCTAGCGTTGCCAATCTTTTCCTGCAATATTCGTTTTGGATTATACAGGATTAATTTTTGTTTAATTATTAAAATCTAGAGTAAATTCGAGTTATATTAAAAATTCTAAAATATTACTTGTAATACAATTGGTTATTTAAAATTAGTTAGGAGCAATGAAGTTATCAAACATTCGTTTGCAGGCTGAAAAAACTGCGATCGCATTTCTCTAAGAGTTCAGACAAGCGCATCAAAGGCAAATGCATTAACTACAACTACCAAAGCTGCAATCGAATGCACTACAATCAGCTCCACTGCAATCGATCGCACTACAGTCATGAGCGCTACAATCAGTTCCACTACAGTCTATTGCACTACAATCTGGAATAGTGCTAACACCGTCACAACTTAAAGTTCCACAATCTGTCAGCCCCGTACAGTCGCAATCCGAACAAGGTGTATCTAGACAAGATGTATCCGAACAAAAAGAATTTCTCGCTCCCGGATTAGATGTAGAAGAGTTCCTAAAATTACCGTTTGCAATCTTTTTAGACGCTTGTGACTGCTCATCACTGTCTGCATTTTCATTGCCATCATCTTCAACTTGCATGCGTTGCCAAGCGGTTCTCCTCGTGTTCAGCACTTGGCTGGCAGCTTTGCAGGCTCGAAAGCGGCGACGAGAAAGGGGTATTGCTCGCATTAGTCCCTGTTCTAGAATGGTACGCTTAATGTAGCCAGAACAAGACTCACCGCCATGCAGCACGCGATGAGCGCATGAAAAGCCTTTTTTAGGGGAAATGTGTTTCTGGTAGCTGGTAATCAGTGCTGACGCGGTGTGACGAGAAAAGCGATCGAGAGACGTGGTCTGCATGACTTAGGATGCTTGTATGCTGTAAGACTCTTCAAGTCCATCAGTCTGCATTCCTGAGATTTTCCACCAGCAAGCATGAAAGCTGAAAGCTTCTGCTTGCCGTCACTCAAAACAGGATAAGTTTTTACGTGGGTTTTGTGTAAATTGAAAATTTATGTCTATCGTTGTGGTTGAGAACCTGAGTAAGGTCTACCCGGTAGCAGTTAAAGAACCAGGGCTTAAAGGCACGTTAACCCACTTTCTGCACCGCACCTACCGCTCGGTGAAAGCTGTTCAAGATATTTCTTTTCAGATTGAGATGGGAGAAGTGGTCGGGTTTCTCGGTCCTAATGGCGCGGGAAAGACCACCACACTAAAAATGCTGACAGGACTCATTCACCCGTCAAGCGGCAGAGTCAGAGTCTCAGGCCACGTTCCCTTCCGGCGTCAAAAAGACTTTTTGCAGAAGATTACCCTAGTCATGGGGCAAAAGCAGCAGTTGCTTTGGGACTTACCAGCACTGGACTCCCTGAGAATCAATGCTGCTGTTTATGGAATCTCTGACAAAGAGTTTCGCCATCGCATCGGGGAACTGACAGAGATGCTTGCTTTAGAAGGGAAACTTACTCAACCCGTGAGGAAGCTCTCTCTCGGCGAACGGATGAAAGCCGAACTGCTGGCAGCACTACTCCACCAACCTCAACTACTGTTCCTCGATGAGCCAACGTTGGGATTGGATGTCAACGCTCAAGTTGGAGTCCGTGACTTCTTGCGCGAGTATAACCGACGCACAGGTGCCACGATACTTTTGACTAGTCACTACATGGCAGACATCACCGCGTTGTGTCAGCGCGTATTGCTGATTTATGCCGGTGAGCTGATTTATGATGGCTCTCTTGAGGGCTTAGTTGACCGCTTTGCTCCTTATCGTGAAGTCAAACTGGAACTGGCTAACTTATTGCCCGCTGAAAAGTTATCGACCTATGCGGAACTAGAATCCGTGGAAGGTCGGGAAGTGCGTTTTTTGGTGAAGCGCGAAGCGCTGACGAGTACAGTGTCCCGAATTCTGGCTGAGTTGGAAGTCGTCGATTTGACAGTCAGCGAGCCACCGATTGAGGAAGTGATTGGTCGCGTCTTCCGGGCTGGAGTAGTTTCTTGAAAATTATGAACCGAGTCATCAAAACCGTTCAATCCTTCCTCTCGGTTTACTATGCCTACATGCTGGAGTACCGAGCGGAGTTGTTTCTGTGGGCGCTATCGGGAACGTTGCCACTGATTATGATGGGTGTTTGGACGAAAGCATCTCAGGGAGGGAAGTTTGGTCTGGAGCCTGCGGATTTCGCTCGTTACTTTCTCACTGTTTTTCTCGTTCGCCAGTTCACAGTGGTTTGGGTTGCTTGGGAGTTTGAAAAGGAAGTCGTGCAAGGGAAGCTTTCCCCCCGACTGTTACAACCGATTGACCCAGTCTGGCACCACGTTGCCGCGCACCTATCTGAGCGTCTTGCTCGTCTACCGTTTGCACTACTGCTAGTGGGTTTATTTTTCTTGCTCTATCCTCATGCGCTTTGGCAACCGAGTCTTAGCAGAGTGTTGCTGTTTATCTTAGCCGTAGTCATGGCGTTCACTCTGCGCTTTTTGATGCAGTATACGTTTGCTCTATTCGCTTTTTGGACGGAACGTGCTAGCGCGATCGAACAAGTCTGGTTTTTATTCTACTTATTTCTTTCGGGTGTCACCGCTCCTCTAGAAGTCTTTCCGCCAAAGGTGCTTGAAGTGGCGATTTGGACGCCCTTTCCCTATCTAGTTCACTTTCCCGCCGCAATTTTGATTGGGCTACCCGTGGAGATTGGGCGAGGAATTTTAGTAACGCTGGGTTGGAGCCTACTGTTTTTTATCTTGAACCGTTGGCTATGGCGTCAGGGACTAAAACAGTATTCAGGAATGGGAGCTTAGGATGAATGGCACTGACTTAAGGCGAAAGTTGCAGGTATTAAAGAAAACCCGGACTTGGGGGTTTCCCCAAACCCCCATTGGGGACAAGCGTCTCCCCAAACCCCCGCGCAAGGGTTGATTAATGCTTAAGTCAGTGACATTCAGCTTAGGATGAGGGTTTACAGTGAACAGTGAGCAGTGAGCAGTAACCAACGACTAGTGCAGCGTGGCGAAAATAAGTATCCAGTTGAAAAAGGTTAAAAAGTTAGTTTACTGTAAAAGCTTTCTATCCTTCTGCCCTGGAGCTTCCTGCATAAGAGCCTTCTTGCACTAGTGCTTTTGTAGTAGTTCTTACATGGCAACTTCATCTTAAGTCTCTCTTTAGTAAGACGTTAGGTCAGTCCTGAATCCTTAAGGTGTTTAGTAGAAACCTACAATAGCTTAATCAAGCCATACTAGAGGTTCTTCATTTTGAAGCCATATTTCTCCCAAGCCAAAAACTAGTTAGTAACCAGAAGTTGAAGTTTGGTAGAATACCCCAGCACATCTCCCCAGGATGACTGGGGTTTTTTCTTGGTACGTCTGCTTCGCTCACAGACGTCTCCCTACAAAAGTCAAACCTTCTTAGCTCTCCATCCTCTGCGACCTTTTCGTCCGAAAAAATACTTTCTAGCTTTAGAGGAGAGGAGAAACAATGGCATAGAGATGATAGTTCCTACGGCAAGCGCACCGATACAGGCGCTGATAAACGGTACCCACATCCCTATGAATATGGAAAACAGGAAAGATTCCTTTTTGTTTCGAGGCTCAAATTTGTAGTACCGAAGCAGTAAGAGGATTGCTGCCAAATAGAGATGGACAAAAATCGCCCATAGATAAAATTCCATCATCTCGATACCCCTCAGGTTTCAATTACTTAGGGTTGCTTTCACCTAATTCAATCATGCAGGAACTCCTCTGGATCGATTCGAGAAATAGTTGCTAGTTGACGTTGCACAATCTAGACGAGTTGCCATCTCTCAGTAGTAATACTTTAGCGATCGCTTTTGTTATCCATCTTACTAAGCTCAGTCATGAGGAATTCTCCGTTCTCTGCTGCTAGAAACCGCAGCTTCCTGCTCGCTCAAAGCCTGAGAGCATTGCTCCAAGGCCTCTAAGAGCAATGCGTGAAGTTGGCTCAAAGCCTCAGAGTTCTCCTTGAGTCGCTCTAGTGTCCCTGTAAGCTCTAGTTTCAGATTCCCTAGCTCGAAGTCAGCCGCTGACTCTTTCAGTTCTTCTATTGGTATCTCTGGTATCTCGCTCATCCCTCACCTCGATCTGCGATCGGTGCCTTTAAACAGTCTAAGGATGAAATAGACAAGATTCTACAGAAAAATAAAAAAACTTTATTAGTCATATCTTGACTTTTACAAAATTCTGCGATTGAGGCTGTAAAACAGTAATTCATGATCGAGCAAACTGACGCTTTTACCCTCCCAGTTCACTATCGCTTTTGTATAAGTTCCTGTTGCCTTAGAAATCGTTGCAGGGACATTCTGTAATTCTGTTGCCTTGATGCGCCCAATGCTATAAATCTCATCCACTGGAAACGCCCAATGGTTTCCTTCAACCTCGACAACAACCATCCGTTTATAGACTAGATGATTCAGCATTTGATTGGATGACACAGCTTCCAATTTCAGGATTTCATTAAGGGAGATGCACCGCATAATTTCACCTCGGATGCTGACAATCCCCAGGAGAGTTTTATTACTGCGATGCGGTAGGGTATGAATGGGTGACGGTTCAGTCACTTCTGTGAATAATGCTGCGGGTAGTGCTAACCATTCTCCTCCTATGCGGAACATACCGACTGAGAGGGTGTCAACCGCCTGTTCGTCCTGTTGTCGAGTGAGTAAGTCAGTCCACTCTTGAAGATACCCAGTTGGGGCTTTGCGTTCCAAGAGTTGGCGTCCAGAAGCCGAGTAAACTAGACAGTTACGGCAATGAGTATAAGTTTGCAGTTCTGCACAGGAGCCATCCCCCCCAACTCCAATCTGATTCCAGCAAGCATTCGATGTGAGCTTTTGAATTTTATAGTTTGGATTGGGACTGTTTTTCATAAGTTCTCTCATCCTTATAAATCTACTTGGAATCGAGAGGTTTCTTGCCGCAAGTTTTGAGCCGATTCGTTTAATTGTTCAATGGCACGATTCGTTTCTCGCAACGCTTCAGCGGTTTGTACGGAGGCTTCTCTCAATTGAAGCATTGCATCGCTAATTTGTTGCGCTCCTTGAGACTGAGCTTCCATCCCTTCACTCACGGTTTCAAAGCGCGGATACAAGGATTGCACTTGCTCAATAATCTGTCCGAGTTGCATGCCGATGATACCAACGTCTTCGACTCCACGAACTACTTCTTTTGTAAATTTATCCATTTCCATTACTCCAGTTGATACGGCCGATTGCATCTCTTTAACCATGCTTTCAATATCTAAGGTGGCAACAGCCGTTTGGTCGGCTAGTCGGCGAATTTCCCGAGCAACAACTGCAAACCCTAATCCATATTCTCTCGCTTTCTCTGCTTCAATTGCGGCATTGAGTGACAGTAAATTTGTGCGATCGGCAACCTTAGTAATCGTAATAACAATGCTATTAATATTATTAGCTTTCTCGCTAATGAGGCCTAATTTAGCAGAAATAGAATTGGTAGCGTCTGCCAATTGACGCATGGTTGTCTGCATCCGAATCAAGTTTTTTTGACCCTCCGTCGCTGCATCAGCAGTAACCTGCGATAAGTCACTGACTTCATCCATTGTTTTGACGAGTTGTTCGGAGTTGGCAGCAATTTCTCGTGCTGTAGCAACCACTTGATTGGTTGAGGCAACTTGTTCTGTAACAGCAGCTTCTAATTCTCTCCCACTAGCTGAAATTTGGGTAGTGGAAGTGGTGATTTGGATACCCGACTGCTGCACTTGGCGAATAAGTGAGTTGAGGCTTTGAGTCATGCGATGAAAAGCTAGCTGTAATTTGCTAATTTCATCTCGTTCATCAGTGGGTTGAATTCTACTAGTCAGATCGCCTTTAGAGATTTTGTCAGCTACTCCTACAACTTCCACAATTTTGTTGCCTAAAGGTCTAGCAACGGTGTTACTAAAGTAAAGACCAAACACGATAGCCGTCAACGGGCCGATGAGCATGCCAACTAAAACCCAGAAGGTTGTTCTACTTACATCCTTAACGGCTGATTGAGTAACGTTACCCCCCGATTTTCGATTAAATTCGATGAGCGCGTCCAGGGAGCGATCGACAGCTCGAAAAGCAGGCTCTTTCTGATTAAAAGTATAATCGAGCATCTTATTAACATCTGCTTCTGCTGCTTGGGCGGCTGCAAATTCTGGCGAATTTCCTCGATTTTGCTGCAACAATTCAATCTGTTGGCGGAGTGGAGTGATTGTACTAGAATCCTCAAAAGTAGCATTCAGTTGCCTGAATTCTTCACTGGTTTGCTTCCATCTATCCCAATCCCTCAGAAATATTTGATATAGTTCGTTTTCTTGCTGGCTGCGGGGAAGGCTTTGGTAGTCTTTTAAGGTTTCATCGATCTGCTCCCAAGTCTGATTGATTCTATTTAAAGTGGCTTGTCTTACCTGTCGAGCTATTCTGGTATTGAGCAGTAATCGCTCGGCAGATTGAATATCACTGCGCCCTGCATCAATTTTTAAAAGAGCGATCGCGCTAGGAAAGGTGTTTTCACCAATAGTTTTAATATGGTTGCTCAGTCGTGCATTTCCGCTCCAGCCGATTAACGCCACAATGAGTACAATTAGACCCATGAATAGAAATGCGCCGAACATGCGGGCTTGTAAAGAATTAGTTCTAAACATCCATTATTCCTTGGCTAATTGCTTACTATAAAAATATAAACCTGCAAATTCCAAAGTCTGCATCCACCTAATTTTATAATTTACAAGTATAAATTCTTGATTCGTTGAATTCGCTGTCTAATAAGAGTAGCACCCTTAACATCCCCTGAATGTTCTTTAAGTAAAGCTAGATGAATAAGTGCTTCATAACAATTGGGTTCTAGATAAATTGCTTTTTCAAAGCATTGGACAGCCTGATCTTCTTGTCCTTGCGCTTGACGCACTTGACCTAACAAAACGTAAGCCTCTGCATTCACACGAGCTTGGCTCAGGTAAGTTTCGCATAACGTAGCGGCTTCATTCAACTGACCGCGATCGGCTAAAACTCTAGCTGTTTCCAGTGTTGATTCTGGGTTAGCTATTGTGGGTTGAGAAGGTGAGATTGGAGATGGTAGTGGGACGTTTTTTTTGGCTGTTCGCTCTCTTCTAGAAGTAGCTGATACGTCCGTCTTTTCATCTGGTTTTGGAGAAAGATTGCTGAGTTTTCCTTCTCGTCTTCTCAACCGACTCTGACTCGTCAGCGCCTTTGTTTTTATTAAGTCTTGTGTTTGTTCCAGTTTGCGAAAAGCAAAAGCCAAGGGGTGGCTGACTGGCACAAATTTTAAAGGTGGAATGGCACTGGTTTCCGAATGCCCGACAAACAGTAAACCCCGATCGGTTAGTAAACTACTTAAAACTTGAATGGCTCGCTTTCTAGCCGCAGGGGTAAAGTAGATGAATAAGTTGCGACAAAAAATCACATGGTACGGTTTTTTTTCCTGAAGAGATAGAGGCTCTAATATATTGCCACGAGTGAAGCGAACGCTATTTCTGACTAGTTCCTTGAGTTGATACTTAGTTCCTACTGGATTAAAGTACAGTTGCCGTAAGCTGAGATTGCCACCCCGAAAGGATTTTTGAGTATAGATACCCTCTTGGGCATAGTCGAGGGCTTTTTGGCTAATGTCAACGGCATCAATCTGGAAGTTATTTGACTGTAAACCAGTTTCTAGCAGACAAATCGCGATCGAGTAAGGCTCTTCACCCGTCGAACAGGGGAGGCTCAATATATGCAGGACGTTGTTGGGAGAAGCTGGTAGCCATTCGGTCTTGACATAGTGACTCAAAAATGCGAAAGGTTCGCGATCGCGAAATAACCAGGTTTCAGGTACAACGATTGTTTCAATCAGTGCATCTAGTTCCTCTGGCGATGTCTCCAGTAGCAATCGGTACGTTTTTACATCCGACAAACCACAAGCGAGCAAGCGTTGATGCACGGCTCTAGCAATCTGATTCGAGCCTATAATGTTTGGGTCTAAGCCGATTTTTTGTTGAAGTAAAGCTTCGATTGCTGCTTGTGACACTTAGGTAAAAGACTGCTGCTCTGGCAGTAAGTATTTTCGCTGTGATTCTGTTAAAAGAGACTCCACTTGGATACATTGAATCATGCCTCGTTCATCTGTGACTATCGCTCCCAGGTAAGGCGCTGCATCTACTTGTATTCCCGAATCCACCACGTCAGATTCTGTGATATCTAAAGTATCTGTCACCCGCTCGGCAATCAACCCCAACAGATAGGTTGCTTGCTCGTCACCTGAGTAATTGACTACGATAATCCGGGTACTCAGGTAAGGATGATAAGGTCTTTCGGCAATCAATTGGCATAAATCGATCGCGGGTATAATCCTGCCTCGGTAGTTCAGTAAACCGGCGACATAATTTGGCGTGAGCGCCAGCGTCTTGAGTTCTACCAACGAAATCACCTCCACCACCTGTCTGCCTAAGAGGGCATATCGATCGTCACCGACGTAAAAAAGTAACATCAACACAGCGTTTACCGAATCGGAAATTCTTCGATGCGCTTTTACTCGCTTGAGAGAAGACTATCTAGGGTTACGTTGGGGCGTAGGGAGTCGGGAAAGACGGCATCGCTAATCTTCCCTTTGTAAGGAGTAAGTTAAATACATCAGCATAGATTCAGCATAGACTCATGGCTAGAAAATCAAAAGAGTTTGGATACTTGCTCACTCAGCAGAAAAAGTCTGTTCAACGCCAGAAAAACTTTGAGGCTTTTCACAACAAGTTAAAACAATCTCCCTTACCCTCCTCTGAGTTTGTCCTTGCTCCAGAAGGAGAAGCCAAAATGTCTGAAGTTCTAGAAGATTTCATCGCACCTTACAAACAACAAGCTGATACCGAAGAAGCCATGCAAAAGCTATTGACTGTAGCTGTCGTGGCTTGGAATGCCTCCTTTTTTTCCGAGTCCGAACAGCAAGAGCATATTGAGAAGATGCAGGCAGAAGGAATGCCCGATGCTCCCGAGCAAGTGAAAACAGAATTTAAGGAAATAGTTAGCCAATTCATCTCCAGGAAAAAACGCTATTTTTCCGAGTACAAACGACTGATTATTGATTTTGATTTAAAAGACATAGGAGGGCAATACCATCTGTCTGTTGCTTCAACTGTGGATGAACCATCTTCGTAACCAGACAGCAATGAATGGAAATCGCGATCGCACTCCAGCTTAATGCGATCGCTTTTCTATGACCCGTACTCTTCGATCCACCGACCACTATCGGGCAAATATTACCTATCCTCTCCTAGCCGGAGAAGACCTAGGCTATCCCAAAAAAGCTAAGGACGTTAAAAATTGCTAGTTTCTGGCCGTGACTCAACGCCACCCGGTTGATTCAGGAAGAGATTACCAGCAGCCTCATTTTGATAGACGCAATTGATTTCAGGTTTACTCTCCAGCGCACCAGTGAAGCCAAATGTATTCATCCGTCGCTTGCAATCTGACACCTGCTCTGATGTTACGGCTTTCCTCTGTTCGAGAACTGCCCAGTTATTTTGGCGCAGAACACATCCCGGTTGCATCTTGGGCTGGGTAACGTAGACGTTAAACGGGTTGAGCGTCACGAAAACACGTAAATCGGTGACCATCGCACTCGCTCCATACTGAACGCAAAGCTCAGCATTGGGTGCATTGCGGTCAATGACTTCACGGGAAGCTACATTTCCTGGGTCGAATGTTGCCGTAGAGCTAAAACCAATACCAATCCCAACTCCCAATATAAAGATCGCCGCCATAATAGCGATGTTCGTTATGTTGAAGAAAGAGGGTGTAGAAGCTGGGTATGTATCTCTATCTCTGTCTCTAGGGATGCTGGTCGATCTGGGTCTACGTTTCATCGTTGCTTACGTCAACTTTAAGAGAATTTTTGGGCGTCGTTGCAACTGCCCTCTTTCTCCAGTATGCCTATAGACGCCCCTATTCTGCTGAGAATTTGCTAGAACTCCTCACCGACGGAAAAATCTCATAGCTGCTCCCAAAGAGATCGGCTTCTGCGCTCGAGATGTAGTCAGCGAACCGCTTTGTTAACATCCGAATGCAACTCGCTACTTCTATTTGGGATTTTGATAGACGCCGATGGTCGATGCTTGGTCTATAAAAGAAAATTCTTATCTGTTGCTACGCCTTGCACCACTACGATTCTCCTCTCTAGGTCTTGCTTTATTCACTCTCAACTGACGTCCCATCCATTCAGCACCATCTAGTTCAGAAATGGCAGCATCTTCGTGAGCGTCGTCTGTCATTTCAACAAAGGCAAAGCCCCGCATTCGACCAGTTTCGCGGTCGGTGGGCAAAACGACCCGCTTGACGGTACCGTACTCGGAGAAAACTGAACTCAAGTCTTCTTCGGTGGCTTGGTAAGACAGGTTTCCGATGTATATGGTCATGTCGATCGCGTAAGACTGAAAGTGGCACTCAAGTTCAGAGTCAGAGACTAGAGTGAAACTCTACTAGTTGCTTCACATCGTATCTGATTCACCCGTGGCAAATTTTCAAGAACGAGCGATTCTAAACGCGATCGCTCAACCAAAAACCTAACCAAAGGTAGAACTGAACTTTTGCATATTGGTAATGATAGCCTACAGTTTTGTCTTAAGTGGTTATCTAACTCACATCTTAGACGACACAAAAGGAAAAAGGGGTCTACTTTCTTTAGGTAGACCCCTTTATTTATGCTTTTTTGGATTAAATTTGCTCTTAATCAATCGAAATTGATTGAGGACCGCTGGTTTTCCCGTTCTCGCTCCCTGTAGAAGCACTAGTGTATCCAGTAGAGCCAACTTGCTCATCTAACCAAGTTTTAACTGGGTCATCTGAAAGATTTAGTCGAAATACTCCAGAAAAAAATCCGCCAAAGAAAGCAACAGGCTGTTTGGACAGTTCTTTAAAAATTGGTGTTAGTTCGTCGAGGAACATTATTTAAGTGTCTCCTTGTGTTGAGTCATGGGTGTATGACTGATTCCTCTGGGATTCTAGCGTGTCCGATTGAGTTAGCCCAGAAGAAGAGAGTGTTGTAGTGGTTGAATTGACGCTTGTGCTCTTTAAACGTGTGGCATTCTTAATTCAACGATCAAACTGACTCGTTAGCGGCTGACTAACCTCAATCAATTTTCTGTATTTATTGTTACCAATATTTGGGGATTTGGCTGATGCCAGCAGTAGAGCTTTTCTGAACCTGCAAACCACTACTTGTAGGCTCAGCCAAAATTTGCAGAACAGGACTTACGCAGCTACACCATCTATAGCGCTCGTGGTGCGTCAGGCTACGCTAACACAGCCTACAAATAGAGGTTTTGCGTAAGTCCTAAGAACCCTCAAATTAGTCAGGCATTGGGAGTACTATCGGGTAATAGACACTTGTCGGAATCGCAACCGGCTGGACCAGCTTCTTCCATTTCCGCTGAATCATATTGCCTCAGAGCTACATGAAAGTCATTGATTTTGCGCCGCAATTGTACTTGTTGTACCAGTTGCTCGTACTGCTCTTTAGAGATTGGCTCGAAGGGCAATCGTGGGAAGCTCTGGTGATCGTCAAAGCGAGCTAGAAGAGCAGCCGAGATATACCCCTCATCATTTTGGATCGCTTCATAGATCCGGTTGCCTAGAGCTTCAACTTCATCTTGGCGTAGTTCGATCGTAGCCGAGGTGTTGTGTCGTACATACCATTTTTGGACTTGGAGGTAAAAGTCCAGTTGGGTGAGAGCAGAGAACTTGGAGATATCAATTTCATCAGCCCCAGGTAAATCCGCCCAGCTGACAGTCACTGGGATTTCCACCAGCCATTCCGTTGCTTTGGGATGAAATGGATCGTTCAAAAGATTGCCATTTTCATCTTTATCGGACTGGGAAGGTATGACGTTGTAACCGTAATCGATGCAAGCGAGAGCCACTGGATCGTTTTTGCGGAACGTAATCCGGCGAATAAAGCGTTGGGACTTGGGTGGGTGCCATCCTGGACTTGCACCCGTTAAGAGAGACTTGGTGCCGCTCGGTTGGACAGTTGTACAGCGGTTGGGGCGCTTGAGATTGTTGCGATGAACGCTATCGCGTTCCGCTACGCTATCGCAATAACCCCAAATCGTCCGCTCCACAATTTCTCGCCAGCGAGTCAAGTACTCTTTCTCCTGTTGCTTGAATTGCAAGCCTTGGGCAGTCTCTGGTCGTCCCTCGACCCACCAACGCAACCACTCTACTCCAAAGGCAGCGACAAAGAAATCGAATAAGCCCGTGAACGAGACACCAACAATCGGATCTAACTCCCGCGACTTACGGTAACGTTCCTCAATAAATTGGTGGTTGAGCAGTACCGCTACGGAAAGCGCTCCTGCTGTGAAAGCCTCCTCTTGTTCTTTGTAGTTGAATGGATCGATTTGGTTGAGATGAATTTCAGCCAAATTGCAGTGAAAATTGCTGCCTATAATTTCCAGTGATTGTTACCCTAAAGGCTTTTTATCCTTTAGTTCTACCGCTTTGGAGATTTGCGGTAGCTCCGCGTACATTTTACACCTATGACCTTAAGTAATAAAATCTGAGTAGTTATAAAAATTACTGGTCATATATGCCCCCGCACTCTTGGAGAGATTATATTCTAGAAAACTCTTTTCATTGTCATCTAGGGTCACTCTCTACGCTGTACGGTGTTAAAGGCTTTTTAGTTCCTTTAGTTACCTCGGTATTAACATCTCAGCCTCTACCGATTTTGCGGGGTTTTTAACGTGAGGCAAAATTACTTACCACACGGATTTAAACCAACACGCGCTAACCGATGCTCTATCTCATAAGAATCTAGTGTCGGATAGCGTTCCTGCAACCACTGTTTTGCTGTTCCTTGTGCGTAAGATTTCAGAAAATCTTTTCTTAGCTCTTGAGTTGACAGCAGATCGCAGTTTGCTCTAGCTATAGCTTCACCTGCCCATTGAATTGCTCCCTCTCCACTGTAATACTGTTGACGAACAGCATCAACACATTCTTCCAACGTTGGCTTGTGATGAAAGACACGAGAGTGATTTGCCATTCTCAGAGCATCTCGCTCTGGATCGATGCGCCAGTTCCCATTTTCATCTTGCTGCCAAAGATTTGTCTTAGCATTAGCTCCTAATTCATCGTTGGAATCGAACTGGCGAATTCCTGCACTTCTTCGGATGTTTCCAGCAACGATTGTGACAGCAGCTTCGTCAATTAATAGACAGCACTCCACTGAATTTAATTGGCGTCCAACGGCCTTATTCAAAATTGATGAGCAGCGCTGATAAAGTTCTGGTAATTTAACAGGATTGGCAACTCCGCCAAAACCTTTTAATGGTTCTCCTGCTGGACGAACATCGCTGAGGTCTATAACGACTTGGACATTTCCTGAAAACTGCTCATCACTGGAGAGTTCCAGCAGGGTTTGATATGACTTAACCCAACCTTGGCGAGAATCTCCGACATAGATGTAAGCACAATCACCCTCAATCTTTACTTCTGTCCGTTCGCGGCGATCGCTAACTGGGGTAGAGCCAATATCACTCTTTACAGTGAGATCCAAATGATTACGAATGGCTGGGAGCTGATTGATGTAATTGGGTTCTAAAACTGCACCCGTGCCACAGCCCATCATGGCTAAATCCATCATTAAGCCGAAAGCATGCCAGTCCACTGCATTAGTACTGGTACAGTTGTAGGCACCGGAGAAGTTCTCTTGTTTTTCAATCCATTGCGTACCTCCAACCCAAAGCCAGCGACCGGAAGGAAGACTTTTGATTTGGCGCATCATCCGGCTGAGGAGAGCGGTTTCTTCACTCGTCAGCTTTCCCAGTTTCGCTAAGCCACCAATAGCGCGATCGCAGACTTGCTCCCAAGTCTCTCGCCCCTCTTCTGTGCGACGGCTGTAAGTCCTAAAAAATACTGGGTTAGCAGCAGGTGCTGTTTTGGGAAAATTGTCTATCTGGCGTTCTCGCTCAAGCTCTCGAACCATATTCAAAGTCTATCCCTGTTTTTACTAGACCCTGAATATAAGCGATATTAGATATAGGGTCAAAACTTGAAAATATCAAGAATTTGCGCTAGACGTAGAGCTGGCGTCAATTATAGCGATTCTTGTATCACTGAGGTACATCTAACTTTCCTGCCTATTCCCCATTGCCCCTTATCCCCAAAGGGAACCCCGAGTTCCCCATGCTCTCTCATCCTTTGAACCTTATACCTCATCCTTGAGGAGAACGGCTTTAAAACAGTGGTCAGTGAACAGTGAACAGTGACCAGGTTTCACGCTCCGGATGCGAGACTCCTCGTGAAACCTACCATGCAACGATTGCGGGTCTCCTTCCTCCCACTCTCATACTGGTCACTGGCCACTGATAACTGCTCACTGTAAAAGATAAAACCATGTCTCTTGCTCCTTGGCGATCGCTTTTAGCTCGCGCTCTCCACAACAACCGCAGCCTTCCCTATGCCCGTTATTTCCAACTGGCAACTGTTCGAGCCGATGGGCGTCCGGCTAACCGCACAGTTGTGTTTCGTGGGTTTTTAGAGGATACAAACCAGCTCAAGATTATTACCGATTCCCGTAGCCAGAAAGCTAACCAAATTCAGCACCAGTCATGGGGAGAAGTGTGCTGGTACTTTCCTAAAACGCGGGAGCAATTTCGTTTCACAGGTCAGCTGACTCTTGTCGGTGCAGACGATCCAAACTCAGCACTCAACCATGCACGTCAGAGAACGTGGCAAGACCTTTCTGATGCAGCTCGATTACAATTTGCCTGGCCTGACCCTGGCAAAGCAAGAGCCCAAGACAACGCTGCCTTTTCTCCACCATCCCCAAATCCAGAGCAGCCATTACCCAATTTTTGCCTACTACTGCTAGACCCCATACAGGTCGATCGCCTAGAGTTGCGAGGTAACCCTCAAAACCGATGGCTTTATACCCG
>DATNPT010000170.1:0-2960 GCA_036703075.1 Chroococcales cyanobacterium
CAGTTGGTGGACGGGTCAGGTGGTAGAAGTCTCTGACAATACCCTCTGCGGCACCTCGATTAAAATCCAATCGGGAGCGTGGCAGCACATCTACTGCCATATGAAAGGACATGTGGAAACGAGCAGTTATGGTCGTTATACGATCGACCAGGCTGGTGGGATTCAAATCTGGGAAGGTCAACAAATACCAGCAGGAGCCAGAATTGGTCGGGTCGGGATGACTGGTCGCACTACCGGGCCTCATTTACACTGGGGGTTAAAGTATGGCAACCAATATGTAGACCCAGCCCTAGTGCTTCGGGCAATGTATGCCGACCAGAAAGCTGGGTCTGTCTCTGCTCACGCGCAACAACGAGATTGAAAAATGCCGCCCCTCTTAGGGCGGCACTTTGTTAGTAGTTAGTAGTTGGTTGGATTTTCGCTGAAATACCCTGAGCTGATAGAACAATGATGCATTTACCTAAAAACTAACAATTAACGACTAACCACTAACCACTAGATTTTCATCTTGTAATCGAGTTTGCTCGTTCATAATAGCTAGCAGTTGGTCGCCATCAATTGTTTCCTTCTCAATTAACAGCTCGACTAATCGATCGATAACCACGCGATTGTCCCGAACAATTTGGCGGGCTTTGTCGTGACAATGCTGAACAATGGTGCGAACTTGAGAATCAATTCGAGCAGCAACTTGCTCAGAGTATTCCGATCTCGTTGACAGCAAACCGCCGCCGAGAAATACTTCTCCTTCTGAACCTTCCAGAGACAAGGGGCCTAAGTCTGACATGCCAAAGCGCGTCACCATCTGTCGTGCCAGAGAGGAAATCATTTGCAAGTCACCGCCAGCGCCTGTAGTCACCTCGGATTCCCCAAACACTTCTTCTTCGGCGGCTCGACCCCCCAATGCCGCTGTGATGCGATCCAATAACTGAGAGCGGGACACTAAGCCCTGTTCTTCATTAGGAGTAAACCAGGTCAAACCGCGAGCTTGTCCGCGAGGAATCAAGGTAACTTTCTGCACCGGATCGTGGTTGGTTAAAACAGAGGCAATCACGGCATGTCCAACTTCGTGGTAAGCGATTAAGCGCTTGTTCTTGCTATCCACTAACGGGGTGCCTTCCATACCGGCAACGACGCGATCGATCGCATCATTAATTTCCAGCATAGTAATCGCATCCTTGCGGCGTCGGGCAGTAAGAATAGCCGCTTCGTTGAGCAGGTTAGCTAAGTCAGCACCCGTAAAGCCAGGAGTCCGTCGCGCGATCGCTTCTAGGGAAACGTCGGAGGCAATCTTTTTGTTCCGAGCATGGACTTCTAAGACACCGAGGCGTCCCTTGAGATCGGGAGCATCAACTATCACTTGTCGGTCGAAGCGTCCGGGACGCAGGAGTGCAGTATCGAGCACATCGGGACGGTTAGTAGCGGCGATGATGATAATCCCCGTGTTCCCTTCAAAACCGTCCATTTCCGTGAGCAACTGGTTGAGGGTTTGCTCCCGTTCGTCGTTACCACCGCCAATGCCTGCCCCCCGTTGCCGTCCCACTGCATCAATTTCGTCAATGAAGATGAGACAGGGCGCGTTTTCTTTGGCTTTCTTAAATAGGTCGCGCACGCGGGAAGCCCCAACGCCGACGAACATTTCCACAAATTCCGAGCCAGAGATGCTAAAGAAGGGAACGCCAGCTTCTCCCGCTATAGCTTTTGCCAAAAGAGTTTTCCCGGTACCGGGAGGGCCAACTAGAAGAACACCTTTAGGGATTTTTGCTCCAACAGCCGTAAAGCGTTCGGGTTGTTTGAGGAAGGTCACAACCTCTTGCAGTTCTTCTTTCGCTTCTTCTATGCCAGCAACATCATTGAACGTCACGCCCGTTTTCGCTTCCATCTGGAACCGCGCGCGCGATTTGCCAAAGTTTAACGCTTGACCTGAGCTATTCGCCGATCGTCGCAGGATCATCATTAATCCTGCTAGTAACAGTAATAGCAACAATAAGTTTGCCACCAAGCTCAAAGCGGCTGAAGTATCACTAGAGGGTTCAACTTCTAGATCGATATCCTTGCTGCGAAGTTTCTCAATCAGCTCCGAATTTTGATCGAGTAAGGACACTTCCTTGGGGGGATCGGACGGTTTTTGCCCTTTTAGAGTGACTTTTGCCTTCCCTACCGATGGGTCAATCTCGACTTTGGTGACATCACCTGCGTCTACTTTTTGCAACAGTTGACCATAGCTGAGAGTCCTTTGGTCGGTCTGCTGCGCTTGGGCTGGAGTACTCATGACTACCCCTTGAACTAGGAGCAAACTAGCGGCAAGACGCCAGAAGTTTCGCGGCGCAGTCTGTTGCTTGGCAACACCGTTGTGCGTCGTTCGTCCCTCGGTCGAACCTCTTGCCAGTTTATCTCCCATCCATCCTCTCATCCGGGAACTGTTTTTCATCAGACTTCCTTGTGCGTCCTGCCTTCAATCAACCTGTGTACAGCGCGTTACGCCAAGTTGAACTATCTGTACTTATTTCTAGTGTAACTTCGTCAATTCTTAGCGTATCTGCCTACGGTGACGGTCTCTCACCGCTCATCGTGCCGGTTTCGGGTACTTGATGCGGTGTTGACGAGTTCAAATCAAATTCGTTATATTAAGCGTAGTCATAATGACTCCGGTTTGCAAACAACTTATTCTCCTCTATGTAGAGGAATTTCTTCAACACCGCTGACTAGATTGAGCCAAGTAGTTCTATAGCCTTAAGTAAGGGAGTCAACCAAAAATGGTGAAAATTGTTGGAATTGGCGGTAGCCTACGACCGAATTCCTCTAGCTATATGGCTCTAGCCGTAGCCATGCAGCGAGTGCAAGCGTTAGGGGCTGACACTCAAATGCTCGACTTGCGCCAGATGCAGTTGCCGTTTTGTAATGGCGGCGAGTATCCCGACTACCCCGATGTCATCAAGTTGCGCGAAGCCGTAGCTCAAGCC
>DATNPT010000229.1:0-6615 GCA_036703075.1 Chroococcales cyanobacterium
GCCTGGATAAAGATGACAATCCTTAAACAACCACAACCTTGGCAAGTAGGATTAGTCCTACTCGTTGGTGTCCTGGCGATTTCGACGGCAGCTATTTTTATTCGCTTGGCCATTGCATCTGCCGGAGTCAGTGGGGTAGGATTTAGTCTTTTCGTCGCCGCTTCTCGATTGGCGATCGCGTCATTACTCCTGCTACCCGCTTGGCGGAACTTACAACCCACCCAACTCGTGCCGGGGGCTTTACGCTATGCGGTGGCGGCGGGTTTGTGCTTGTCTCTTCATTTTGCTACCTGGATAACTTCGCTTTCCTTCACCTCGATCGCAGCCTCGACTACTCTAGTGACAACGAATCCTGTTTGGGTAGCTCTGCTCTCTTGGCTTTGGTGGAAGGAAAAACCAACAAGACTAACAATGGCTGGGATTGCCGTCGCGTTAGCAGGTGGCATCCTCATTGCCTTGGGAGATGCGGGAGCGGTTACCCCTGGAAATAACCCAACTTTAGGTAATTCCCTCGCTCTAATCGGAGCTTGGATGGCAAGTCTGTATTTCCTTTTGGGACGCGAAGCTCAGCAACGAGGTTTGGGTATCGGCAGCTATGTGGTAGTTGCCTATAGCGCAGGGGCATTAGTACTGTTACCGCTACCGTTCATCTTCGGTTCAAATTATGTTGGCTATCCGGTTGCCGTTTACCTCTACATCCTGTTGATGGCGATTGCCTCGCAAGTTCTCGGCCATACGTCTCTGAATTGGGCAGTACGCTGGATTTCGCCAACGCTCGTCACCCTTGGCATTTTGTTTGAACCTGTTAGTTCTAGTTTGCTTGGCTTTCTGATTTTTAAAGAAGTGCCGGGAGAATTAGTGTTGAGCGGTGCGATCGTATTACTGATAGGGGTGGCTTTAGCCGTCATCGGAGCTAGAGAAAAGCCTACCCGACAGAGAACTCCAAGCTAATAAATATCTAGGTGAGAGCTGGCGAGTAGTTATTGGTTAGTAGTTAGTGGTAGGGGCAACCACGGGGGATTGCCCCTACTGGAGTGTGAGGTTTTGCCTGGAAGCCGCAACCCCTACCAAAAATCAATATTTCTGGGATTACTGAACTGGCGCTCTAGCCATCCTAGTCCTTTTCAATAAAGGCTTGAACGCTTTCCAAAATCCTTTCCAATTGTGCGATCGCTTCCCCTGCATCTAAGAGCTGGTTGTTTTGAACATGACTCTCTAGTTTAGCTGCCAGCTCTGGCATCTCTTTAACCGCTACGGTAGCGCTCGAACCTTTGAGTTGGTGAGCGCGACGGGCAGTAGTAACATAGTCTCCCATTGCCAGTGCTAGTTTAGCTTCTTCTATGTAAACTAAAGCATCTTCCAAAAAGATACCCAAGAGTTCTCGCTGAAACTCGGCATCGCCTCGGGAGATTATGGCCAAGCGATCCAAGTCAATCGGAATCTCATCCGAGGAGCCAGGAGCGTAAGAAGGAAGTTTTGAATCGGTAAACACACGCCCACTCTCTGTAGCGGTAAAAAGTTCTGAGTTGTTACTATTATCTCTCCGATCTTTCGCTGGTATGAGGTTATTGGAGGAAGCCAAAGAGATTTCACTCGGAGAGTTATTGTCTTGGGAAGGTATCCAGCGCTCTAAAACCATCTCTAATTCTTCCAGCTTCACGGGTTTGCTGATGTAGTCATCCATTCCTGCTGCCAAACACTTTTCGCGATCGCCAAACATAGCATTCGCTGTCATAGCTATGACTACAGTATGACGAGACTCTCCTTCAACGGCACGCAGCAGCCGAGTGGTTTCGTAGCCATCCATAATTGGCATCTGACAATCCATGAGAACGATGTCATAAGGAGGTGAAGGGAGTCTAGCTCGCTCTTTTGCAACGGCTGGAGCACCACCCTGGCTCGTGGATGCTCCTTCCAACGAGCCTAGCGTCGCTAATGCTGAGGTGTGGTCATAAGTAGTGGCTTGGGACTGACACGGGGACGCTCCGGACAGGGGACGTGAAGAACAATTTTGAACATCACCCACTGGTTTTGACTGCACTCCTAACGCGGACGCTTGTGGCGTCGCGCCGTTAACGTCTACGGCTAAACTTAGTGGTGACGCTACTACCAGCGTATCCGTTTCCAGCCTTGCTACCGCTGTGTTATCTTGAACCTCTACGTTCGTGCTAGGAGAGCCTGTTTTCTCCCAAAGAGAGCCGCTAATCTTAACGCTTAACGTTGTATAGTCTGTATAGCCGGTTAGGCGATCGAGAGCTTCTTGACCATTAACCACACAATCAGCTTCATAGCCGAGCATTTTGAGTTGATTCAACAGGACTTTTTGGTTGATTGGAGTATCTTCCACCAACAAAATTTTTACCAAGGAGCGGCGAGAAGGTGTAGACGTTTGCGGATGAGCTGGAGGTTCGCCGGAGGTATAGTCGTAAGTCGTTGGTTGAGACTGACTGGAGGAAGATTGCTTCCATATCGGCCGAGTCCCCCCGTCTCGTCTCCCTGTCTCCCCCTTTGCAGGGCAACTGCGTAGTGTGTAGTCTTGGAACTGGCGCTCTACTGAAGTTCCATCCTGTGAACTGCCCTCGTTCAACACCTCCCTCAGACAACTTAATAGCTTTGAGGCTTTCAACGGCTTGGTAATAGTGCCACTAAACCCCAGATCTAGGAAATCCTGAGCTGGCGATGTGTGCGATCGCTTCGTGTTGTCTCGAAAAGGCAATCGTCCTTCCGGTGAAGTCCAAAGCAATTGCTCGTTGAGCGAGTTAATCAGCAACCATTTCGTCCTCAGCCCCATTGGCTCTTGGCGCAGCAAACGAGATAGGCATTCTGCGTCCTTCTGCTTTAACAGGTTTGCTTCAATCATCGCCACATCAATCAATTGATTTTTGCCTCTCGCCCTCTGCCAAGCGACAACGGCATCTTGACTCGTTTTGGCTTCCTCGACTTGCATTCCCCAGAACGTGGCAAGAGTACGCACCACTTTGCGAACCGTGGCATTACTGCTGACAATCAGCAATCTCCTACCTGCCAACGTCACTGTGGACTGTACTGCTCTTGCCTCGCTACCCGCTTGTTTCGATAGCGGTACTGTGAACCAGAACGTTGACCCTTTGCGAGTTGAGGATGGGGATGTTGGTAAGCTGGCAGTTGACCCTCTACCCTGCAATCGGTTAACTTGCAACTCTTTTGCCGCATCCACCGACCATCGCTCTGGGACAAAGGCCGCTCCTCGGCTTTCGACGCCAATTTCACCGTCCATGAGTTCCACGAGCTGTTTGCAAATTGCTAGGCCTAAGCCCGTGCCACCATACTGCCGAGTGGTTGAAGCATCGACTTGCGAAAAGGATTGGAACAGCTTTTTCTGGTCTTCTGGGGCAATACCAATGCCTGTATCGGTTACGGCGAATCGAATCCAAGCGTGAGTTGATGTCTCAAATTCCAAAGAAACATGGACGATCGCTTCTCCAGCCGGTGTAAATTTGATCGCATTCCCCACTAAATTAGTGACGATTTGCTGTAGACGGCAGGCATCTCCCTGGAGTTGTTTTGGTACATTCGTGTCAATTAAAACTGCCAGTTCAACCCCCTTCGCTTGAGCGGACGTTGCCAGTAGATCGACAACATCTTCAACGCAACGGCTTAAGTCAAATCCCATCGTCTGCAAACGCATTTCACCCGCTTCAAGCTTGGAAAAGTCAAGAATGTCGTTGAGCAACATCAGCAGGTGCTTGGCGCTCACATGGAGCGTCTGCATGAAATCGAGTTGTTCTGGACTCAGGTGAGTTTTTAACAGCAATTCCGTCATACCCAGCACTCCGTTCATCGGCGTGCGGATATCGTGACTCATGTTCGCCACGAATTGAGATTTCAGTCGCGAGGCCTCTAGGGCGGCTTCTCTGGCTTCAACCAACTCGTTAATTCGGTCGGTAACCACCACCACTCCTCCCACCGCTCCCTCTGGCGTAAACCATGGTTGGACGGCCCAACGGAGGTAGAGCGTGGAGCCATCCGCACGTTCCCATTTATCTTCTGAATGGGATAGTACTTCTCCCTTCAGGGCGCGTTGAACGGCACTTTGCCATCTGTCTGGGATATCGGAGAATACCTGACAAGGGGTTCGACCCACAATCGACTGTGCCTCTAAGCCATAATCGGTTAACCACTTGCGAGAGTGAACCAGATGGCGCAGCTTGGTATCAAACATCGCCATCGCTACTGGTGCATTCGCAATGATGTCTCGCAGCTGCTGGCGTTCTCGCTCTAAGGCTTGCTCCACTTGCTTGCGCTCAATGCCAAGGGCTATTTCATCCGCTACAAAGGTCAGAGCATCAAACGTCGTTTGGGTAAGGGGCTGGCGAGCGAATACACTCATCACTCCCACTAACTGATTTTCAACAATTAAGGGATATCCGGCAAAGGCAATCATCCCCTGTAAGAGCGCCCATTCTAAAATACTCAGGTGCCGATCGCCCAAGAAGTTATTGGTCAGGTACGGTTGGCGTTCTTCGGCAATTCGACCGACTAAAAAGCGACCAACTGGAATGCGGTTCGGAAAAACGTCGAAGCGATCGCACATTCCCGCGCTGGTCTGAAGTTCTAACATGTTATCCGTCGGGTCGAGTAACCAAATGCTTGCCACAGCCGCGTCGAGGTGGCGTACAATCGCCTCGGCACACCGCTGCAACATCATAGGCAAGGTGGTTCCCTGAGTAAGAATAAATCCCACATCAGCCGATAAAGCGGTTTGACGCGAGCGCTCTAGTCCCACCTCTTGGGGCTGCTGACGTGAAGCATCTGGAGAACGGGTACGGTCATAAGTTGTTGGTTGGCATGAACAGTCCCTCTTGTCTCCCTTGTCCTCTCTATCACCAACTGGTGTTGACCACACCCCTTGGTTCGATGGCGGACGCTCCCCGCCTCCGGCAGCGCCTTCTGCGCGATCCCCAAGTATCGCTTGCCGTTCGATGGCGAAGCGTAAGGCACGAGTCAGCACAGGTGTATCGAGCTGTCCTTTGATGAGACAATCTTGCGCTCCTAGACGAATGGCTTGGACGGCAAGCTCTTCATCATCGCGATCGGTCAGCACTAAAATTGGAATCGGTTGTGCGTGCGATCGCCTTAAGCTAGAGGAAGTAGTAATAGAGCGATCGCTAGTGGCGATCCCCAGAGGATCGGCGTTACTAAATGGTATGCAGCGGGCTTTGATCAGCGTTTCCAATCCTTTGCTGTCTGGCAATGACAGATCCAACAGGATTACATCAAAGCTATCTTGCTCCAACAATTCCAGCATTTTAGAGAATCGCTGAACGTGGGTTAGCCCAAAGCGTATTGCTCTAGATTGTGCTAACAGCTCTTTGAAAAGTGCAGCCTCTTCCAAGCTGTCCTCAACCAAGAGAACGTTGAGCAAGCGAACGTCCATATTCCCTCCCGTTGAATCCGAAACAAATGAGCAATCCCTTTTGGAGAGCGAGCCGTCCACAAGGGTTGAGCAATGGGATCGACTGATATCGATGCTGGCAAGACACGTCTAGGTTAACAAGACCTTGTAATGGTTGGTTCCTCGTCCTCAGCGATTCTATAGAATTCTGCCGACGATAAGATAAAAAACGTAATGCGTTTCCTTAACCAATACGCTTATTGCTGTTGCCTTAGGGTTAGCCCAGCCTAACGTGCTGACAACAGAAGTTACCACTTGTTGAGAAAAATTGATCGAAACCTTTATCTTCGAGCAAATACATTTTTACTCTTTGAAAGTGAGTTAGTTTTTGCTTTTAAAGTCAAGTTCACCAATCCGGCTAACCTACCTCATGGCAGAACCTTTACCTCCAACTCATAGTCGCAGGAGCTTAGCACTTTTTGAGGCAAAATAGCTCGATGCTCTTTTAATCATAGTTCCTGCTTGCAATAAATCCATTTCCATGTTGCCTAAGACAACTGAAAAGGAGTCTAACAGGTATTCGCACGGAGTATCAATAATTTATTGAATCTTAGTCTCTCAATCGTTTGGACGAGTAAAGTGTATTCTTTAACAGGTCTTCCTGTCTTACAGAAATCAAAATTTCAGTTACTACTGTCTTACACCACTCATAACTGGATAAAGTCAAAACTTTGGGAGAATTGTCAACATTAAAAACATTATGGGTGTTTTTAGTGTAATCTTTGCGGTCGCAGAATCCAAAAATTGAAGTTGATTCGATAATCTGTATTTCAGATTACAATTTATTCGATTTAATAGTTGTCGCTAAAGTAGCATCAGCTCCAACTATTTCTTACCTATTACCATCCTTCGTAGTTTTTACAAATCGATTTACGCTGGCTCGCTCACTTTCTCGAGTTCTATATCTTCCCTCCTTATGCAAGGGTCACTGTTTGAAAACATTTAACTCCTGCTGCCACTGGGGTTCATAAATTTTCAAGGAAGAGAACTTCAACACTAAACCGGAGCGAGCGCGAGCCTTGAGGAATGCCAATGAACTTCGATCAACGTCCCATTGAGGAACGTTTTACAATCGAGGTATAGAGACGTTGCGAGCAACCGTGCTGTTCAATCGGGACAATGTGGAAGCGATCGCACCCCTAACCGCACTCAAAAGTTCAATCACTGCTTACTATGAAAGA
>DATNPT010000182.1:0-5388 GCA_036703075.1 Chroococcales cyanobacterium
TTTGGGAAGTAGCGATGCTGAGAGTTGGTTAAGTTTTATCAAAAGGTTTCTTTATTTCCAGTTCGTACTGTAGGCACATCAGCATTAGTTTTTCGGTCAGGCGCGCTCGCACACTCTCCGGCGATACCACTACACAATCGGAACCGTATGGAAACACGTCTCGTATAAACCAGAAGGTACTGGAGATGCGCCGAACTACCTGTCGAACTGGCGGTTTTTCTGTTAACCAGTCATTGCTGATATCCGTAGGTTTAGCTTTGTAGGCAAAAGCTAAGCCGCCAAAAAGATGCATTTCAACTTCTATTTGGCTCAAACTAGAGTGCCACTGTCCCTCCACAGGCACAATTGCAGTCCCTAGCGGAATGCGATCTAAGCGCAAGCACCAGTTGTGATGCAGTTCTGGTAAGTCTTGATTTCCTTCTGTTTCATCGCACCAACAGTCTAGATATTCCCGTTTTTCGTGAAAGGTAATTTGTGCGTGGCGAATCGTGAAACTCCAGGGACGATCGGCAGCATCGCGGTAGGCAATTTGAAAAGGTTGCTGGCGGCGGATGTAGCGTTCGATTTCTAATCGCCAAGGTGGGGGCGGAGTTTTGAAGAAACCTTCTATTTGTTCTCGTAGAGGAATAGATAGTTCGCTACGTTCGAGTAGCAAACTTGCAATTTCTGTCGCTTCCTCAATCTGTCCAGCATCCGTCAAGGTGTGGACAGCCCTTGCCAGTGCTTGAATACGAGTTTCTGACCAGTCGTTGTTTGGCGCAACTAAGAATTGCTGACGAGCGATCGCTTCCACTAAGCCAGAGATATTTGCGCGATCGCCCCGCAATATGCCCAATTCACGAGCGATCACTTCAAGCTGTGCTTTGTCTTCGTCGGAGATAGACAGAGTAATTGACTGACCTTTTCGGCTCACTAGCGCTCCTGCTTTAGGTACATACGGACATTTTTTTATTTTGTCCTTGCTAATTTCTATTTTGTCTGCCATAGTGTAATAGTCCAACAAATACGGACAAATAAATTTTAGATACGGACAAACAAATGACATCCGTATATTCCATAACTCTCAAGCCGATTTACTCTTGTCCTTCTGAAGAACTGCCTTCAGGCGTGAAGCTGCCGGATGGCTGGTCGCTGTCCTGGCATCAGGTCGAGACTTTAAAAGCACTGCGCGATCCAGCAATCGATGTGGTCTTTAACACTGCAATGACAGGTGATGGGAAAAGTTTGGCAGCTTACCTAGAAACGTTGCAGGGAGAACTTAACGCAATTGGTCAATATCCCACCAATGAATTGGCACGAGATCAAGAAATGCAAGTGCAAGATTATGTCGAGCGCTTTGAGCCACCGGGAAGACCGAGAATTGCGAGGCTTAGTGGGGAAGAATTGGAACTTTATGCCGAAACGGAAAACCTGAGAAAGGCAGATGCGATCGCAACCCGCACCAGTCAACGAGAAATTTTACTGACCAATCCTGATATTTTTCACTATTTGCACCGAGGAGCTTATCTCATTCCGAAGCAGGAAAACCCTGACAAGCTTTGGGGACGAATTGACCAACGGTTTCAATTGTTTATCTTCGATGAGTTTCACCTTTTCAGTGCGCCGCAAGTTGCTAGCGTGATTAATACGGTATTGCTGATTCGCTATACGAAGCGTCGCAAGAAGTTCCTCTTCCTTTCGGCAACACCCAATGATGAGTTATTGCAAAGACTTAAGGATGCAGGGTTGAAATGTGAGCTTATTGATCCAGCTAGACAAGGTAAATATCAATTCCCAGATACATTAGAACACTGCCAATTACTAGAAGCACAAGGATGGCGCAATATTTCGCGAGAAATTCAGCTCTACTTTGTTCCGTTGGAGCCATCATCGCGGCATTCAGAACAGTGGCTTAAAGAAAATGCTCAAATTGTGCTGGATTATTTCCTTCAACATCGCGGTAGTAAAGGGGCAATTATTCTCAATTCCATTGCAGCAGTGAAACGGTTAACACTATTCTTTCAGGATTTGCTGCGATCTCATGGTTTGACTGTGGGTGAGAATACGGGTTTATCGGGGAAAACATTACGGGAGGAATCGCGGAAAGCCGATCTGATTTTGGGAACTAGCACTATCGATGTGGGTGTGGATTTCAAGATTAATTTTTTGATGTTTGAATCTGCTGATGCAGGAAGCTTTATTCAGCGATTGGGACGTTTGGGACGGCATGATGGTTATGAGCGAGATGGTCATAAAATTCCATTTCATAAATTTACAGCTTATGCACTTACGCCAAATTTCTTGGTAGGACGATTATTCAGTGAAGAAAATCATCCGTTTGATACTGATGGAGTCTATGATCGCGCATTTTTGAACCAACACATCCGCCAACACTATCGTCCTGTGAATGACTTTCAGAATTACTATTCTCGCTGGGCAGCAATTCAATCCGTAAATTTGTGCGGTAAGCAAGGATTGGGCAACCCACGATTACAAGCGCAGTATGCTGGAAGTTTAGAAACATTCAAAGCGACAACTGAGAAGATTTTTGGAACAACATTTAATCGGGTAGCGGGATGTTTGCGACGATGGCGAGAGAATTGGAAAGTTATCTCTGGTAAAGATGGCAACCCGATCGCCCAAGAAGCGTCAAGCTTTCGGGGTAGCAGTCCGTTGCAGTTTGGAATTTTAGATCTGACGGAACCGAATTTGGGCGAACAGTTCAAAACCTACGATCTGCCGGGGATTTTGAGCAATCTAGATATTGAGATGATGACTAAGGCAGAGTTTCAGCGGCAGCTTGAGGCGACGATCGCCCGTACAGGACAGCCGATTGCAAAAGGACGCTTTGAGTATTGCTTGGGGTTCATAAAGCTGCATGGCTACCGGGAGGAGCGGCTCGATTGGCGGTTTACCTATCCGGCAGAGGTGTTACAAGCGGCGGCAAATGCTTATCAGGTGCAGGTGTTACTGGGAGTGCAGGTGTGGCAACCGCAGAACCGTTGGATTGAGCAGATTAATCAACGGTTGGGAAAACAAGCGTTAGTCAGTTATGTGTTGCGCTGTCCGGTAATTGAAGCGCGTAGACGATTACAGCTTCCGATGCATTTTCCCCTCTATCCCATTGATGAAGCGGGACGACGCGATCGCGATGCTCAATATGCGATCGCTTTTGGGCAAGCTGCACTACTGCTAGAAACTGTGGCTTACAGAATCAAGAGCAAAGGAGAAGAGGTATGGATCTGTTAGTTTCAATCCCTGATAGGGATTCATGGATCTGGAGCAGAGAAATAGCTTACGCGGCTAAGACCAAACGTAATTTTTTCAATCCCTGATAGGGATTCGGTCTAACACAAGTAAAGCCTTGCATTAGTCTCTGCACTAGCTCATCTTATCATGTGCAAAGTTTTGGTAAGGTCAATTAAGTTTTAATCTTATACAAAATTCTTGCGATACCTATTCACCCCCCTGAGACTCGTGCTACCGTCTGAGCGTACACCTCCTCAAGGAAATATTTAATGGAACCGAAGAAGAAGACGATTAAGCAGCGCGTACTGGACATTTTATTGGACTTCCAGCCTCATCACGCTTCTAAGTTCATTCCGATCACACACCGTTTTAGTGCAGTTATGGAGCGATTGAAAAAAGAGGATGGGTACAAGATTGACACTTTGTACTTGGATGGGCGTAATAAGGCTGCTTGGTATCAGCTAGTTGCATTGCCAGTGGTTGCCTAGTCAAGTTTGCTGTGGGATTTCTGCCTTAGAGAGATCCCATTCTTCTGAGGGAAGTTAGCCAACTGTAGCTTACGCGCGTTAAGGACAAGCGTAATTATCTAAGCCCCCAAACTATGGCTGGTTTAGTACCCCGCACAGAACAGGAGTGTGATGAACTCCCGTTCAAGCCCAAAACTAAGGTTGTTAGTTGCGTAGGTTTAACTTCCCTTTCTTTAAAACACAGAAACTTGCGGAAAGAGTAACAATGTCAAACGTTTCTCAGTCATCTAGTGAAGAGCAACTGAGTCTCTTGGAAGAAGAATGGTCGTCGGATGAAAATTTTGGATTTGATGCTGACCCCAACGATCGCCAAGTAGAGCCTCAACAACCGCCAGAGATAATCACGCTGAAGCTTTTGCGACGGGCGATCGCAGCACAGAACCCAGATGACGAAATCATGCAGGACTTTGGGGAGTTTGTATTGCCGAATTTGCTGCGGGTGGCAATTGGCGTGACGGCTAAAGGTGGCAAATACTTTGAGCAGAAAGAACAGGAGTATCGAGATCGGCAAATTCGAGAGCAGCGCGAAACCATTAAGCCGATTAGCCGTCGCAGCGCCGACGATCAATCCCTCAATACCCATCTGCTCAATGGACTCTTTCCAGCTAATCTCATCGAGCAACGATTAGAACAACTGGATACCAGCATTGAACGCCTTGTGCGTCCTAAACCACAGCGACGACGGTTTGCGATCGCTGGCTTCATCCTGCATGATTTCGAGAAATTTGATTACAACCGTTTTCCCTCCATGCCTGCCGAATACAAGGCAGTACCCAAAGATGATATTCGTAAACTGGGCATCCCAGCTCATCGCGAGATTATTGCTGTCATTATTCAAGAGCTTGGACTTGATCGCTTCATCAATCCCGACAATCCCGAAGCCTACAAAGCTCACATTGATGATTTGCTCTACATTGCCTACAACGCTCAATGTCAAGACGATACAAACCTGAATACATCAGATGATTACGGGTTAGACCAACTTACACTTCCCGATGATCTGCTACCGAGTCTTGCCGATCTCGCCCGTTTAGCCGACTTACTTGCATCAGTTATCAAACACCCGCAAGATGCAGAAGCCTATACACTCTACAAGGTTTTACATAAGTTAAGCGATGGACAACTGGAACTGACCTATCACAGCATCGCAGAAAACCACGGGGTTCTCACCAATGTGGTCAACAACGCAGTGATGGATGAGTTTACGAGTTTGAATACACCAGAGTGCAAATACTATGAACCTCTGCTATATCTGCCGACAGGGGTGATTTATCTCAAGCTCAAAAATGCCCCACCAGTTGCGATTGATAATCTACCCAATCGCGTTATCCAAAAAATCAAAGTCCTTTGTTCTGAGGAACTGCAAACCCGCCAGAAAGGGTTTGTGCGCGAAGGCAAAGGTATGAAATATGCCGAGTACTACGACTTGTTTTTCCAAGATGTTGAGTTGATGCGAATTGCGCTGAAAGCAGCTTGTAAGTCAATTCGTAACAGCAAAGCTAGCGATCGCAGTAATTCGCTAGTAGAGTTTCAAGAAAAGAAAGCTCTCTCACAAGACTACGATTTCAGTTTTGGCAATGATGTCCGAATAGACCAACTTGCAGAATTTGGCGATCTCGTCACTCGCAAAATT
>DATNPT010000231.1:0-6791 GCA_036703075.1 Chroococcales cyanobacterium
ACCTTTCCAGGTTCGATCGCATCCTACTACTAGATGCCTTTTCTTTCACCCGTTAGGATTATGAACTGTAACCTACTGGCAACCTATCGTTAAGACTGAACCGTGTGTCTACCTCAGTCATCCTATGCCTCAACGCAGCGAAAAAGTTACAACCGATCGCGCTCTCGCCCGGTTGGGTCTTATCCTGGCATTTTATGCCTTTATTGCGATCGGCATGGCAGAAGGTGGGTTGGGTGTGCTCCTGCCCTCAATCATGCAAACCTTCCATCTCACTCCGGCAACAGTAACGCTGCTGTTTCTCAGCCAGATTACAGGTTATCTTATCGCGGCCTTTACGAGTAGCCTTCTGAGCAATCAGATGGGGTTAGCTCGCATGTTACTGCTTGCTTCCAGTCTCTTGACCAGTGCTTTGATGATTTACGCCAGTGCGCCACTGTGGGCTGTGATGGTTGTGACGGGTACACTCTTGGGACTGGGAATTGGTTTGATTGATGCGGGCATCAATACTTATATCGTCAACGATTCACGTCATTCCCACTTCATTGGCATGCTGCACGGTTTCTATGGTACCGGCGCATTACTCGGTCCTGCGATCGCAACCACACTTCTGGGGATGCATCTGCCTTGGCGTATAGTCTATCTCGTGTTTGCAGGCGTTGTCGGGTTGCTAGTAGCAGGAATGATTTGGGCAATCGCGACGGATTACAAACCCCTTACCCGGCAGGTCACGGTATCGGGTGGAGATGCCAAGGCAAATCTCCTGACTACTTTGGGCACGCCTGCTGTACTAGTATCGGGTCTGCTACTGCTGGTTTATGTGGGGACTGAAGTTTCGATCGGCAACTGGGCCTATAGTGTCCAGACGATTAGCCGGAAAACGCCGGAAACGATCGCAGGATACAGCATCAGTGCTTACTGGATGGGACTGACGATTGGACGGATGGGAATGGGATACATCATCAAGCGTCTGGGTACCGTCCGTACCATCGATATCTCGTTGACCTTGCTGATGATTGGACTAGTCTGTTGGTGGTTACTGCCCTATGGGCTGTGGAGTTTGCCCGTACTGGGATTTGCCCTAGCTGCCATTTTTCCCATCACCATGTTGCTCGTGCCGCAACGGGTAGCTGCGCCCTTGGTACCTGCCGCGATTGGATTTCTAACCAGTGTCGCCAGTTTGGGCGCAGCCAGCATTCCTACGAGCGTCGGCTTTCTGGCAAACTGGTTTGGTTTGTCCATCATTCCAATTATGATGTTGCCGCTAGCCGCGTTGATGATGTTCCTACACCGTTGGCTGGTAACTAGGTCGGCTACTTGTTGTTGAGGCAAGCCAGAGGGCAGAGGATTTTAGTTTCTTAATATTTATTTACATTTATTCATGGATTTATGCCTACCTACTTAGAGCCTTGATTGAGAATTCAATGTGAGTAAACTGAAAAGTTTTTCTCTCACCAAGAAATAGCAAAAATCGCGTTTATTGGCATTTTATGACTTAATTTCGCCTCACTCTTTTCGCTAAGATTTGCGCGAAATCATAAACCCAATTGAACTACTCTCGGAACGGAATCAACTGACTTTATAATGTAAATAGAGAATTGCTATGGACATAAATTGAAATATTTAATGATCGGATTAATAATGTTTTTATAAATTACTCACTCTAGGATATTGCCTGTTTTTCTTGGCTCGTTTTGGCAATTCACCGAGGTGTGTAAACAAGCATGCCTACCTAATTCAAACTTTCTAATTGTAGAGAATTGGCCAACTACCCCGCTATTAACCAAGAGTTACAGGAATTGCTCAAACAGAGCGAAGAACGATACAGGACTTTAGTGGCAAATATTCCTGGAGTTGTTTATCGCTGGAGTTATGAGAAGCGATCGCGAGCGCTACCGCTTTTGCTTGTGACGTTCGTGAGTGGAGCAATTGAGACGCTTTCTGGCTATCCGCCGAGCGACTTTATTAATCATCGCGTGCGATCGTTTGCCAGTATCATCCATCCTCAAGATCGAGCAAGAGTAGAGGAGGAAATCTGGCAGAGTGCGATCGCGAAAAAACCTCATGCGATCGAGTACCGGATCGTGCGCGTGGATGGTCGTCTAACTTGGGTTTATGACAAAGGTCAGGCCAGCGTTGGTGAAAATGGAGAAATCCTTTGGATAGATGGAGTAATTCTTGACATTACAGAGCGCAAACAGGCTGAAGCAGAACTCCAGTACACCAAAGCATTCCTCGACTCGGTTGTAGAAAATTTGCCAATTGGGGTGTTTATCAAAGATGCCCGTGACTTACGGGTAATGTACTGGAATAAAGGTAGTGAAGAACTGTTGGGTTATTCCAAAGATGAAGTACTCGGCAAGACTGACTACGATCTTCTTTCAAAAGAGCAAGCCCGGTACTTACGCGCCAAAGATCGACAAGTGCTAGCTGAAGGTCAACTGGTGGATATCCAAGAAGTACCGCTCGTTACGCCTCACCGTGGGGAACGCCTATTACATGTCAAAAAAGTTCCTCTGCTTGATGAAGCTAGTAGTCCTCAGTATCTCTTAGGTATTTGCGAAGACATCACCGAGCGCAAGCGAGCAGAAGAGGCACTGCGGGAATCGGAGAATCATTATCGCTGTATTGTGGAGACGGCATCCGAAGGCGTTTGGATGTTCGATGCCGATAGTAAGACAACCTTTGCTAACAACCGCATGGCGCAAATGCTGGGCTATAGCGTAGAGGAGCTGCTGGGGCGATCGCTTTTTGAGTTCATCGATCCAAACTTTCAATCATTGGTTCAAATTTACATCGAGCGTCGCCGCCAAGGTATCCACGAACGACATGATTTCAAGTTCCGCCGTAAAGATGGCTCTGATCTATGGGCAATTGTATCTGCGACACCCATTTTCGATGCATGCGATCGCTTCGTTGGTGTGTTGAGGATGATTACAGACATCACCGAGCGCAAGCAGGCTGAAGAAGCCTTGCAGCAATCTGAGCGAGAACTCAAGCTCAAAAACCAACAACTGAAGCAAACCTTACGCCAACTCAAACAAACCCAATCCCAATTGATTCAGAATGAAAAAATGATTAGCCTGGGCCAGATGGTCGCTGGCATTGCCCATGAAATCAACAATCCTGTTGGTTTTATCTACGGGAACGTCAGCCATGCTCGCGACTATGCTCAACGGCTGATCCACCTCGTGCAACTCTATGCCAAACACTACCCCGAACCTGTACCACAAATTCAAGCCGAGATTGCAGCATTTGACCTGGATTTCTTGATTGCAGACTTCCCCAAGGTACTTCGGTCGATGAAAGAAGGAGCAAACCGTATCCGAGAAATTGTGCTTTCCCTGCGTACCTTCTCGCGACTAGATGAGGCAGATAAGAAGGAGGTCAATATTCATGACGGCATCGATAGCACCCTACTACTCTTGCAGCATCGATTGAAAAAACAACCCTCTCAACTAGCGATTCAAGTCAAAAAAGAGTACGGAAAACTACTGCCAATCGAGTGTTACCCCGGTCAGCTCAATCAAGTGTTCATGAATCTCCTGAGTAATGCAATTGACGCTCTAGAGAGTCAGCCCAAACCGGGTGCGATCGCAATTCGCACCGAGATAGTTCGCGATCGAAAGTCAGTAACCAGTGGTCCAGAAGAGCAAACAACAGACTGGGTCATTATTCGGATTATGGACAACGGTCCTGGTATACCTTGCCACGTCAAGAAACATATCTTTGACCCTTTCTTCACAACTAAACCAGTTGGTGTGGGAACTGGTTTAGGGTTATCGATTTCCCACTCCATTGTGGTTGAAAAACATGGCGGTAAACTGACATGCAATTCAACCCCAAGTCAAGGGACAGAGTTCATCATTGAACTCCCTGTGAAGCAACCCCGCAGGAAGAAGCAATAAGCAGGACTCTCCTGTATGTGTTATGGAAACCCCTGCGGCTTAAAGGGGTGTATGCGGCGTATGTCAATGTTGTCGGGTCTAATCAGCGTTTTTCCTCCCTTTCAGCACCAAAAACCGTTATCGGTTTGCTTGATGATATAGCAGTCGCCACAATTGTTAGGACATTTTTTTGTTGCCTGTTCCCCGTTCTCTGTTCCCTTTACAGCAAAATATAATGGCATAACCGATATGTCCGTTGCTATATATCCATCGCTACTACAGGCTTACGCCGAAGTTAAACGTCGATGTCTTTATTACTAATCGCTGGACTAACGGGAATGCATGGGGTATTAACTGCCAAAAGCGCTCTTAAATATCACAGGCAAGCACAATCCGGTAAGGGGAGCCTGATTGTAAAACTCTTTTGTGCCAGTTTGCTAGTTCTGGCTTTTTTGGTGATGCTGACGTATGGAGTGTTTAATGTATCGCCAATCATAACCTTTTTCTGTGGCTGGCTTTTAGCGGCGATCGCGACTCTGCTACTTACGATCGCAGGAGTGATTGAGGTTATCAAAGCATTTAAACACAAACATCATCAACGCCGAAATATAGCCAGGTTACTGCTAAATTTTTTGGCTCTGCTAATCTATTGTATTCTCGCCCTTTGGATGAGCATGCTTTTAGTAATAGCGCTATCAGGAGAGCCTTATATGGGTAAATAGCGATGGTAACACGACTGATTCAACAATCCAATCATTCAACTAACCGTGTCTTTCTATCGATGGATAAGCTGTTCGTCATTTAAACCTGATTGTCAAGAATTACCGAATACTTTTCTCTTTAACCAAGCCGTATTGACTACTTGTGATTTCAGTCGGGGTTGGCCCACAGTATCCGATCGCTTGTCGCTTCAATCAGTGCCATCCGGTTTAAGGGAATTGGGAACTGGAAATCCTCACATTGACAACCATTTGGGCGAAATCAGCCGTAAATTTGACTATTTCTTTTTTTTATGGTATATGCTTTAGAGACCTATTGAAAAAAAGCTAAAAAACCGCTGCTACAGGGCTGGGAAGAGAACGAATGTCCCTTAGATGACATTGGCAGCGCGTAACTTTACTCACTATTGAGCAGAGTGGGAAGGATTGATAGTTCCGGTCAAAGAGCAGTAATTGAACAGATAACTATTTTCAGGGTGTAAAGCGTGGTGGATGAGCTTTGTTTGGACACGCTCCACCGAGGAGGATTTTGTCGCTAAAGCGACCCCCATTCTCTGCAACGTCAGGATTTCGGGGGTCTCGTGTTGATGAGAAAACCTTTGTATTTTGGTGATGGAGAAGTCAAAGTGATTCGCCAGAAACTTTTCAACCACGACATCATGACCTGTACTCATGAGTTTGTGATCGGCAATCATCTTTATTCTGGCAGAGCGTTAGGTCTGACTGAACCCGAAGATATTATCCAGTTGCACCCCAATTTAAGATCGCAATGGAACGCGATTAGCGAACATTACGCCCGGATTGGTTTAAGCTATAGCCAAAATGTCATCTGGGATGTTTCGCTGAGTGTCTCGGCGGATTACCCTAGCTATGATATTTCCTTGTTTTATTTTGGTAACGCTACAGGTACAATAACTTGTCATGAGAATTGGTTTCGCCAAGTCAATTCCGACTGGTTCAACGTCGTTAAGTTTATAAACTCCAAGAATAACTTTATCCAGTTGGCACACGAGCTGGGAGTAGAGGTTCCAAAAACATTTTGTTTTGAAAGTAAGGCAGCGATCGCAGATTATACTCAGTTTTCTTATCCGTGTTATCTCAAGCCTGCCATTTCTGTTGATGGTGCTGGGATTAGCCGATGTGAAAACCAAGCACAACTTGCTCACGCTCTAGTAACATTCTGTGAAGATTTACCGTTGCAAATCCAGGAAGAGATAACAGCTTCCAACTTTCTAAATTTGCAATACTGCGTGACAGATAAGGGGTTGCAACGTCTCGCCGCTACCGAACAAATACTCAATGGTTACGCCCATTGCGGCAATCGCTATCCCAGTACGCACCAACCTTGGGAACTCGTTGAACCAATGGCTGAGTGGATGGCAAAACGGGGGATGAAAGAGATATTTGCGTTTGATGTAGCTGTGGTAGAAGATGGAGCGCAGACGCGTTATTTGGCGATCGAATGCAATCCACGCTTTAATGGTGCATCGTATCCGACAGGTGTTGCTAAGAAACTTAAGATAAACAGTTGGAGTAACGAAACCTTTACGACAAATTATCGATCGCTTGACCAAATCGATCTTAGCGGTATTGAATTTAATTCCCAAACTGATACAGGGGTGGCACTTATAAACTGGGGAAGTATTATGGCAGGAAGAATTGGCGTCTTGCTTGCTGGCTCGATTGAACAGCAGCATGAACTCAGAGCTATTTTGAAACAAAGACTTTAAGGAACTATAGCGCTTCTCAAATGAGTTGAATATAGGTCATCGGTAGGGGCAAGGTATGCCTTGTCCCTACCGTGTTGTCGATGTAACTGAGAAGCGCCGTATTAATGGCGGGCTTTGAACGCATTTGTCCAAAGTCTAAAACAACGAGCAGCCAACGCTTGATTCGGTATACTAAATTGAGCTGATGTAGCCTACGTGATAGACGTGGACTCGCACGCACTAGACTAAAAAGCGATCGCTCAAGCGAGTAGCAGAATTAGCGATTAAGGAATCTAATGATTGACAAATCGTTTGCCGAAGAATTTGCCGCTGACTGGATAGACTCCTGGAACAGTCACGCTCTCGATCGCATCTTGGCTCATTACGAGGATGACTTTGAGATGTCATCTCCTTATATTCCACAAATTGCGAATGAACCATCCGGTACACTGCGAGGTAAAACTGCTGTTGGCAGTTAT
>DATNPT010000191.1:0-5015 GCA_036703075.1 Chroococcales cyanobacterium
AGCTTGAAGTCTGCCGAAAGTTCCTCATCTTCTAAACGCTGGGCTTCGATTTCATCTGTCAATACCCAGGCATCTCGAATAGTTACCAATACTTCGGCCACTCCAGTTTCAGCGGTAAGTAACACAGTATTGGAAGCGCCAGCCGTTGCCCAAGCAAACCAGTCTGTTCCTTTCAGCCGGACACCCGTCGCGCCAGTTTCAGTTAGGGCTTCCCGGATTAACTCTAGTTTGCGGGAGACTTCTTCGTTCAATTGCTTCATACCTGCACCCCCTCTTCCAGAATTACTGGTACCGCCTGCAACTCCTTCGCTTTCTCTTCAGGGAGGGCATCATTAGCAAACATTCCTGCTGCTAGTTCAGTTCCGGCTAAGTACTTAAGCCTATCCTGGCTACGATACGGGGGATAGAACTCGGCGTGTAGATGTGATTCCGGATGGGGTTGCCCGTCAGTAGGGGCTTGAAACCAAGCCATCAAGTAAGGGAAGGTACGGTTCCATAAGCCGTCATACTTGAGAGTGACCGTTTTTAACGCTTTGGCAAGTCCTCTACGTTGCTCTGCGGTAAGGTCGAGGAATGTTGCAACTGGCTCAATGGTTGCAATCCAAACTTCGTAGGGATAACGGGCGCACGCGGGGACAAATGCGATCGCATCTTCATCCAAGTAAATAATCCGCTGCTTGTCCTCTATTTCCTTTTGTATTAAATCTTGCAGCAAACCCCGCTGATTTTCCTGGTAATATGCCTGCTGCCGTTCTTGCATTCGTGCCGGGACAGGAGGCACAAACGGATAAGCGTAAATCTGACCATGCGGATGTAGCAGTGTTACTCCCATCTCTACACCCCGATTTTCGAAAGGCAGCACATACTGAATCTGTGGATGCCCTCCGAGTACCCTCGTTCGGTCAGCCCATACTTGCAACAGCAAATCCAGGCGATCGAGTTCCAGGGAACCAAGGGATGCTCCTGCGTCTTGGGTAAAGACTACGACCTCACACGCGCCATTGGCGGGTAAAGTTTCCACAATACTGGTAGGCGCGTCATGTGCCCCCAGTGTCATTGAAGGAAAGCGGTTGTCGAAAACCGCCATGTCATACTGCCCTTGGGGAAGTTCAGTGGGAAATTGAGGGTTGGTTGTGGGTGCCAGTGGGTTGTATTCAGGGGGCGGCATGAACGTCCGCCCCTGACGATGACTGGCGTAAGCAATCCACTCGCCGCGCAAGGGATGCCAGCGCAGATGGGGATTGGCTTGAATTGGCTCGTTACCGGGGCTGGGAGCCTGGATGCCCTGCACAATGGGGTACCGGCTGTATAGGGTCAGCGGACGCCCATCCGGCTTTAGCAGCTCCTGGGAATACATGTTCCTCTGGCGACAATTTAGCTTTAACGCTAGAGAGCATAACGTCTTCCTCTTCCTCCTCGCCCCTGCCTAGAGTGGCATATGCGATCGCTTCCATCGGAAACTTCGGCGTGCGGTCTGCATACAACAGACCATTCGCTTCCTGGAAGGTATCCGTCAACTGGGTGTAACAAAATCCGCTGAACAGTTCGATTCTGTTAACCACATCGAGTAGCGCAGTATACCGAATTTCTAACTCTGAGACATCCGAAGACCGCACGTATCCCCAGATTTTGTCTGAATCAGGTTCTTCTGGCGCGGCGTAAGCAATGCCACCGAACTCAGTGAGCATGATGGGTTGTCCGTTATGGGGATGACCATCGAGGGTAAGGACGCGCCCTCCCGGACGTTCGCGATCGAACAGGTCTGATAACTTGACCTCTGGCCCATAACGCTTGAAGAGCCGAGTTGGCTTATTATCGTAGTCATGGATAGCCAGGATGTCGGTGGCTGCACTCTCCCAGCCGTCATTGCCGACTACTGGGCGAGTCGGGTCTAAGGTTTTGGTCAAGTGATAGAGCGCTTGGACGCAGTGCCGATGAGCCTCTGTCGCTGTTAAGTCAGGAACGCCCCATGATTCATTGAACGGCACCCACACCACGATACACGGGTGGCTGGCATCCCGGTCGATCACCTCAGTCCACTCTTTTGTAATTCGTTCTACCGCTTTGGGCGTGAAGCGATAGGGGCTTGGCATCTCTTCCCAAACCATTAAGCCCAGCACATCTGCCCAATACAAGAACCGGGGGTCTTCAATCTTCTGGTGCTTGCGGACACCGTTGAAGCCCATGCTCTTAGCTAACTCGACATCCCGCCGCAACGCCTCATCTGAGGGTGCAGTCATCAGCGTGTCGGGCCAGTAGCCTTGGTCCAGAACTAGACGCAAATAGTAGGGATGCCCGTTGAGCATGAAGCGATCGCGTTGAATCCCCACAGTCCGCATCGCCGTGTAGGACTTCACTTCATCAATCAGCCTGTCTCCGTGCCACAGTTGAACTTCCGCATCGATTAGGGTTGGCTTCTCCGGGCTCCAGAGCAATTCGTTGCGGTAGTCGTCAATGCCAGGGTCAGACAGGGCGATGCGTCGGTGAATCTCTCCATTGATTACTTCGTAGGTATCGTTCACCAGCAAATGACAGTTAGCTGTTAGTTTCACCTTGATCTGCAAGCCATCGTACTGGTGACCCGCGACGAAGGCTTCAAAGCCAATCTCCCACCGCTCGAAGTGCGGTGTCCAACGGATGCGATCGATATAAGTTGCGGGAACAACCTCAGCCCAAACCGTTTGCCAAATGCCGCTAGTGCGCGGATACCATATACTATGAGGTTCAAGCTGCCAATCTTGCTTACCGCGAGGTTTTGCCAGATCGAACGGGTCGTCTTGCGCCCAGACTGTTACCCGCTGTAACCCATTTTTATTTAAGACAGGTGTAATGTCGATGCTGAATGGGGTGTGTCCACCTTCATGATCGGCCATAAATTGACCGTTGACCCAAACACGGGCACGATAGTCTACAGCTCCAAAGTGGAGTAGTACCCTTTGCGATTTTTGATTATTCGCTTGTGCGCCAGTACCAACGCCTTCTGATTCCTCGTTAGGATGAGCCACTCCTAGGTGCTTGCCTAGGTCAAATTCCCGCTCATACCAGCAATTGGGATGAAAACCCGTGTCGCCGATGCCGCTTTTGGCTGATTCTGGAGCGAAAGGAACTTCAATGGTATGAGTCCAATCAGAAATATCGCTAGGTTGAACAAATTGCCCAGCGTCGTCAAATGTAAACTTCCACGAACCGTTGAGACAAATCCAGTGGTCGCGCCGCAGTTGTGGACGTGGATATGCTTTTTCAGTCTGGGAAGAATTAGCCCCGGTAGCGGAATCAGAGGGCAATACATAACAGTTCTCCAGCCGCTTCCCCAACGAGTGCATAAAGACATCTATCTTAGGTTACATATCTAGGGTACCCACAATAGTCTCTGTTTAACCATTGCATAGCGTTGATTTACGAAACCTTTACAGCCTTACAAAGATCGAGCTTTTGCCGGTTTCCTGACGTACTTTGCGATTTTTTATTGGTTCTTTCTCGAAATACAAACAACTAACAATCAATAACAAACATCCTTTAGGGAAGCAGCACGAAGGGCAATCTCTCGACTTAAGAGACGGGGGATAAGTTAACTAGAACCCTTGCTAACACTGTTTAATGGTTCAATTGCCTCTATCTACATTCCACCTTAAACATTTACCCGAAGGAGCATCTTACATGACCATTAATGCAGCTAAGCTTGAAAGTATTCTCCAAAACTTTGTTACCAGTGCCAATGATGTTCAGGGGGCTGCTCTCGTGTCTCCTGACGGATTGCCTTTAGCATCCAGTTTACCCGGTGAGATGGATGAAGAACGAGTATCGGCAATGTCCGCTGCCATGCTGTCCTTGGGCGAACGTATCGGTAGTGAATTGTCCAGAGGACTACTCGATCGCATTTTCGTAGAAGGCGATCGAGGGTACGGTATCCTCACTAACTGCGGTGAGTATGCCGTCTTACTTGTTTTAGCTAGTAAAACGGCTAAACAGGGAGTGCTGATGCTGGAAATTAAGCGCCTGCTTCCCGAGTTGAAGGCGGCTTTAAGCTAGGGTGAAAAGAGACCGACGCTAAGGGAGTTCGCTCAATCGCCTGCGTAAAAGCTGAGCGCCTTAGCGTTCTCCAATGGCTTAATTGGGACGCTCCACGCGATCGCAAAAAATTAAGTTAAATAGAGCGATCGAGTGACACCGTTGGGAAGACTAGTATTATTTCAGGCTATGTAAGTACTTTTACTGAGGGGTGAGGTAGCCTTTGTGCCTTTACTCATTCAGGCTTAATTGAATTGCTATAAGCAACATCAGCTTTTATACCTAAATTTCAATTAAAAGCGTAAATAGTTATCATAAGTTTGTATGGGGGTTCCGGAAAGAAAGGTAACAAAAAGTTGATATTTCTTTATTTTCGGTTTGAAAATAAAAGAAGGTCGCTAATTTCCTAGAGATTATCAGAAATAAGTGCAAACGCCATGGCAATTACGAGTAGTTTGGCAGAGTTTTCCCTACCAGAATTGTTTCAATTTCTCGATCAAGGCAGTAAAACTGGATTGCTGACTCTTCGGTTTCAGCTTGATACCCCTAACAACGAGAAAAGAGTTCGGCATGCTCTGATTCATCAAGGACGAATTGTTGCCGTTACTAAGCGCCTAGACCATCAGTGCTTACTGGCGATGATCTGTCAACGGGGTTGGATCAGCCCGGAAGTTCTGCGCGAACAGGTTAATCGTTGTCCTGCCAATATACCCATTGGTCTTTACTTGAAAACTCAGGGCTTTCTTCAACCCGAGCAGTTGAGACTGCTGTTTCATGCACAGGTACTTCAGCAAGTTTGTGCGTTGTTTCGGCTCAAAGATGCTCGGTTTAAATTTGACTCCAAAGCCACTTTGCCAACCACAGAAATGACGGGTTTGAGTTTGAGTGCAACGGAAGCCACGCTGATGGGCCTGCGAGTGCTGCGCGATTGGCGCTCGTTGACCGATAAGCTACCCGAACCGACTTCAGCTCTATCTAGAGTCGTAGTTGGTAAGCGTCACTTACGG
>DATNPT010000193.1:0-12063 GCA_036703075.1 Chroococcales cyanobacterium
AACAATAGGACTCAAGATGAGCTGAATCATTTGCAAAACTCGTTGACCTAGCAGTTTTTTGGAAGCAAATAGCTCGAATAATGACCAACTCGTGAGAATGCCAATCAATACCGCGGGGTGAATGTGGGACAGTAGCGGTACTCTGCTCCAAAGATTGGTTTGCAACAGACCAATAATGAGCAGTGGCAGGGCAATTCTTATCCCTGCTGATGCCGACGCGGAGAGTGCGGCTAGGAGATCGATCATCGTTGCCTCATCTGTGCAACAAAACTAGGTTGCTGGATCTAACGTTAACCTACAAATTGCGCCAAGAATGGCTTCTGGATGCGATTAGAATGCAACCTGGTCAGAGTCAACAATTTGTATTTTATACCTACTAGTGTAGTTGTTAGTTTTGCGCTCGTGTGGTTGTGTTGTTTTGTAAAGAAACTGAGTGCTAGACTAGAACGCTCGGCAGCGACATCTTAGGGAAGCGCTTTATCCGCTAAGGGTAGACTGTTACAACCCAAGCGTTGGTACTTACCAGAGTACCGACTGCACGAGAGAAAATATTGACTTTTGTAAAATGTAGCTAATTATACAGATTTTCTGTGCTTGAATAGGAATTAGGTAGACAATACCTTGTCAGCACTTTTCAAATTAACCACCATCTTTCCTCACTGCGTGAGGGGTCAACGGTTAATTGAATGAGTTAAATGCGCTTATTCGCATTTCTACAAGCTTCGCATATTACGAAAAACCAAAAACAGCTAAACTGGCGCTGCGAACTTTTCGTTGGACGTTTCCTATTCTGGGATGATTGGGATGCGCTCGCGCTCTCGATACTCTTGCCATTTTGACGGGTTCATCAAGGTAACAGTATCCTAGACGCTCTCGTATTCTTGCTCTTGGAAATAGATATTTTCTTTTCATGCCAGTTACTTAACAGGAGAACTAGCGGCATGTCTGATTCATTATTTACTGATGCAAGTAAAAGACTGGAAACAGCACTGAAATATGTGTCAATTTCTGATGATGTCATCGAACACTTAAAGTATCCGAAAGCGAGTTTGAGTGTTTCAATTCCAGTTCGCATGGATGATGGGTCTTTAAGAATTTTTCAGGGGTATCGGGTGCGGTATGATGACACCCGAGGACCAACCAAAGGAGGTGTGCGTTACCATCCCAATGTTTCGCTCGATGAAGTCCAATCACTAGCGTTTTGGATGACGTTTAAATGTGCCGTTCTCAATCTTCCTTATGGCGGTGGGAAAGGAGGAATTACCCTCAATCCCAAAACTTTATCCAGGATGGAATTAGAGCGCTTAAGCCGTAGTTACATTGATGCGATCGCAGATTTCATTGGACCTGATGTAGACATTCTCGCTCCTGACGTTTACACCAATGCCATGATTATGGGTTGGATGATGGATCAATACAGCATTATCCGCCGTCAAATCACGCCTGCGGTAGTCACGGGTAAACCAATCGCTATGGGAGGAAGTGCAGGCCGAGATGGAGCGACGGCGACTGGTGCTTTCTTTACAATGGAAGCAATTTTACCCAAGTTTGACCTCATACCTCAAGAAACAACCGTAGCAATTCAAGGATTTGGTAAAGCGGGAGCCGTTTTAGCAGAACTTTTGGCTAAAGCAGGATACAGGGTTGTTGCTGTTAGCGATTCTCAAGGCGGAATCTACGCCAAGAAAGGACTAGATATTCCGAGTATTCGCCAATATAAAACAACGACTCAAGGGGTGAAAGCGGTCTACTGCCAAAGCTCAGTTTGCAATATTGTCGAACATGAGATAGTGAGCAATGAAGACCTTTTAGCGTTAGATGTCGATGTTTTGATTCCAGCAGCTTTGGAAAATCAAATTACTGAGGACAACGTCGATACAATTAAGGCAAAATACATCTTTGAAGTTGCAAACGGACCAATCACATCGGCAGCCGATAAGCGTTTGGAAGCCAAAGGGATTTACGTTTTTCCTGATATTTTAGTCAATGCCGGAGGCGTGACTGTTAGTTACTTTGAGTGGGTGCAAAATCGAAGTGGGCTTTATTGGAGTCTGGAGGAAGTCAATCAACGCCTGAGACAAAAAATGATCGAAGAAACTGAGAAAATTTGGTCGGTTTCTCAGGAGTTAGCGATTTCGATGCGAACAGCCGCTTATGTACACGCGTTGAATCGGCTTGGGGAAGCACGCAAGGTTAAAGGAACAAGGGACTACTACGTCAACGGTAAAGACTGATCGAATTCACGAAGAGACGCCCAGACGCGGAGAGCATGGAAGGGCGTCTCTTCGTCGCTACCGCTACGCTAACGCCCCTACAGCATCATAGGACTTATGGGTAAAGCATCAATCTGAATTGGGGCAACTTAATCTCTGTTTGATACTGAACTGTCACCTTAATTCAAATACAAGTCGTACTTGGCCTGTGGCAAGACTGGATGTGAAGAATCGGCTTGCTGACAGCTTTGTTAAAATCCAGTGGTGTTCTGGATTTTACTGCTATGAGTCATCTTGTTTTTAACCGAACTCGGTATGTAGGTAATGGGTGCGTAGCGCGATCGCTTTTCTCAAATTGTCGTCAGTTCATTACACGCGGACTACTCGTTGCGCTACTCGGTACCCTCGGAACATCAGGGGCGACTCTACCTGCGATCGCACAAATGGGGACTCAAACTCCAGGAGCGTCCAAAACGAGCAACATTGCCGAACAATTGCTAGGACAGTGGCAAGCTAAAGACCCAAAATCGCAGAAGGTGATTACGTTTATTTTTGCACCCAGTGGCAACTTATTTGTGATCGCGCCAGCGCGTGACGGTTCTTCTGTAGCGCTGAAGTTGGGTTACAAGATTAATTCAGCGACTCAACCCATGCAACTGGATATGAAACTCAGCCCGAATGATGAGGTTCCGACTATCTTCGAGGTAACGGCTGAAGGAAAGTTGCGTGTAGAGTTAAATAATATTGGTGCTGGACAATCCAGACCAACAGCGTTTAGTGCTAACTCTACTCTGTTTGAAAAGACATCTCAGGCAACAACCGTACCGAATAACATCCAAGTTGTTGAACTGGTAACTCAACAAGCCAAAGCAGGGCAAAGTGTCGTTAGACAATACATTACAATCATCAATACGGCACAGCAGGCTTTTTATGAGAAAAAAGGAAAATTTGCCGCGACTATCGACGAACTAGGCATTGCGACGACTTTAGAAACGGAATCTTATCACTATCAGATCGTGCCTCAAGGCGATCGCACTCAGAGCGCTACAATCATAGCCCAACCCAAGAAAACTGACCTACCTAGCTACATTGGTGCTGTCTTGGTTACTCAGTCCAATGGTAAAACGACGACCGTTAGCGGCATTTGTGAAACCGAGCAACCCTCCACCTCACCTCCAGCAACACCAACTCTGCCATCTAGTAGCTCGTCACAAATTCAATGTCCCAAGGGTTCTCGTCTGCTTCAGTAGTGCAGGACTAACACAGAAGCGCTAGACATGGCACATATTTTGCAAAATTTGCCGTTTAGACCGCTACATATCGATAGGGATAGTACTGCGATCGGTGATGCCGTTAATCTTGCCGCTCGGATTGAAGAATTGACCAAATCTTATGGCGTATTGCTCCTGTTTCCCATCACACGTTTTTGCAATTACAAAATGCGAATCACTATGCCTTTCGCATCATCGACCGAGTTAAGGTGAAGGGAAAATCAGCGGCAGTACTGTCTATGAGATGTTCGATGGCGACTCGCCAGAGGTTCGAGAGGGCAAGTTAGTGACGGAAGTAGCGTTTGAACAAGCGTTATTGCTTTATAATCAACAGAATTTCAGGGCAGCAGAACAGTACTTTCAAGATGTCTTGGGGATAAACTCAGAGGATAAGGTGGCTCAAATTTATCTGCAACGCTGTCAAGACCGAGGTACGAGGAGTTAGCGCCTTCTTTGAAGTTCGTGCTTTGCGATCGACGCCTGACCTGCCGATTAAACCTTAAGCCTGATAAAAGCATGCCCTGCTTTACCTCTACTCAAGGGTACACGTTGTTACAATTCCTTTTAATTTCCGTTCTTCAATGCCATGACTGATACCGTTCTTGACGTTCGCAACCTACAAGTGCAATTCTCTACTGATGAAAAGCAGGTCTTGGCTGTTGATGGCATTGACTTCCAGCTCAAGCGCGGACAAACGCTGGGAATTGTGGGCGAGTCGGGTTCGGGGAAATCGGTTACCTCACTCGCTGTCATGGGTTTAATACCGACTCCCGGTCGGGTAACATCTGGAGAAATTTATTTCCGACCCTCGGACAATGGAGCGGAACTCGTCAACCTGCGGCAGCTTCCGGACGAGCGAAAGCGGCTGTACCGAGGTGGAAAAATTTCTATGATTTTCCAGGAACCGATGAGTTCCCTCAACCCGGTCTACACCTGTGGATTTCAGCTGATTGAAGCCATTCGGCAGCATCAGGCTGTTTCCTTGGCAGAGGCGCGGCGTCAGGCAACGGCTCGTCTGCAAGAGGTTAAGCTCTTCCCCAGTGACGAAGAATTACGGCAACGCTACCTAGAAGAATTCGAGCAAAATCATCCAGGTAAACCTTTACCTGGAGAAAAAGCGATCGACCACCAAATCAATCAGCAAAAACTGGCATTCTTAGATCGCTATCCTCACGAGCTTTCTGGCGGCCAGTTACAGCGGGTGATGATTGCAATGGCAATCTCCTGTAATCCGGATATTCTGATTGCTGACGAACCGACTACAGCGCTCGATGTGACGGTGCAGGCGACAATTCTCGATTTGCTGCGGGAGTTACGCGATAACCGTGGCATGTCGCTGATTTTTATCACCCACGATTTAGGCGTCATTGCAGAAATTGCCGATACGGTTGCGGTGATGTATCAGGGCAAGATAGTTGAGAGCGGCGATGTTTGGCAGATTTTTTCTGAACCGAAACATCCCTATACTAAAGGATTATTAGCTTGTCGTCCTCGTCTCGATCGCCGGGAGCGATACTTGCCAACAGTATCCGACTTTATGGAAGTCGTGACGAGTCCGAATGGCGAGCAGGTGATTCGAGAAAAGCCACTAGAGCGGGATGCCGAAGTGACTGAGCCTGGAGAGAGCAACTCCCAACGAACTGCAAAAGACTCCTCTAGCGGCATCGATCGAGTACTGACTACCTCATCCCCACACCCCTTACTTGCCGTGCGCGACCTTCAAGTTGGCTTTCCCGTGCGGGGAATGTTTGGCGGGACAAAACGCTACATCATGGCAGTCAATGGTGTCTCGTTTGAGGTTTATCCAGGGGAAACGTTAGGGTTAGTGGGAGAATCGGGTTGCGGCAAATCGACCCTCGCTCGGACGTTGCTGCGCTTAATTGAACCGATCGGCGGTGAGGTAGATTTTGAAGGTCAAAATGTCACCGATTTCAAAGGCAACCGCCTGCGGCAATTGCGGCGGGAGATGCAGATTGTTTTCCAAAATCCCTTTAGCTCTCTCGATCCACGGATGAAAATTGGCGAACTCGTGATGGAGCCACTCGCGATCCATAATGCTGGAGGTAACAGGAAAACGCAACGCGATCGCGCGGCTTATCTCTTAGAGCGTGTCGGCTTAAATCCTAACCTGATGAACCGCTATCCTCACGAGTTTTCTGGTGGCCAGCGCCAACGGATTTGTATTGCTAGGGCATTGGCACTCAATCCCAAGTTCATTATTTGCGATGAATCGGTATCTGCCCTCGACATGTCAGTACAGGCTCAGGTACTGAATCTGTTTAAAGAATTGCAGGGTGAGTTTGGTCTGACCTATATCTTCATTTCCCATGACTTGAGCGTCGTGAACTTTATGAGCGATCGCATCATGGTCATGAACCGAGGCAAAATCGAAGAAATTGGTCCTGCTGAGAAGATTTACCGAGAACCGGAAAAGGATTACACGCGCCAATTAATTGCTTCGATTCCTACAGGTACCTTGGAGCGAATTCAACACCAGCAAGAACGGCGGCGCGAAAAAGAGCTTTCAATGCTCAGCGATCCGTGGTCAGTAAATTAGTTGCAGCATGAACGTTTTGTGGAGGTTAGCAGTTGTCGGCAGAATCGGACAACTTGCTGTTTTAGGGTTGGTTTTGAGGTCTGAGCGTTAATCTCTGGCAATGAGCGATCGCTGTTGATCTGCTGATAGGTATGCATTGCCACTGCCGTGTTAAACTTGCTCTGATTTTCTTCACTCAACCATAGGGGAATGACCTGAGCTATTGCGAATTCAGCAACTAGAAACTTCATCTCATCCAACGAGATTTCACCGTCGAGTACCAGTACTAAGAGCGCATCTCGTTCCCTAGCGAGTTTTTTAGCTGTAGGAAGCTGTCCTAGCGCTTTATGCCAATGTGTGGGGTACATTAAATAAGCGGGTCGGTCGTCCCCCATACCCATCAGTTTTGGCTGCGTAATCTTACAAGTTGCACTGAAACTTAAAGGGTTATATCCACCGCTACCATTTCTCAACTTGGTCTTGTTTGAGTTCATCCAATTCTCCATTATTGAGCTGTGTATTGGTCTGAGTCCGATAAAATAGGTGCGCTTTAGTACAAGATTTCATCCGTAGGAAAAGATTTGAGCGATCGCTGGTAAGCGCAATATCAGGTTTTGATCGATAAATCAAGCCTCTGCTCAAAGTCCTAAAATTATTCAAAGCCGATACAATTAAGATTTGGCTGTAGCAGATTAAGTTAAAAAATGCTTAAATTAAAAAATATTGCTAAATTTCTAGGCAATAGTGACGCCTAGCTTAGTCTTTAAACTCTCATCGCTGTTATTGTCCTATTTCCTAACAGCTATTACATCAGCTACTTCTACTAAGCTTCCTAAGCCAATCGGCTGAAATAACTATAGCGGTTGTCATTTGGATGAGATACAGCGCTATTGGTTTTAAGGCAGAAGGCAGAAGGCAGAAGGCAGAAGGCAGAGGGCAGAAGTGGGTGTATTCCACTCAAGTGGGAACCGCTATAATTCATCAGTAATAAGAATAAATAATAGGTAACAGGGAAACATTTATTACCCATTACCCTGAACGCCTAGATTCTTCACTCGGGGAATGAACTAGTTCTGTTTAATGAAAGCTTTTTCCAAGCCATCAGAATAAATCGTAATACAGGCGACCCTCACGCAACTGCACTACAGGTTGATTGGACATCTGTACCAAATGCTCGTCGTGGGTAGTAACAATGACAGTTGCACCCATCGCATTCAGTTTTTTAAGAATATTTAAGACCTGCTGAGAATTATCGGGATCGAGGTTTCCAGTAGGTTCGTCGGCTAGCAGTACAGGCGGCGTCCCGACGATGGCACGCGCCAAACTTACTCGTTGTTGTTCTCCTCCAGATAGTTGCTCTGGAAAACAGTTGGCTTTATGCTGCAAGCCGACTAATTTTAGTGTTGGCGGCAAGCGTCGCTGAATTTCCTTGCGCGTGAAGCCTTGAGCCCAAAGCACAAAGGCGATATTTTCTGAAACTGTCCGGCGAGGAATCAGTTTGTAGTCCTGAAATACAACGCCAATGCGACGGCGCAACAATGATAAGCGATCGCCTCGTAGCTGACTCACATTCAAGCCATCAACAATCACTTCTCCTGCCGTTGGACGTTCTGCACCATAGAGCAGCTTTAGTAAGGTGGTTTTTCCCGCCCCCGAAGGTCCCGTGACAAACAGAAAGTCTCCTCGTTGCACGTCTAGATTGAGATTCAACAACCCCTGAGAGCCATTGGCATAAACTTTTGTTACCCCACGTAAGCTGACGATTACAGAGGGTTGGGTGGCTGAAGGATTCGGAGCTACTGACGGTTGAGTTTGATGACTACTGGGATGACCCAAGGTGCTGGTCATAGACAAGCGATCGCAAATTATTGATGAGTTATCAGATTAACCCAAAACTCCTTGAACTTACGGAGCTGGTGCGCCTGCGACGCTTAAGGCGTCTTTAAGGCGTTGGCCGATAGCTTTGAGGGCAAAATGCGGCAAGGCTAGCATCCGCCGCCAGCGCCAGGGTTCTTGATACAGCCGATAAAGCCATTCCAAATTATTATCTCGCAACCAAGCTGGAGCACGGGACTTCACCCCTGCCCAAATATCAAAGCTGCCGCCGACGCCAATCCAAATCGATTGAGGACATAAGTGCCGATTTTGGGCAATCCACAGCTCCTGACGAGGAACGCCCAAACCCACAAAAATTAACTTGGGTTGCTTTACTTTAAGAGTTAACTTAAATTGCTGTTCGGCTTCTGGTGAGAGGAAACCATTTTCGATACCTGCGATCGCAAGTTGTGGAAGTTGTTGTTGCCACACTTGAGCCGCACGCTGAGCGACACCTGGAGCACCACCATAGAAAAAAACCGGACAAGATTCCCCGAGTTGACTAGCCTGTCGCAGTAAATACTCAGCCAGTTCAATTCCTGGACAGCGACGTTGTCGTTGACCCTGGAGCTTCAAGTAAAGTACGACTCCAGCACCATCTGGAATCACCAGTTCGGCCTTATGGATAATGTCCGCCAGAGTCTCGTTATTCTCTGCCTGCATGACCATCTCCGAATTCAGCGTCACCACATGACTGCCAATTTGCTGGTGTAAACGAGTTTCCAGCCAACGATTGTAGTCATCTAATAGGTGAACCGGTAGCCCCAGCACGGGAAATTTTTTGGGTGCTTCAACCATAGTCCAGTTCTTTCGTCGCCTCACATCACACTAATAACACTATGAAGGCTACCCGATCCGGATGCTCTTGCGCTAGCCAGTGAATAATGTTCGTAAAGCAAAAAATCAACTAGTCAGTGGTTATTGGTTATTGGTTAGTGGTCAGTTGTCCTTCAAGACGGCAAACACAACTGATTGATTACGGTTCGCCCCAATCTATAAAACCACTAACTTCCATACAGTAGACATAGTGAAAGCAATCTAAAGCAATCAGCAGTAGTTAGCGATCCGTTGTGAATTATACAAGGTTAAGGAGTGGCAAGAGCGATTTGAAATCGAACCGTCCCTACCAAGGTTCGGGAACCCCTCCTTCATTAGAGAGGCTAACAGTGTTCAGTATAGAGATTGGTAGCAGAACCAATGGTATTGAAATGGGAAAACACTGCTGATTGAACCTCTAACTGAAGTTCAATTTAGACTCCCCCCTACCCAAGCAGTATTAGTAGTTAAAGAACCTGGAACACTCTTATGGCAAAAGTTGTTGGAATTGACTTAGGTACAACTAACTCCTGCGTCGCAGTAATGGAAGGTGGTAAACCTACCGTCATTGCCAACGCAGAAGGTTTTCGCACGACTCCATCAGTTGTAGCCTACGCTAAAAATGGCGATCGCCTAGTCGGTCAAATCGCCAAGCGTCAGGCGGTGATGAACCCCGAAAATACGTTTTACTCCGTCAAGCGCTTCATCGGGCGTAAATTTAGCGAAGTCACCCACGAGGCTACCGAAGTTTCTTACAAAATTCTCAATGTAAACGGTAATGTCAAGATAGATTGCCCCGCTCAAAGCAAGCAATTCGCGCCCGAAGAGATTTCTGCTCAGGTGCTACGCAAGCTGGTCGAAGATGCGAGCAAGTACCTTGGTGAAACTGTTACCCAAGCCGTCATTACCGTTCCTGCATACTTCAATGACTCTCAGCGTCAAGCCACGAAGGATGCCGGTAAAATCGCTGGTATTGAAGTTTTACGGATTATCAACGAACCTACCGCCGCGTCTCTGGCCTATGGCTTAGACAAGAAGAGCAATGAAACCATTCTGGTATTTGACCTCGGTGGTGGTACGTTCGACGTGTCCATTCTGGAAGTCGGCGACGGTGTGTTTGAAGTATTAGCAACCTCTGGTGACACCCACCTCGGTGGTGACGACTTTGACAAGAAAATCGTTGATTACTTAGCGAGCGAATTCCAAAGAACAGAAGGCATTGACCTGCGTAAGGACAAGCAAGCGCTGCAACGCCTCACTGAAGCGGCTGAGAAAGCCAAAATTGAGCTTTCTAGCGTCACCCAAGCTGAAATCAACCTGCCCTTCATCACAGCTACCCAGGATGGTCCGAAACACCTGGATACGACCTTAACACGGGGCAAGTTTGAAGAACTCTGCTCTGACTTGATCGACCGTTGCCGCATCCCCGTCGAGAACGCCGTGCGCGATGCCAAAATTGACAAGAGCAGCATTGATGAGGTCGTTCTGGTCGGTGGTTCCACCCGGATTCCCGCAGTACAAGAATTAGTTAAGCGGGTACTGGGTAAAGACCCCAACCAAAGCGTTAACCCGGATGAAGTGGTAGCCGTAGGTGCTGCAATTCAAGCAGGCGTCCTCGCTGGTGAAGTCAAAGATATCCTCCTGTTGGATGTCACTCCGCTATCTCTGGGTGTGGAAACCTTGGGCGGTGTCATGACCAAAATTATTCCTCGCAACACCACTATCCCCACCAAGAAGTCGGAAACCTTCTCAACCGCTGTGGATGGTCAGACGAATGTGGAAATCCACGTTCTCCAAGGTGAGCGCGAGATGTCTAACGACAACAAGAGCCTTGGTACCTTCCGTCTAGATGGTATTCCTCCCGCTCCTCGTGGCGTTCCTCAAATCGAAGTGACCTTCGACATCGATGCCAACGGTATCCTTAATGTCACGGCTAAGGATAAAGGCACGGGTAAAGAGCAATCCATCAGCATTACTGGCGCTTCAACTCTACCGAATGATGAAGTCGATCGCATGGTTAAAGAAGCTGAAGCCAATGCCGCTACAGACAAAGAGCGTCGTGAGAAAATCGATCGCAAGAACCAAGCAGATTCTCTGACCTACCAAGCAGAAAAACAGTTACAGGAACTCGGAGACAAAGTTCCGGCTGCTGACAAGACTAAGGTAGAGGGGTTGATTAAAGACCTGCGGGATGCGCTGCAAAAAGAGGACGACGAGCGGATTAAGACCCTAACCACTGAGTTGCAGCAGGCTCTCTACACCATTGGTACCAACATCTATCAACAACAAGGTGGAGACGGTGGTCCAACGGGTGGTCCTGGCGCAGGTGGAGATGCGGGTAGTTCCGGTGGAACCACTGGCGGTGGCGACGATGTCATTGACGCCGAGTTCTCTGAGAGTAAGTAAGCATTGTGATGGCTGAGGACTGAGCAGAGAACGATGGAACTCTGACTCGGTTCCTGCCAATCCATGAGGCACTCTACTTGAATTAAGGGTTGATAGGTAGCAATACAATATGCCTATCAACCCTTTTTCATGACTTCATCTCTAATGCAAAACGGGTGACTCCGAAGCATCTAGTAAGGATTATCGGATGGATGTGAACGCTATCTAGGTTAGTATTAGCAATGAACTTCTTGCCTTAAGGTCAAAGCAACAATGATATTTACTACGCTTAAGTAGTAAATTTTATCTGGGGCAATAAAAGTTAATCGCCTAATTTTACCATTCTCCCGACCGACCAGGACGCTAACCAATGCCACATAAATTATTTAACACTCATATTGCCAGTTCTCGCGTTTTATTAACTCCCAATGACATTAGGTCAAAATTGCCTTTAACGGATTCAGCTAAAACAACTGTTCTCAAATTTCGAGAAGAGATACAAAATATTCTCAATGGTCAAGATGACAGAAAGTTTATCGTCGTGGGTCCCTGTTCCATTCATGATATACAGGCGGCTGAAGAGTATGCCGAGAAATTGAGAAAACTTGCCGAGAGAGTCAAAGAGAAGTTCCTGCTAATTATGCGGGTTTACTTTGAAAAACCAAGAACAACAGTAGGCTGGAAAGGATTAATTAACGACCCCGATATGGATGATTCATTCCATATCGAAAAAGGGTTATTAATCGCACGAAGCTTGTTGATAAAACTAGCTGAAATGGGATTACCTACCGCTACAGAAGCACTCGACCCGATAGTCCCTCAATATATTGGTGAGCTGATTTGCTGGTCTGCGATTGGAGCCCGCACCACTGAATCACAAACTCACCGTGAAATGGCTAGCGGCCTTTCAATGCCTGTTGGGTTTAAAAATGGGACTGATGGCAGCATTCAAGTGGCTTTAGATGCC
>DATNPT010000197.1:0-6414 GCA_036703075.1 Chroococcales cyanobacterium
AGATTAGTGAAGATAGAAGATGTGGAGAGAAAGGCAAAAGTCCGGATAAAAATGTCTCCATTCAGCGCTAAGCAAGCTTTCAATTCTGATAAATTGAGTACTTGTTTAGCGATCGCTTTCACCTCTTTCAACCGAACATCGCGGCAGACGAAAATCATCCCTACCAGCAACATCAGGTACTGACTGATAGCCGTTGCCATCCCAGCCCCCGCACTTTCCCACCCGTATCGGACAATCAAAAGATAGTCCAGCAGGATATTCACTCCATTGCCAACAACGGACAACACCAAAACCTTGCTGCTTTGTTCGCGTCCCAGAAACCAACCAATTAGCACGAAATTGAGTAGAGTAGCAGGCGCACCCCAAATGCGAGTGGCATAATAAGCCTGCCCTGACAATTTAACTTCCGGTACTGCATTCAACAGACTAAACCCAATCTCTTGCAGGGGATACTGCGAAATCAGGATAATGACGCCCAACCCCAGCGCAAGTACCCCATTCCGGAACCCCGTGAGGAGTACGCCTTCTCGATCCTCACGCCCTACCGCTTGGGCTGTCGTCCCCGTCGTCCCCATCCGCAAAAAGCCCATCGTTCGGTAGATGTAGTTAAATAAAATCGTAGACAGCGTGACGCCAGCAAGATGTCGAATCTCCATGAGGTGTCCTAGGAAAGCTATGCTGACTAAGCCAGCTAGTGGCACCATCAGGTTGGAGAGGACATTAACGATCGCTAATCGAAAAAAGCGGGGGAGAAAGTCAGACTGCTCAACGGTTGTCAGCAACATATCCTGGTAACTTCAGGGAATCGAGAGGAGTTGTACCATTAGGGATACAAAAAAGCCTTACCAGTAGGTAGTTTCAGAAACTCAAATCTGGCAAGTTTAAACCCAAATGGTATTCCCCTAAGGTTAACAAAATTTAAGAAATTTAATGAAGTATTAATTTATGTAACTTAAACACGCGCTTGATTGTTTTCTATTAAGCGGTTGTGAACGATACTACTGTAAGTAGCGAATTTAACAAGATAAGAAAAAAGATTATGGCGGAGCTTCCTAAAAGCCTTGAAGAAGCCATTGCTCAAGCCAAAGAGGCTACCCAAGCGGCTCTCAATGACGGTCGCACGCGGTTGCAAGTGGAGCTAATTTTTCCTGAAATTGCTCTACAATCGCAAGCGATCGCGCAGCAGTTTATCCCCCTCTTTGAACACCATGGTTCGGGGCTAAAAGTCCTTTTTCCAGATACGGGCGCTGCTGCCTTAGCCCGCCATAAATGGGGAGAGGTACCGTTTAAAATTAGCGATATTGGCACTAGTCGATCGCCGATAGAACGGAAGATTCAACCAGAGGACGAAGCGTTCTTACTGATTTCTCCTTCCTCAGTAGAGGTCGATCAAGTCGAAAAGCTGTGCAACATGGCAGGCGATCGCCCCTGTGTACTGCTCAATCCTCAACTCGAAGATATCTACGTCGTTGGCATTGGCTTAGCCGCACGTCAGATGCGCGAGCGCTTTATCAAAACCATCGAGTCCTGTTACTATCTACGGCCTCTCGATAATGTCGCTATCCTGCGCTCTTACCCTGGGCTCTGGCAAGTTTGGCTAGAAGTCGATGACGAGTATCAACTGATTGCCGAAGAACCGCAAAGACCCGCAGGCGACGCTCTAGAGCAACTTCTCATGCAGGTAACAGCTAGCACTACGAATGGCGAAACAACGCCAAAACCAGCCAAAAAACCAGGTTTTCTCACCAATCTCCAACGCTTTTTAAACGCCTTGAGTCGATAAAAGGTTATCTAGCAGTCCTCAAGGATTCGTGAACGCGAGAACCCCGATTTGTGAGGGAAGTCGGGGTTCTGAACCGAAGTATTAAGTAAATGTAATAATAGTAATCTCACAGGAAATTCCGGTTGAGGGTGCAAAAACCGACCGTAAATCCTTCCGTAGCAACATCAAATGAATCCTTCGTGTGAGGAGAGTAAGCCAACCCTAATTAATAGGGACGCCTCTCTCCAAACCTTCTTCAATCTTTCCCCAGATCTGTTGTGCATCCGTGACAGTGATGGGTATTTCACGGAACTCAACTCAGTGTGGCAAACGGTTCTAGGCTGGACGCTGGATGAATTGCGATCGCGTCCTTGGATAGAGTTCGTCCATCCTGATGATGTTGCCTTCACCCTTGATATGGAGCTTCAATGTCATACCGAGAGAGCCAGTCAAACCCCTCTACAATTTAAAACTCGCTACCGTTGCCGAGACGGAAGCTATCGCTGGTTATCCTGGCGTTTATCCCCCTATCAAAACGGCTTAAGCTATGGCATCGCTCAAGATGTCACAGAAAGCAATTGGGGTGGTAGTGGGGCGTATCGCACGAGGTTACAGGAATCGCTTAAGCTACGGGATCAGGCGATCGCGGCTAGCAGTGTAGGGATTGTGATTGCCGATGCTCGATTGCCGGATATGCCCCTCATCTATGTCAATCCTGCCTTTGAGCAAATAACGGGTTACTCCGCCGCTGAGGTACTCGGTTATAACTGTCGTTTTTTGCAAGGGAATAAAACTAGTCAGCCTGCTATTGCTCAACTGCGTGCGGCGATTAAAGCGGGAGAACACTGCACCGTTACTTTACTCAATTATCGAAAAGATGGGACTCCGTTCTGGAATGAGTTAACGATTTCACCCATTTATGATGACGACAATAGATTAACTCATTTTGTTGGCATTCAGGCGGATATTAGCGATCGCATTCGAGCCGAACAAGCCTTACGATTGGAACAAGACAAATCAGAACGGCTATTACTCAACATTTTACCCAAGCCGATTGCTGAGCAGTTGAAACAGTTTGAGGGTTCTTTAGCTCAACAATTTACGGAAGCCACAATTCTGTTTGCTGACATTGTCGGCTTTACCCCCCTGGCTGCCCAAATTCCTCCTTTAGAACTGCTCAATCTCTTAAATCAGATTTTTTCAGTTTTCGATCGATTGGCTCAAAAACATGGGGTTGAGAAAATTAAAACGATTGGCGATGCTTACATGGTTGCTGGTGGCTTGCCTATACCGAAAGATAATCATGCAGAAGCGATCGCTCAAATGGCATTGGATATGCAGCAAGCGATTGAACCATTCCAAACCCAACAAGGTGAATCATTCCAAATCCGCATCGGGATTAACACCGGGCCAGTGGTGGCTGGTGTAATTGGCATCAAAAAATTTAGCTATGACCTTTGGGGTGATGCCGTCAATATTGCGTCCCGAATGGAATCATCGGGACTTCCCGGCAGAATTCAAGTGACGGCGGCGACGAAAGAGCTTTTGCAGGATAAGTTTTTATTTGAAGAAAGAGGGGCAATTTTGGTTAAGGGGAAAGGGAAAATGGTTAGCTATTGGCTTGTCGGGAGAAAAGGCGATCTAACCTGAAGGGGGTGCCTGCCAAATTTGCAAAAACACATTTCAAGCAAGCATATAAACCTCATCCCACGCTCACCTCAAAGAATACTAGTGCAAAATCGGGATGCACCCCGTGCGATCGCATCCTTGAAACGCTAACCACTAACTCATCGGTGGCAGATAAGTCGAAAAGAAGCCCAACGCTTGAAGTGAGATGGAAGGTAAGAGCGATCGCTCATATTCGCATAGATGCTGAGCAGAAGTAGATGTTGGTTTTGTCGCGTCAATCCAAGGTAGGGCGAGCTAGCCTATCTGGTTCCCCTGTATCAGCTTGAATACCTTGTCAAATGTACCTCAGCACCTGCCTATTGAGACTGCTGTTTCGCTGTTTAGCTATCTCCTCCAGTTGCCTCTTTACTTCAAGGTCTAGCTTGATGCTGAGTGTCATCTTGGTTGCCATCCCACTCACGATACCCTAACTCAGACATTCTTACAGGGTATTTACCACCCCAAGGCAGGATAGGACAGATAATCAGGGTAGTTTACTGTCCACCGAGATGACCGCCAAAAAGCAAGACACAGTTTCTCTTAAAATCACTATGCCCAAAAAGATTCATGGAAACTATTACCCTGACGCTAACCCCACATCCGACTGAGTACTGGATAACCACCAGCCCTTAGAAACCTGTCAGCAGTCTTGAACCCCTCTAACCCTCTCGTACCATCCAAACCAGCATCCCCAGAATTTGTTCAACCGGGGGAAACGGGTAATCTCTCACATCAATGGTCACAATTTGTTTCTCCAATTTGAGAAACCGCCAAGCTGTGCCAGTGGTTACAGAACCATAGATGGTTGGCAGAGGATGATGATTCGCTTCATTGAACCTTTGAGCCGCTACCATTTCAGCAATGCACTGCCCCAAGCCGCTATTGAGGTTATCGCGCTTTGCTTCTACCAACACAAGCACAGGCGCTTCAATCTCAAATTGTTCTGGAGAACGACTCACCAAGAAGTCGCAGACTCCATTTAGTCCAACGGAGCTATCCACCGTAAAATCACTTCCTGAAAATACGCTAATCTTCCGCTCCAGCAGGCGTTTAACTTCCAACAAAGTGGGAGCAACAATCATCTCCGACTTGGCTTTCTCAGTCCCCACCGCAATCGCCCACGGAATAGTTTCTTCTAGCAATCCAGCCAAAACTGGGCTGGGTGAAATTGGCTCGACTTCCGGTAAAAATCTTCCATCTTCAACGGTACTTAGTCCGAAGTCCTGCTTGACCTTTCGGAAAGAGAAGTCACTGTATGCCATATTCCAAAGTGGATGTGAGATTACTCATCTAGATAATAGCGATGTCCAAAACTTAACATCCAAAAATTCATCCATGAGTACCCTCCCAACCCAATTTTTCAAAATTAGGAATGGGGATGATGGGACTCGAACCCACACCCAATCGGTTAAAAGCCGATTGCTCTGCCATCGAGCTACATCCCCATTTATATGAACTCCTCGGCCTGGATTTGATGCAGGAACCCTGCGGTTAACAACTGAGTGTTCTGCGATTGCGCGATCGAGGAATGACCCCTTACCCAAGAGTCGTTCGCGTCAGCGTTCTCCGAAGGAGTACTTGGTCGCCGTCCTTAGAAGGGACAGGTCTGCATCCCGCAGGCAAGGGAAAAAAGTAATTCCAAATTTCAGAATCGATATGAAAGCTTAAGAGTTAAGATTGGTCGTTGAACAATGCCATGCGCTTACTATGTATAGATTTGCTCCAGCTTCAGAGTACGAACCCATTGTGTTTGGTTCTGCTCGACCGGGATATAGCAACGAGCAAGTGAACGAGTGGATTGAATTTATGCAGAATCAAGGCATCCAACGCGTCTGCTGTTTGCTTCCTGAATCTCAACTAACGCGCTATTCCGATTTACTTGACGTTTACCGACAGACCTTTGGACTCGACCAAGTGTGTTGGACACCGATCGAGGATTTTCATTTTGCCGACCTTGCAATCCTCATCCACCAAATTTTGCCGTTCTTAGTACTTGCCAACCAGCGTCAGGAGAAGGTGGTTGTTCATTGCTCTGGTGGGGTTGGACGCACAGGACACGTTTTAGCGGCTTGGCTTGTGGCTGAACGAGGACTCTCAAACCAAGACGCGATCGCAGCCGTTAAGCAAACTGGAAAAAATCCTTATGAAGCAGTCATTGCTGCCCCTTTCAAAGGTCGTAATCCTTGGAAAGTTGCTGCTGAACTCAATACGCTGCTGGATGAGTGTCATCGATTTAGAGGCAAGTTAGCTTGATACCGAACACTGACAGATACATTTCAAACTGTCGCCACCACCGAAAACCTAAAGCACTAGCGCATAGATTATTCTGCTTATGAGCAATCCACCGGGAAGGTACTGCCCCTTCTACCTCTGCGTTATCAGCACAGTGCCTAGCTTCTCGGCTTCCGGTGGATAAACGGAAGATGAAGGAATCGAACCTTTACAGGTATTACCCGTACCCCAGCTTTCGAGACTGGTTGCCATCCATTTAGCGGCATCTTCCTTAAAGCACGCCAAGGAACTATTGCCGCCTAGGAGTGCAAGATTGGAGGAAGGTGGAAGAATCGAACTCCTACGGTTATTAGCCGTACCACGGTGTTCAAGACCGCTTGCCGTCCACTCGGCGGCACCTTCCTTGAGGGTGTCTGACGGGAATTGAACCCGCTATGACTGGTTCCACAAACCAGCGCCGCTACCGCTTTGGCTTCAGACACCATAATGGAGCCAAGGAGAATCGAACTCCTGACCTCTTGCGTGCAAAGCAAGCGCTCTACCAATTGAGCTATGACCCCATAAATTTGGTGGATACTGGTCAGAATCGAACTGACATCTTTCTACTTGCAAGGTAGACGCTTTACCAATTAAGCTACAGACCCGTGTTTTGTCTTGTTGAATGCGATAGGGAAGTGCTGCTGCGTTTGCGTTCGCCCTACAGCCCTTCGGGCATCCTACGGCAGGCGTTGTCGCAGGCTAGCATTAGCGAG
>DATNPT010000199.1:0-15436 GCA_036703075.1 Chroococcales cyanobacterium
TGGCGAAGTCAGCGCCTGCGGGAGCGGGTAAATTATCGAGACGCGCAGTTATGTCTTCTAGCTGTTGCGTCAGCTGTGCGATCGCAGCTTGGGATTGTTCCAATGCTGGGGTTTCGGGGCGGCTGTTGACCTGTTGGTTGAGGGCGTAGAGTTGGCCTTGCAGTTCTGCCAGCACTTGCTCAAATTCAGAGAAGTCAACGGCGGCGGGAGCTGATAAACTATCGAGACGCCCAGTTACATCTTCCAGTTGTTGAGTTAGCTGTGCGATCGCAGCTTGGGATTGTTCCAATGCTGGGGCTTCGGGGCGGCTGTTGACCTGCTGATTGAGGGTGTAGAGTTGGCCTTGCAGTTCTGCCAGCACTTGCTCGAATTCTGAGAAGTCAACAGTGGCTGAAGCTAGCCCGCGATCGAGATGTCCAGTTAAGTCTTCTAATTTTTGAGTTAGCTGCGCGATCGCTTCAGCTTCGGGTCGAGTATTGAACTGTTGATTGAGGTTCTCTAGCCCAACGCTCAGTTCTGCCAGCGCTTGCTCGAATCCAGCGAGGTTAACCTCGGCTGGAGTGGATAAACTATCAAGACGCTCACTTAAGTCTTCTAATTTTTGAGTGAGCTGCGCGATGGCTTCAGCTTCGGGTCGAGTATTGAACTGTTGATTTAGGCTCTCTAGCCCAGCACGCAGTTCTGACAGGGTTGGCTCGAAGCCAGTGAGGTTAACCTCGGCTGGAGTGGATAAACCATCGAGACGGACAGTTAAATCTTCTAGTTGTTGAGTTAGCTGTGCGATCGCTTCGGCTTCGGGTCGAGTATTAAACTGTTGATTGAGGCTCTCTAGACCAGTACCTAGTTCTGCTAGCATTTGCTCAAATCCAGCCAAGCTCCCGTCCGTTGGGGCGGGTAAATGCTCTAAGCCCTGTCGCAGTTCAGTTATCTGCTGCGTAAGCTGTGCGATCGCGATTGTTTCAGGTCGAGCAGTAAACTGTTGGTTGAGGTCATCCAACTGAGCTTGAAGTTCTCCGAGCGCTTGCTCGAAGCTGGTGAGGTTAATCTCGGCTGGAGTGGATGAACCATCAAAACGCCCAGTTAACTCTTCTACTTGTTGAGCCAGTTGTGCGATCGTAGCTTGGGATTGTTCGATCGCTTGCGTCTCAGGTCGGCTGTTAAACTCTTGGTTTAGGGTTTCTAACTGAGAGTTGATATAAGCGATTACTTGGTCTACTTCACTGCCATCGGCTTCTTTTGTTGCAGGCAGACTATCGACGCGAGATGTTAGGGTTTCTAGCTGAGAGTTAATATAGGCGATTGCTTGCTCTACTTCACTGAGATCGCTCTCTGTTGTCGCAGGCAAACTATCGAAGCGGGATGTTAGGGTTTCTAGCTGAGAGTTGATATAAGCGATTGCTTGCTCTACTTCACTGCCATCGGCTTCTTTTGTTGCAGGCAGACTATCGAAGCGTGAGGTGAGAGTATCGACTTGACCATTGATATCAGCGATCGCTTGGACGATTTCGCTGAGGTCAACTTGGTTGGAGGTCAGTGAATTATCAAGACGCTGTGTTAGAGTTTCCAGCTGAGTATAAATGTCTGCGAGCGCTTGCTCGAATGCAGTTGTTTCAATTGCTGTTGGGTTGGGCAAGCGCTCGACTCGCCGTGCCAGTTCGTCGAGTTTCTGGGTCAGCTGCGAGATCGCGATCGTCTCGGGTCGAGAACTAAACTGTTGGTGCAGGTCTTCGAGATGCGTCGTGATGGCTGGCAGCGTTTGAGTTTGCTGATGTAGAGATTGAAGGGCATGATTGGTTTGAGCGATCGCGCTAGCGGTATATTCCTGCGTCTGTTGTTGGAATCGACGCCGATTCACTAGACTCAGCGCGAGAGCCAAAGTCAGGGGAGCGGCTGCAAAGCCTACCTGCTTTAACGCCACCGCCGCGACGGTACCCAAGACTGAGCCAACAAGGGAGACATTCTCGGCAATCTCTAGTCGTTGTGTTTCCATCTCTGTCTGTCGATAGTTGGGTATGTGTAGGTTTTAAGAGCGGTTCACAGTCAAGCAGGTACTGCCAACGGCGCTGGAAACTTTTCCTGACAGAGTCAAGAGCCGTTGCTAGATTTCAAGAACCAGAACAAAAGTTTAATTTTGTTCGTTTATAGGAGGTTCTTGAGACATTCAACTTGTAGCGGGGCGAACTAAAGTCAGTGCATCTCTCCTGAGCAGAGATACACTGCTAGTACTTACCGATGAAGAACGTATCTGTCCGGATTTTTCGGCAGATTTATTTGCTGTAACTGAGATGCTCCTGTCTCACTCTTTTGGGGATAGCTAAGCTTTAGTCCCTAACGCTTTTTGCCTCTCCCCTCTAGAACCATGAGATTACTGCCACCATAGCATAAGCCCTAAACGGTCTCTATAAAGCCAAGGTGAAGACAAGCAATTGTTCTCTTATAGTTGTGGTGGAAACTTCTAGTTGCCAGAGAATTGGGAATTGGAGGTTCTTGCTAGACAATTAAAAATCAAGGCGACCCGTCGTAATCAGCTTTAACCCAGCCGCTAGAGATACAAACGCTAGAAAGAAATACCAAAGGCTGGTTGGCAGCAAAATCACACTGCCACTGACAAAAACTAACAAAATACCTAGTCCGACTAAGACCCAACCGAGACTGCCTAATGTACGCTGGAAGAATAACAGCGATATAATACCTGCTGTAAGAGCGAGAACCGAAGCCGTTGCCGAAATATCGCGCCACCAGTAGCGAGAAACTTTGGTGGTAAAGACAATATTTTGACCTAAAAAATAGACTCCGACTAATAGTAGAGCTAAGCCGATGAGTTTGGTGAGAAGCCGCATGAGATTCCTTGCTATTAAAACTGAAGCTTACACGATATTTTACAGGCTAAAGATTTAGGCAAGCTTCTGCTCGTAATGTTTTAGAATTCCCACTTTTGGCGTTTCCACCCTACTCGAAAACTAGCTATGGCTCAGCGATTAGTGCATGGGCTGCTGAATGGGAAGCTCAATCACAAACTCAGCGCCCTGCTTTTGTCCTGCAATACAGTACAATTTACCGCCGTGCTTTTTCACAATAATCTGATACGCGATCGATAACCCAAGACCCGTTCCTTGACCAATTGGCTTGGTTGTAAAAAAGGGATCGAATAGCTTAGAGGAATGTTCCTCTGTGATGCCAGTGCCATTATTGGCAATCCGGATTGCTAGCCAGTCTGCCTCAATTTGCTCGGTGCGAATCCGAATCCAAGGTGAGGAGGGTAACGATGATAACGTCTCTCCGTCTTTGTGGCTAAACTGCTCGTCAATCGCGTCGATCGCATTGACCAAAATATTCATAAAAACTTGATTGAGTTGACCGGGATAGCATTCTACTACGGGCAACTGACCATACTCTTTAATCACCGTCATTGCTGGATACTTGACTCCTTGAGCAAAGGGAGGTGCTTTCAATCGATTTTGCAGCAGCATGAGAGTACTCTCGATTCCTTCGTGGATATCGACCTCTTTCATGTCTGATTCATCCAGCCGAGAAAAGTTGCGTAACGATTCAACAATCTGGTGGATGCGCTTTGCTCCGGCTTGCATCGAATCGAGGAGCTTCGGCATATCTTCAATGACAAACTCTAGTTCAGTCGCTTCTATTTCAGCCTGAATTGCTGGTACGGAATTGGGATAATGCTGTTGGTAAAGTTGTATCAGTCTGATTAAATCTTGGGTATAGTCTCTCGCGTGAATGATATTGCCATAGATAAAGCTAACAGGGTTATTGATTTCATGCGCTACACCCGCCACCAACTGCCCCAAGCTGGACATTTTTTCGGTTTGAACTAATTGAGCTTGAGTGCGTTGTAGTTTACGCAACGTATTCTTTAACTTTTTTGTCTGCGCTCTGAGTAACGTTTCCGATTCTTGGAGGGCATCTGCCACTCGCTGGCGCTCAGTCACTTCGGCGGCTAATTCTTGATTCTTGGCTGATAATTCCCGCGTGCGCTCTTGGACTCGTTGTTCGAGTTGTTCTTTCGCACTTCTGATCTCCTGAAATTTTTGCTCAAGCGTACCCGCCATGCACTGGAAGTTATCAACCAGAGCATTCATCTCGACTATCCAAGCACTCGGCCAGACAATAGTTTTGCGATCGAGCAGTTTATAGGGTAAGTCGGTAGTGACTTGAGCCAGTTGCCAGATTGGCGTAGCCAACCAACGGCTGATCGTGTGAGCTAGGAGGAGGACTAAGACGGCAATCAGCAACATGCTACCCAAGCTTTTAATGTAGAGATTTTGCAAGTAGCTAAAGTGGGGCTTGGTAGCCGCTTCAACAATGACTGTCCAAGGCAACGTATTACTCGCTGGAGTTTTTCGCGCATAAAAGGAGTTTTTCCAGCGCACCATACTTGGCATCTTTTGAGCGACAGGTAGCCATTGGTAAACCTCAGCATTGAGGAAACGAATTTCTCCCTTGTGGCGGTAGTTATAGGTTTGCAGGAGTGGTAAGTCGGGACGAGTACTCGCGATCGCACGCTCTTGGCGATCGAGGAGAGTCACCTCCAACTCGCGATCGGAGATTAAGGATTGGAGGAGTTGTGCGATCGCACTTAGATCGCTCTGAGTAACTATACTGCCCAGAACTTGGTCGTTGCGCCTGACTGGTAAGCGTTGGATCAGTAGGGGAGACGAACTACCATCTCCTGCCATCACAACATCCGCTCTCATGCCATCCTGTTTGAGGCCTAACTCTTTTAAGTGAGTCCCACTGTCTTCAGCCGGATAGGAGGCAATTGCAACACCCGCCTGATTCACAACAGATAGTTGATGGAACATGGGATGGGTGCGCTGCAAAAGTTCTGTACTTTGCTGTAACGCCGTTGATGGACTCATATCAGAACTAGCTGCGATTTGAGCCAGTTGCCCAAGTGCATCCAGACGTTGTTGATACCATAAACGCAATGTCACGACTACGTCTGTGGATTCGTGTTGGAGATTGGTTTGTATCGTTGTTTCGATGTTGCTCACAGCACTTTGGCTGTAAAGAACCATCAGCGTTAGGGCAGGAAATAACGCACAGGCTACTAGCAGGTTAAATAAGGTCTGGTGTAGGGATAAGGCTTTGACCGCTTTGGCACGAGTAAGCCAGTTTTGGATCGGTGAATAGGTGAGAATTAGACTAGCAATCAGGGCGTTGAAGATGCCGTTCACCGATTGCTTGAGCATGATTAGTACTACGGTTTGAGCTGGCACCTCCAAGACAATAGCGTAGAACAACCACACCAGTGGCATACCAATCAAAACCCAGTAAAAGGCATCCAAGAGCAATAAATTTTTACGCTGACAGCGCACTCCCCAGCCGACAAAAAATCCTTCCAACGTGAGGATAAGTGCTGCATAGGGATGCCCCCACAAAAAAAAGGTGTATGAGCCCGCGATCGTAGCGGCAATTGTTCCCCAGCCGATTCCATACAGGCAGGCGATAAGTAGGACAGCAATACTGCCAAACAGAAAATCTACGCCGAAGAAGAGTGGTAGGTTGAAATAATTACCGGCGTACCCGGATAGGCTCAGAAGTGCGATCGCTAAGCAGGAGCTAGTTCGATATTTAAAGCGAAAGATTGTTAATATTTTTGAATTAGTAGCAACTGTTCTGAAACTTTTACTCAGCATCCCTCTGATACATTTGCTGAATTGCATTGATAGAAAATCTTGGCGTAGTAAAAGTTTCACAGAATTAATAGACTATTTTTCGATCGAAAAGCACTTTTCGACGTGCTTTAGTTTATCCACTAAAGTCGTTAAAACTTAGATCTTTATCAAATCTTCAAGTAGTAAGAAGTCTTAAATCAGGTTTTATCCCATGGTTTAAGTTGGCTTAAAGATTTTTGCTTCCTTTAAAAAAATTTACTTAAACTTTATGTATAAAATTCTGTTATCCAACTTCATAAAGACTTAGAGTTAGAAGCTAGGTGGCTGAGGCTGGTTCAGCTAGTATTCCACCCAACTGATTTTAACTACTGGGGAGTTTGAGGGACAACAAGTTCAGCGCTCTACCTGAAAGGTGAGCGTCGGGATACTCCGAACCTGTCAAACTTAGTGCAGTGTGGCGGAAATAACTATCCAGTTGAAAAAGCTTAGAAAGCTTACTATACAAGCAATATTTATTCTGCCCTCTTCCCTGGAGCCTTCTGCCTTCTTGCACTAGTCGGACAACCACTAGGTCAGCGTCTCGATGATTGGCGTGCCATCGGCTTGAATCCAAGCAAGGCGAGTAACGCGGCGATGACGAGCATACTCTCGAATTTCTGCGGGCGAGCGTCCGCCTAAATCCATCTCAACTCGCACTAAATGCTCGGAATTCCTGAGTTTCTGTGCATAGGCAAAAGCGGCAGCCTCAACTTGGGGCGTTTGGGGAATGACTAACCAATCGCTGGCTGGAAGCTGGCGGGGTAACTGACTGCTAGAGAGTAAAACATAGTGGAGGTCTTCGATGAAGAGGGTAAACCCAATGCCGGGATAAGTTTCTCCTTGAGGATGATAAAGCCCTAGTAGTTGGTCGTAACGACCCCCCCGACCCAAAACTCTCTGCCCCGTTTCGGCATCGCTGACGACTTCAAAGACAATTCCGGTGTAGTAGTCAAAGGTTTGAACTAAGCTGAGATCGAGAATTAACGGCAGGGGAGTGGGAGAACTCTCATTCAGGAGTTCGATTAGAGATTTGAGATTGTTAACGATTTGATGCTCGGATGCATCTAAATCGAGCTGGGAAACTTTTTGCAGAACGTCAGCAGGGCGTCCCCGCAAATCGAACAGCAACAATGCTCGCTCTCGTAATTCTGGGGAGAGGGGCAATGTTTCCAGGGTAACGCGATCGAGTTGAGCGATCGCTTGGCGAACTTTTCCTTGGATGGGTTGGGGGAAGGGAGAAAAGAGCGATCGCGTTAATTGCGCTTCCCCTAAAATGAGGTACCACGGCTGTAAGCTCAGCTGATTGAGGCAATCCGACACCAACTGAAGAATTTCTGCATCGGCTAACACCCCTCCGACCCCCAGCAGTTCGACCCCCGATTGGTAAAACTCCAACTGCCGCCCGTGATGACCGACGGGCGGACGGCGGAATACGTTGGCATTGTAGTAGAGTCGCTGGGGTAGAGCTAGATTGGCCTCACTCGTACTTCCGGCAATGCGGGTAGCAAACGCTCGCGCAATGGAAGCAGTGAGTTCTGGTCGCAATCCGAGCGTTCCTTCTTCAGCATCTTGAAACTGAATTACAGTTGAACGCTGGATTGCTCCACCTGCCATTAGAGTATCTAACCACTCTAGGGTTGATGTGATAATCCGATGATATCCCCAGCGGTGAAATACCTGCTGCAAGCGATCGGCAATCCAGCGTTTTTGCGTAACTTCAAGGGGCAGCAAATCTCGGGCCCCTGCCGGTGATTGATGCACCATTACTTTTTCTTACCACCAAACAAACCACCAAATAAGCCCCCGCCACCGGATTTATCCGGTTGCTTGCGCGGTTCGGATTGAGGCTGAACCTTGGGTTTCGCCCCACCTTTTTGCGCCAGTCCTTCGAGGTAGCGTTGACTTTTCAAAGCTAATTCTTCCTTAGGATTTAATTGCAAGGCTTTGTTAATGTGAACCTTAGCCATTGTCACCTGATTTTGCTTCAAATAAGACACTCCTAGCAAGGTATGGCAACGGCTATTATGCTGATCTAATTTGAGAGCTTCTCGTAACTCTAAAACAGCGGCAGCAAAATTGTTCTTTGACATATATCCCTCTGCGCGACGGATATACTCAGCAACTCGCGACACGCCTGAATCGTTTAGGGAGTTACCCGTGTTAGTGCCTGACATCCCACCAAACGAGCCACTCGCTGCGCCGGTAGACGTTTTTCCCGCTGCCGCACCTGCGCCGGTAGGTGTTCTCCCTGTCGCTGTTCCGGTAGCTGATTTGCCTGTACCCGTTGCTGTAGCAGTTGGCGCTTTTACCCCACCGCCTTGAATAGCCTCACCCTTGCTCCCTTTCAGCATCAGGTAAACCATATTCACCTCGCTGATTTCAGCAATTTTGTTTAAGACTTGATCGACGGATTCATACTGGTTCGATGCCAGGTTTTGAACTAAGGTTTTGTAGAGGTTGTCTAAATTGGGACCCGCTTTAGTTAATTGTTTAGCCGCATCGCTAGAAATTGGCAATTTTCCTTGTTCAGCGGCTAGCCGTCTCCCCAAATGACTCAAGCTGACAAGGTAATCCCGGTTATTACTGCGAGACAGCTGTTCGTAGGCTGGATTAACAAGCTTCGATAACAATTGATTAGCTAATTTTTTTTCAGTTTCACTTTCAGCTTTGCTACTGTCAGGATGCAGAGTACGAGCAATCTTCAGATACCGTTTGCGAACTTCCTTCGTATCTGCATTAACGGAAATTCCTAAAACGGCGTGGTGGTCGATGAAATCAAATTTAAAGAGTCCGCGTTCAATATTAAAAGACATAAGGGGCTATCCCATCTCCGTGCCGAAAGAATTGTTTCTAGTATGTCTTAGTTTTTTGTACTACTGGTAAACCTTTACCTAGCTTTTACTCTAGCTTTGACCCTTTACAAAGGTCTGTCAGATGGTTCCTTTGTCTGAGAAAAGTCTTGAGTTTCTCTAAAAAAGAAAATTTCCCAAATGGCAAATGTCAGCTTGTCATCACTAACCCCATGAAATTACTTCCAAGTGGACAAAGGTGGAACTTGTAAAAGTTCACTACTCAGCGGGTGGTGAATCTGACCGTTGGTGGCCAAAATCCGACCCGATCGCAAAACTAACGGGCTACCGTCATACGCTGTTACGCTGCCTCCAGCTTCCTCCACCAGTACTACCCCGGCTGCCATATCCCACGGAGAAAGCCCTCGCTCCCAGTAGCCATCAACGCGTCCGCAGGCAACATCGCAAAGATCGATCGATGCGGCACCGCTGCGGCGAACCCCTTGAGTGAGGTGAGTCAGGTGGCAAAACTCAGCATAGTTGTTGTCAGATGTTTCACACCGATCGTAGGCAAAGCCGGTAACGAGCAAGCTCTTGCCCAGTTCAGAGGTTTGGGAAACCTGAATTGGGCGTCGATTGCGCGTTGCTCCTAAGCCTTTAGCGGCGCGAAACAACTCATCGCGGAATGGATTATAAACAGCGCCAACTTGAGGGATACCAGCAATCAGAAGACCCACAGAAACCGCAGCCACCGGGTACTGGTGAGCGTAATTGGTCGTACCATCCAACGGATCGATCGCCCAAAGAAATTCGCTCTCGTCGTCTCCCAACTGACCCGATTCCTCAGCGAGGATAGAGTGATGGGGGAAATGACGCCGTATTACATCGATAATTGCTGCTTCTGCGGCTTTATCTGCTGCGGTCACTAAGTCTCCTGGACGACCTTTCTCTTCTATTGATTCCAGCTTTCCCCAATACGCTTGCAAAATTGCACCGGCAGCTAAAGTGGCTTCACTGGCAATGTCTAGGAAGATATGAAGATCGAAAGGAGGATGTTGCTGCATGAGAAAGGGTGTCAGAGGACGAGGCACACCACTTAAGTATGAAGTGTAACGGATGAAGTTTTATACTCCAACAGCTAAAAGCGTAGGGGATACCAGGCGTTTCGATAAAGACTAAAGTTTGAGGCGGGAAGGGTGAACGTGGGTTGGCTAGCTTGCTATCTAAGCTGGTCGTCCAGTCCATCCCTCCCTATCAAACGATAAAAGTCTTAGCCAGCAAAGAGTTCACCTTTATTCCTCAAGGATTTTGCCGACGAAATTCTGCCGGTGTCAAGTGCATGGCCTGGTCGGGATTCCAAATGCCGTACCCCATTATTCTGGCGTATTCCTGAGCGCGGGCAATACGAGCGTCATACTTGTGGTTAGGCGCTCGCGGCGCAGCTAATACATACCCCTGTTTTACCAGTTTTTCGTTGAGCAATACACCTTCATACCAAACATATGCAAGCCAGCGACCTGAGGTATCTTTCTCCTGTAGATCCGGTTCGAGGAAAACCGGCTGTAACACGATTTGCTGACCCATGCTTTTACTGATGATTTGTTCGAGGTAGTTCTTCGCTGCCTCTCCCCAAGGCTGCTGTTTCAAGTCAGGTGCCTCAATCCCAATTAATCGTACCCGCTCGAGCGATGCTGGTTGCTGGGCGGAGTTCAACACATCTATCGTTTGTCCGCTGATGACCCGCTGCACCTGAACGGTAAGTCCGTTTGAGCCAGTTGATTGGCAACCGGCTAGCAATAGGAGGCAGCACAGGACTATCCCGAATTGCCTAATAGCATTTAGGAGCCTCGAACCTGTAGCTGGGTGCCGCGGCCTGTTGCGGCTGACTGGTGTGGGAAATCCCTCAGTTGCATTGAAACGAGTGGCTTGAGGGGACATGTCTAACATTCAACACCTCCCAGTAAAATCCTAATCCTCATCCAGGGGTAACCCAAACCTCACTTTACCTCTAGCGAAGTAGCGACCAAACTGAAGTTCGTAGACTTCATCTTCATCTTGCGTCTCCACTTCCAAGTCAGAGCGAGCATAGCTCACGCACAATAGTGCATAGCCCTTTTCGCGCAGCTTGGGAGAAAGACCTACGGCTTCTGGTTGGTACAGGTCACCGGAAAGCACGCGCACGGCACAGGTGGTACAAGCTCCATTACGACACGAAAAGGGCAGCGCGCCCCCTTGGTTTTCTACAGAGTGGAGAATATAGCGATCCTCTGGTACTTGGAAGGTATGCTCTGTACCAGTCTGTCGATTGTGAATGCGAACGGAATAGGAATTGGTCATTATAAATACGGAAAATCCATCTGAAAGAAGGTTAGCCCAAAAATTTTACTCGTCTTGATGCGAGGTCGTTAAATTCAGTGTATAATTCTCGATTGTGCGCTGAATTTTATTTTTATAAAAAATCGCACATCAATAAATCCCCTGGAGAGGTGGCCGAGTGGTTGAAGGCGCAGCACTGGAAATGCTGTTTAGGGGTGACTCTAACGAGGGTTCGAATCCCTCCCTCTCCGTTAAAAAAGAGAGACTAGCGATCGCTAGTCTCTCTTTTTTATTTTCTGACCGCTGGTTGAGTCGTTTTAGTCGGACTATTACCTCGAGATCGCATCCGCTCAAGACTCAAGGCAGCAACTCCTGCCGTTACGAGCAGCATCCCAAATAGTTGCAGTGGCTTCAACGATCTGCCAATGATGAGCCAAGCTAAAAGCGCCGTTAAGGCGGGGCCAGTTGACCCAATGATCGACGCTCTCGCGGCACCAATCATGCTAATCCCAATGTTGTTGAGCAGATAGCCTGCCAATGTCGTCAGCCCTAAAACCAAGCAGCTGATGATGAGATACGGCCACATGGTGGGATTAATGTCAAGAGCCCAAGCGTCTGGAAGAGGGAATAACAAACTGAGGCTGGAAAAGACAAGGATGACGGCAAAATTAATCCAGCTAAATGGAATGGGGTGCAGCTTTCTCGCACAGGATTGGGTCAGGATGACGTAAAACGCGAAGGTGATACCCGAACCGATCGCAGCCAGAACACCCGGTCCCGAAAGCTTTGTGGCTCCTGTTGGCACCATGATTAACACGACCCCGAACAAAACGGCAGCAACGATCGCGCTGCGAAACAAACTGGGGCGATCGCCAAATAGTACCCAAGCTAACAGTACGGTAAAGATTGGATACACAAAGAAAATCGTAATCGCTACCCCCGGCGAAATTGGGCCCAAAGCGAGATAAATCAGTACCTGAGACAAGAATAAGAAGAAACCACTGCCCACAACTTGGGTAAATACCGGCCAGTCTTTCGATTGGGCAAACTGCCGAATATCTCGCCAGACTGAAGGGTAAAGAGCCGTTGACAAAAGCGCCATCAGGGGGACCACAAACAGCATCCGCAGCCACAGAATCAGCAGCGAATTTCCCACACTAGGAGTAATAAATCCCCCCAGTTTAAATCCTCCCAATATTGAGGACTTATTGAGAATGACAGTAATAACGATGTTCTGGAATGACAGAACCAAGGAGTAGAGCAGAACTAGAATGAACCCAAGCCGCAGCTTCGAGGCAGGTGTTGCTTTGGGACGTGGTTGGGGAGGAATAGCAATGGGTTGCTCTTGCTCTGGTACGAGCGCGCCCTCTGTCTCCGTTTGCTCTGCTGGATAAGAAACTGTAGAGCTGTAGTAATTGTCCTGTAAATATCGACGTCCATTACGGCGAGGCGAGGGCGCAGGAACAGGTGTTACTGATGGAGCGAGTGGATTGCTCTGAATCGCTAAGGACTCGGATTCGATTTTTTCTCTCAGCCGACTGACGAGCGTCTCTAAAATCGCCTCCCCTTGCTGCTCTAGACTGTACATCTGACCGAGTTGTTGGGAAAGAGAGCTTTGATAGCTGCTGAGGTCTTGTTGCAGTGTTTTAAAGGTTGTTCTTAATGTGGCATCCAAAGAGGCGATTAATCGGTAAGCATCCTCGTTATACTCGCTTGCCCTGATGCTCGGTGGCAAACCCGATCCCGTGACACCATCAAAGGGTAGCGAGTTTTGTCCTTCGGGGAGTCCAGAACGTTGGCCTTCTTGATAGGAGGTACCTGAGGGGCTCCCTAGCTGGTCGATCTGCTGCGTCAGTAACTCTTGTAACTGATTCGCTAAAGCTGGAGCAATTTGCCTGACTAGCTGCTGCTGCTGGACAATTTGCTGCTGACGCTGTGCTTGCAGTTTTTCAATGTCCTCAATCAACTGGGATTTGTCCCGTTGGAGCCTTTCGACATCTTGAGATAACTGAGCAAGGAGATTTTGCCGCAGTTGCTCAATATCGTGAGTCATCGATCGCAAAAGCTCTTCTGCTGCTTTTGGATCGTTGGCTCCCCTGTTTTCCGGTTGCTCGTCCAGTTGCCCCATGTGCATTTAACCTCGTATTGGCAGAAAAACAACCTGGTTAGACACTCATTGGTCTATCGGTTAAGTTTTTTGTAGCCTGCTTTTTTATGAGCAAGCAGATTCCTCCTGAATCAATTGAGTGTTCGTGTTTCGCGACGCATTCTGGCTTAGCTGCGTTGTCGCCATTGTAGGCGAGGGAGGAGCGAATCGCTAGAAATCTTCTGGTGTTTGGTCAGCACTGAGTTAACCAAAGTCTCTTCTCTGGTAGAAGCTTGGAATAATAGGGGGTGATTTGGCGATCGCAATATCGTATGTAAAGTATAAAAGCAGAGAAAACAACGTTAAAACTCCAGTCGCGCTCGTTTGATGCGTTTGATGTCCATAACTGTTCATAACACATTGCTTAACAGCTACTAGACGCCCGTACATACACCCCAACAATACTTTAGCCAATTAAAGGCACTTTTTCTCCAGCTTCGCTCAGAACAAGGGGCTAGTACAAAAGCGATCGCCTCATGAAGCTGAAATGGAGTACACAAATCATGTAAAGGCTCCCACAATGCCATGCCCCTACCCGTGTACTACACGCAACGGAGAATTGCCCTAAGTAGTCAGGGCGCAATTGCGTAAACCAGTCCTTCTACAGCGCTCAATGCCAAAACTCGTGCGATCGCTTTCCCTATACAAGCTGAAAAGCCAGCGCTTCTATAGGTTCGCCCGTTAAGCTGAAGGCACGAGCTTCCGTAATTTTGACCTTCACCAATTGACCTTTCAGTTTTGAAATGTCGCCGGTAAAAAATGTCAAGCGATTGCCCCGTGTGCGTCCCATGACTTGAGTTTTTTCTTTGGGATTTTGGTCTTCCACCAAAACTTCTTCAATCCGTCCCATATAACGCTGTGAGCGCTCAGCGGCTTTAGTGCCAACGAGGTGATTGATGCGCTGGAGGCGATCGCTTTTAACCTCCTCGCTCAACTGATTCTCCCACAGTGCTGCTGGCGTGCCGGGACGGGGAGAGTAGGCGGCTGTATTGAGCTGGTCAAATCCAATCTCATCCACCAGCTTCAGCGTGTTCTCAAACTGTTCTTCTGTCTCGCCAGGAAAGCCAACTATTGCATCGGCACTAATCGAAGCATCCGGCATATACTCGCGAATCTTGCCGATAATGCGGCGATATTTCTCCTGAGTGTAGCCTCGCCCCATTGCCTTGAGCATGTCGTTATCCCCCGATTGGAAGGGAATGTGGAAATGTTCGCACACTTTTGGCAACTCAGCACAAGCGCGAATTAGACGTTCTGTGAAATAGCGGGGGTGACTGGTAGCAAAGCGGAGGCGATCGATTCCCGATACGTCGTGTACATAATAAAGTAAATCTGTCAAGGTATGTTGGTGACGACCCGACTCAGTCACACCAGGAAGGTCGCGCCCGTAAGCATCGATATTTTGACCCAGTAAGGTGATTTCCTTGAAACCCTGTTGTCCTAGTTCTTCCATTTCAGCGCGAATCGCTTGGGGAGTTCGAGATTGCTCGATTCCCCGCACGTTGGGAACCACGCAATAGGTGCAGCGTTCGTTACAGCCGTAAATCACATTCACCCAAGCTGTCACCGTGCTGTCCCGGCGGGGCTTGGTAATGTCCTCAACAATATGAATCGGTTCTGTCGCAACAACCTGGTTGCCATCGAATACCTGTTCGAGCAAATCCTGGAGACGATTGGCATGTTGGGGTCCCATCACTAAATCGAGTTCTGGCACTCGGCGCAGTAGGGCTTCTCCTTCCTGCTGGGCTACGCATCCAGCGACAATCAGGGCAAGGTCAGGTTCTTCGTGCTTGCGCTTTGCCTGTCTCCCTAGATAGGAATAAACCTTTTGCTCTGCGTTATCCCGGATCGTGCAAGTGTTGTAAAGAACTACGTTTGCCTCATTCGGGTCTTCTGACCACTCGAAGCCCATATTTTCTAGGATGCCAGCCATACGCTCAGAGTCGGCTTTGTTCATCTGGCAGCCGAAAGTGGTGATGTGATAGCGACGGCGAGAAGTGGTCATGAATGGCTAAAACGACTCAGTCGAATCTATAGGAACTGTATTTATTTATCGTAGCGATGGAAGTACTACAGCAGGGATTCTGTGTATTGACAATTTGAGGCAAATTTTCAAATTTTACAAGCAGTACTCCAGTATTACTACATATTACATTTTGTTTTTATCCTGATCGAGTATCTCTTAGTTGGAAGAAGGCAGTAGAAACTCTGACATGGAGATCTACTATGTGCAACCGCATGACTGGGTTTTCACTGCCATTCAGTTCGGGGGAGCGGAGTGAAGGCTTTGTCTTATCTGGGCTGTTACTCAGCTGCTTTGCTTTTGAGTTCGGTGATGAGGACGATAATCGCGGCAGCGGACGCTAGATAACGACAGCGTTAACAGCGGTTGAAAGCCGCTTTACTGTGAGGAGATGAGAAGTTGAATGAGATTGCAACACAACCCGGCTTTGAGAGCTGGGTTTTGTTTTAATTGGGTTTCAAGTATAGCGGTTCTTAGTCGAGTGCAA
>DATNPT010000232.1:0-8570 GCA_036703075.1 Chroococcales cyanobacterium
TGTTAAACCAAGTCCTTAAAATCTCGTTTGACAGGACTTATCGCTGGTTGGCTAAACGTAGGAATGTATTTCACAGGTTAAGGACTGTCCAGTAATCATGTCTAGGCCAAAGTTCAAGAAACTTCTCAAGAAAAGGAGATCGCTAAGTCAAAGTAGGCGACAATCTTCCACTCGACATGCCCAATTTCCTTTAGTGGCTTCATTTCAACAGCTACAGGTAGCGGTTAAGCGGCTGTCTCCGAGTTGGCAAGCCTGCATACCCCTGGCAAGCATTATTTTTTTGGCTTGGACAGTTGCAGCAGCCGCTCAATCTCCAGCAGAAGGTCCAACGACCGCAGACCTCAAGGTCGGTTTAGATACGGTTTGGGTAATGATTGCTGGGATGCTGGTGTTCTTTATGAACGCTGGCTTTTGTATGTTAGAGACTGGCTTCTGTCGTCAAAAGAATGCTGTCAACGTTTTAGCAAAAAACCTAATCGTATTTGCTCTGTCTACCATCGCGTTCTGGGCAATTGGTTTCGGCTTAATGTTTAGCGATGGCAATGGCTTTATTGGTAGCAGTGGCGGATGGTTTTTGAGTGGAGTTGACAATAGTCCTGCGACAGGTGATGCCTACAAGGGTATCTTCGGTTCGCTTAATTGGACAGGAGTACCACTACTCGCTAAGTTCTTTTTCCAACTGGTGTTTGCGGGAACGGCGGCTACGATTGTTTCTGGCGCTGTAGCAGAACGGATTAAGTTTGTTGACTTTTTGATCTTCAGCCTACTGCTAGTGGGAATCGCTTATCCAATCACCGGCCACTGGATTTGGGGCGGCGGCTGGCTTTCCAAACTAGGCTTCTTTGATTTTGCTGGTTCGACTGTCGTTCACTCCGTCGGAGGCTGGGCGGCCCTTATGGGTGCAGCGTTCCTGGGACCGCGACTGGGTAAGTATCAAGATGGTCGGCTGACTGCGTTGCCCGGTCATAACATGAGCATCGCCACGTTAGGTTGCTTGATTCTCTGGCTGGGTTGGTTTGGTTTCAATCCAGGCTCCACAATGGCTGCTGACCCAAATGCGATCGCTCACATCGCTATTACAACTAACACAGCAGGTGCATTCGGTGGTGCTGCTGCTGCTGCTACAGCTTGGCTATATCTCGGTAAACCCGACCTCTCGATGATTATTAACGGCATCCTAGCTGGTTTGGTTGCTGTGACAGCGTCTTGCGCTTTCGTTAACATTCCGTCATCTGCCCTGATTGGCATCATTGCTGGGATCATCGTTGTCTTCTCGGTCACGTTCTTTGACAGAATCAAGATTGATGACCCTGTAGGTGCGACCTCAGTTCACTTAGTCTGTGGTATATGGGGAACTTTGGCAGTAGGCTTGTTTAGCGTTGGTCCCAACGTGGCTTTGCGAGGCGCTCCCTTGTACACAGCAGGACCAGCCGCAGGCTTGTTCTTCGGGGGAACCTTTAATCAGTTGGGGATTCAACTGCTTGGAATCCTCGCAGTTGGAGGAATGACTGTTCTCCTCAGTACTATTTTCTGGCTCGTACTGAAAGCAGTACTGGGTATTCGCGTTACTCCAGAAGAAGAACTGGAAGGTCTCGATATTGGCGAACATGGAATGGAAGCCTATAGTGGTTTCTTGAAGGAAGCGGGCGCGAGTAGTATTCCGCATGGCAATGTTGCTGGTATAACGGGTAGTGCAGGTGAAGTTCCTGGCAGCTACTAATTAAGCTATCTTTCTTCAGTTACCGCTACCTCCAGTTATCTTTCGGTTTCAATTTAGATAAATTTCCCTAAAACCGCCTACCTGATTAAATCAAAGGAGGCGGTTTTTTAGTGGAGTATCCTTCCGCTCCATCCAATAAGGAACCATCTTTGATAATATGGGGCGTTTACATGAGCCTAGGTCAAGTGAATCAGGCACTTGAGTTGAGAAGATGGATGAAGGAGACTTAGTTATTGTTATTTGAGCTTCCTCCAAAAAGGTTGGTTAGGTTATTAAAAAAACTTCGGAAGTTTAGGATACTCGTGAAAGGCTGAGTGATGAGACCGAGAGCATAGGTAACTCGACCGATTAGGTTACGACCTACAACAATTACATCATCATTTTGTAGTGGCACGTTTTGCGAAATATCACCCATGAGAGCGCGTCTTCCATCTAGTTTTTGGGTGACGGCTTTGCCCTGTTCGGGGTCGTAACGAATCAAGGCTATTTCTCGTAGTTTGGCATTATCTGGGCTGGGAGCGATCGCGGTTAATGCATCGATAAATGTGCTGCCATTCGGTAAGGTTACATTGCCAATTCTGCCATTGGGATAGCTCAACACTCGGATGTTGATTTGCGGTTGAGCGACGCTGGAGCGAGCAACGAGCGAACGGTCATAATCATTTGTTCTGCCCACTTCCAACTTCGATACAATCACGGCATCGCCATCTTGGAGGCGCAATGCGGGTAGACTCGACCCGTTTTGTAGGGGTGTAAATAAGTCAATCTGTTGTTCGGCAAAGGAATTATTAACTAGCGATCGCCGACGCACGACAACCGTTCTCAAGTCCGCCTCTGAGCTAACACCACCAGCCGCTAATAGAGCTGCCGAAAGCTGAGAGCCAGGTTGTAGGGTATAGTAACCGGGTCGCAGCACTTCCCCCGTTACTGTGACTTGAACGGGACGCAAACCCACTAACGACACACTAACTTGCGGATCGACGACATATCGATTTAAGCCTGCTCGAATTTTTTCTTGGGCGGCTTCTAGGGTTAGTCCGGTTAATTTCACGGTTCCCAAGAGTGGTACGGCAATATTTCCTTCTAAGTTAATAGCACCTTGGAAGCTAAGGTCAGGAAAGCGCTGCACCGTAACCGCGATCGCATCTCCCGGCCCTAAACGATAGCGACTGAATTGTTCGGGGGGAATGATGTTGGATTGTTGGTCTGGATAACCTAGCGGTGGTGGTGGAGCGATCGGATTGGGAATATTTGGGTCAACGGGAGGGCTGGGAGGCAGGACTGGTAACTGGGCGTGAGTGGCTCGATCGCGTATCGATGATGGTGACGGCTTGACAGTCTGACTTACTCCAGCATCCATCCAAACACTAGAATCAATCAGCCATAACAGGACTGCGCCTGAAAAGATGGAACTGGTGCTGTAAACCCCAGCAACGGCAAGGGCGATTACCCGGTGCCAATGGAAAAATGACAAATTCAATCCCCGCAATGCAACAAATGTCACCGATCGCTGTTCACTGCTTGAATGATTGCTCCTGAGTATTCCCGAAAGAGTCCCTCATCAAGGCAGTTTGCACCATCTTAGCTAGCGATTCTGCTAACGGTCGAGCTGCCTCAATATCGCCTAAAGGTTCGATGGGAATCTGAAGACAAACGGCAACCCAAGGGACTCGATTTCGGTGCAATTGTGCGAGTTGGTCGCTCCAAAACCATCGACTGGGGGCAGGATGACCACCACTGGGCCAAGCATACCATTGCAACACGGCAAAGGTTTGCCGCTGATTCCAAGCCCGGAAGAAACGGGTTTCAACTTTAGCATTCGGCACTGTCGGCTTGAGCGGCTTAACCTCAACCTGAATTTTGGTATAAGAATCGGTCTTCCATCGCTCAAATCCGTTAATGTCAACCCATTCAACTTGGGGTTGTGACTTATTAGCGGTTTGAGGCAACAGCAACAGTTGTATCGGTTTTGGGTTGTCTCCTTCAAAGGTTTGAATCGACCATTTGTGACCCCCTACTACCCCGGTTGTTTGCTCAATGGTTTTCCAGTTAGGCAGTTTTAGCCCTGCTTCTCGGAGGCTTCTTAACTGCTTGAGGTTAACTACGGGTGGCGGTTCTTTCCACAGCCAGTTTCCTGATAAATAACCAGGAACTGCCCCGATCGCGATCAGGATTGACAAAAAACATAGCACGACCACCTTAGGGATAATTCGCGATCGCATAGATTTGGGTAGACGAAGTAGTTCCATCTTCCTCCGACAGGCTTCGTTCAAGAGTTGGAGCGATCGTAGCTTTCAACTACATTCAAAAGCGGTACCAATAGCATTAACATGCAGGCAGAATAAACATCACCTCCCCATCCATCATGCAGCCACTTAAAAGCACTATCTTGACCACTACCGTAGAAGAATGTCAGCACGGTATTGCGAATGATATTACCCATTACGCTAACTAGCGCTGCTCCTGCTAAAAACAAAATAATCGTTTTCCGCGAACCCCAGACTCCACGCCAGTAGAGTAGCATTATGCCCACATAGAGGCTAGTAAATAACATCTTCAGACCCGCACAGTATGGCGCAACTTCGACCAGTCGTCCACCGACGTACAAATAAATTTGATTAACCGTTACATTAATGCCAAATTGAACTAAGATAAATCCGGCTGTTGTCGCGATGAATTGCTGTAGCGGTAAAGTAAAAGGTGCAATCAGGTAGGGAACCGCTGTTGGTGTTGCCAGAAATACCAGTAAAAGCGGAAAACGTTGCAGCTTAAAGCCAGGAACGCCTTTTAGCCCCAAGCTTAGACCTGTTAAGACGATAGGAAGTGATAAATTAACGAGTTCGGATTGACCCGTGAGATAAAATGCTCCTCCAAGTAGTAATAGGACGACACCCAGAGGATGAACAGAGTCTGGAAGCTGATGCCACTGCTGTCGATGCGTCCAGACGAGCGATGCAGCAAAGGGTAACCCGATTAAGCCATGGCTGAAGTATTCGTGTTCAATACTGATGGTTTTATTCAACCAGCCATCGTACCAGTAGAGCAGTAAGGGCAAATAAAGAATTGCTAGCAAAGCTACGATCGCGATATCTAGCCAGTAGCGATCGAGGGGAAGGGTAATTTTTCGTCCAATTTGCATCATATAAGTAGGTTGGCATTAATACTTGTCATTGAGGCAAGGCAGAGGGCTCCAGGACATAAGGCAGAAGAAATAAGAATTTTCAGGCGTTTTGGTGTACGCAGTTGATAAGGGCTACTTACCTACTTTGAAACAGTAGCAGGATGATTGTTCAACAGGCTTTGTAGAGAGTCAACGACGTAATGAATTTGCTCATTACTGATGCCGGGATACATCGGTAGAGACAAAATCTCCTGGCAAAGAGTTTCGGTATGAGGGAAATCACCATCTCGATATCCTAGAGATTGATAAGCAGGCTGAAGGTGACAGGGGATAGGATAATGAATGCCCGTTTGAATTCCTCTATCCGCCAGCTCATCTTGAATAGTCTGCCGCTCTAAGGGACAAGTACTGCCAATCCGAATTACATAAAGATGATAAATATGACCGTCCTCACTTTGGTTCTTCAAGGGAAAAATTCCTTGGCTTTGCAGCGGTTCTAAGAGAGTGTCGTACTGCTTGGCCGCTAGGTTGCGGGTGCGGTTCCACTGAGCGAGGTAAGGTAATTTGACATTGAGGATAGCGGCTTGCAAGGTATCTAGGCGACTGTTTTTACCTGGATCGAGGTGAAAGTATTTGCGAGGTGCGCCATAATTACGAAGCGATCGCACTTTGTTTGCCACCTCTGCATCGTTGGTAATCACCATTCCACCATCCCCAAAGCTACCTAAATTTTTGCTGGGGTAGAAGCTAAAGGCGGCTGCCTTGCCGACAGAACCTGCACGATAACCATCTCGAAATGCCAAGTGAGCTTGAGCTGCATCTTCAAAAATGAGTAAATTATAGGTATTGGCTAGCTCTATTAACTGGTGTGGATCGACTAGTTGACCGTAGAGGTGGACGGGTACGATCGCTTTTGTTTTGGGTGAGATTGCCTTTCGAGCGGCTTCGAGATCGATTGAACCCGTATTGCGATCGCAATCGACTAAAACGATGGTTGCCCTCGTCTCGCGCACCCCAATTAGCGTGGCAATAAAGGTATTTGCTGGGAGAATCACTTCATCTCCTACACCAATTCCACAAGCTTGTAAGCCAAGAGCGATCGCGTCTGTTCCTGACGCCACTCCGATGCCGTATTCAACACCACAAGCTACCGCAAATGACGCCTCAAAATCTGCTAAAGCTTGACCCAGAACAAAATCTCCCCTACTGACTACAGCCTGGATAGCCCGTTCCAACTCGTCTTGAATGGGCTGGTGTTGCAGTGCCAGATCGACAAACGGAACTTGGATGGGAGCGTTAAAACTCATTTTAGAACCCATGGTAGGAAGACTCACATCTTGCACCATTCTCTACGGAGCTGCAAATTCCGCCTTTTTTTACGCAAAGGTTTTTGGTGCAAGAACTGAGAAGAGAAACTATTTAACTATGACCTCTCCTTACAAATTCCTCAGCTCTTGTGAATATCCACACTGTTTACAATATGGCAGATATTTATAAGTTGAATTGTGGCAATTTAGGCATTCAACGTATTGATAATAACCACAATGCGGACAATAGGCATCCTGTTGCGTAATTTTCTTGGCACACTTGATACAGCATGATTTCTGAACTCGGCTAGCTGCCTGAATTTTAGTGTTAAAGACAATTTTCTGAAAAAACTTGATAATTCCAAAACCAACAAGTGGAATTATCAAGATATAAAGATAACTGACCAGAAAAAGTAACTGTCCAAAAATGGCGCTAATGATATCAAATAGAAATTGAAATATTGCACCAACTTGAAAAAACTCAAAAACCTTAAAGATTAGCGGAATAAAAAAGATAATTAATAAATGCCAACTTATCAGCGAGATTAGACCATATCTTTTTCGCTGAGTAAATTTGTGAACGAGTAAAGCAATGAGAATTAGCGGTAGAAGAAAAAGAGATTGAAAAGTGAGTTGGATGGTCGGATACCAAAAAGATGCTTTTTGATAACCTTTCTCAACTGAATTAAATGTCTCGTTGCTTTTTAGGAAATTGATAAACCCAGTACTTTCCGGTTTCGAGATTAATTGATTCTTTAGGTCAGAAATTTCTTTTTTTAGCTGAGCAATACTGCGATTATTTCGATCGAGTTCCTGTTTGGCTTTATTAGCACCAACTAAGTTAATGGATTGTTCGCGAGGCTGACCGGCAATTTTTTCTAGAAGAGTTGAATCATATTGAGTGCGAATATTACGATTATTCTGTTCAAGTGTATCGATTTTTGATTGTTTTTGATCGATACTTTTTATAGTCTGCTGATTTGCTGGATTGTTAATCTTATCTTTGTGGCTACCATAGCTCAAACAGGCTTGAGAAACGTTACCGAGATGTCCTTCCTCAGCTTGTTGATAGATTTGGTGAAAACTCGATTGATTTGTTGAGTAAAAGGGTAATGAAGATTTGACAATCTCATAGTCTTTATCAGGAGCGGTTTTTGTCTGGTAATTTTCCCACTCCATATAGCAGGGATAAGCTTGTGAAGGACTGATGTACCATTTACTAATATCATCTAGCCCTACAAAGACATTGATTAAGATAAAGATATCAATTAAGATAATAACAACTAAACTAACTTTATTAAGTGGTTCGTTGTTAATGGTTCTCGATCTTCTAAAAAACTGTCTCAGAAGACGGCTAATCTGGGTGAACATAGAGTCTTTTAATAGGTATTAATTTAAAATATCATCTATATATCAGTACAGCTAGCTGGAGCGATCGCTTTTATTGGTATAGATGCAGAGCAGACGTAGATATTGGGGTTAGTAGTATCAAGCCCACCTACAGCAATCGGCGATGACTAGGAATTGACTTCACGTTTAAGTACTGCCACAAAGTCAAACAATTCACCATTAGCCCGTGTACCAGGGAGGATTGTGACTAGTTCCCAACCTCTAGCTCCCAATTCATTTAATATATCTTCAAGTTCTACTTCGTTGATTCGTCCTGCATCTAATGACCCTTGAGCAAAGAATTTGACAGTCCTATATTCCCACTGATACATAAAGCTCAAACGTAAGTAGTCGTCTACGACGCATGATAGCAGTACGCAGCGATCGCTTCTCTCATTTTGCACAAAGACCAGGATGCGATCGCTAAAAGTAGACAAATCTTGTTTTAATTTAGAATATCTATTTCCTACCCCATCTCAAACTTGGTCACTGATAACTAGTCACCGATCGCTGTTTGAATGGGAGTAGTGCAAGAGCTGAGTTCATCTGAGTAGGAAGATTGCATGATTGCCCAAACAGCGAGTTCGATGAGATTAGCTTTACGTTGGCAAGGCTCGATCGCCCCGAAAGTTCTTCCCGGTATCCTCGTATGTGGAGGATTGGGATTGCTCGTCTCCCTACTCGATTATTTGGAATTCCCTGTCTCTTGGAAGGGATTTGATATTGTCATCACCAATGTTTCCTACAATTTGGTTTTAGGTTTACTATTAGTTTTTCGCACGAATACTGCCTACGATCGCTTTTGGGAAGGACGTAAAGCTTGGGGGACGATAACGGCGTCTATCCGCAGTCTAGGGCATCTGATTTGGGTCTCGATTAGCGAACCCGAACCAAGCGATCGAGAAAAGAAAATATCAACTCTCCGATTACTATCTGCTTTTGCGATCGCGAGTAAATTGTATTTGCGACAACAGCCAGCGAACGAGGAGTTAGAAGCGCTGGTGACTCCAGAACAATTCACCAAGCTGAAAGC
>DATNPT010000226.1:0-10511 GCA_036703075.1 Chroococcales cyanobacterium
GCACCGCACTATACGTCCCAACACTGCTCAAATTGTGGAGAACAAGTTAAGAAAGCTCTCAGTATTAGAACGCACGTTTGTCCGTATTGTAGCTACATTGCCGACCGGGACTTAAATGCTGCGCTCAATATATTAATCAAAGCCTTAAGTACCGTGGGGCACACGGAAACTAACGCCTGGGGAGAGACCGACCTCTGCGCCCAGTTGGTAACAACTGAGCGTAAGCCGACTCGTAGAGCCAGGAAGCCCAAGTAGCGATACTTGGAATCCCCCTACAAAGCGCAAGCGGCGTTCGGGAAGAATGTCAAATTTTTAGCTAAATTGGCACTGTTGGCTACTAGACTTTGTTTTCGCGTCTTTGTGTCCCTAGTTCGACTGATTTCTTCATCCCTAATCTCCAGCCCTAGCCCTTTGGCGTGAACCCCAAATCAGTTCCCTTTCCCGCGTGAACTAGAGCCAGTTTTTCGTAGCGGTGGGCATGTTCAACTAGTTCAGCGGCTTCTGCTTCAGAAACATCGCGTAATTTCTTTGCCGGAACTCCGACGACAAGGGATAAGGGCGGAACATCTTTACTCACAACAGCCCCAGCACCAACAATGCTGCCATGCCCTACTCGGACACCATCGAGAACGATCGCACCAATCCCAATCAAGCTGCCGCGTTCGATGTAGGCTGAATGAACTACCGCACGATGACCGACTGTAACATGATCTTCTAAAATTGTTGGCTTGCCAGGGTCACCATGTAAAATTGCTCCATCCTGAATATTCGTTCGTTCGCCAATTTCAATGCGCTCAACATCTCCTCGTACAACGGCACCGTACCAAATGCTTGCTCCAGCCGCTACCTGCACTTGACCGATGACCACTGCTGTTGGAGCAACAAATGCCGCTTGAGAAACGTCGGGAAAAGACCAATAGGACATGGGTGAAGATAATTGAGGATTGAGTTAATTCACAACAAGAGTCCACTAAACTGAGATATGCCTGCAAACAGAGCATGAAGGACTCAGCCCCTAGATATAATAAATCCACAGGTGCTAGCACACACGGGAAAAACGCCGATAACCATTTGATGATCAACTCAGGCTTGCAGTACCCCATATTTGGTCCGGAGATTCAGTGTCCTCACTGCCGTCAGTCGATTCCAGCGTTAACGCTGACTGACACTTATCTCTGTCCGCGCCATGGTGCCTTCGAGGCAGACCCAAAGACGGGCGAACTGATTCACTTACAATCTGGGCGTCACTGGCGTCGATGGAACGACGAGTGGTACCGACAACACACGCATCCTGATGGCATTCGTTTCGAGATTCACGAAGCTCTAGACCGGCTCTACACTCAAGGCTATCGAGCAACGCGAGTGATTATTGCCAGCCGTTATAAGGACTTAGTCAGTGCCTACTTGGAGCGCAGTACGCCTTGGCGGGGACAATCAGAACCAGCCAAACCTCGGCTTTATGGCTTACCAGTGGAATTTAGTCCCGACCCGGAAGAAGAACCATGCTGGGAAGTGATTAATTTCGATTTAGAAAAAGAACCAGGGGTTCCCGTGCGTTATCCCTACTTCCGCTTGTTTGAGTAGGTGAATCAGAGCCTGGAGAAGACACAGGAGATGTACTCTCGATCCATTCTCTGTAGTATCCCTATCTCTCCTTGATTAGCTTCATCTCTAGTTCTTGGTCGTCCACCCTAAGAGTTGAGAAGAGTATTTCCGTTGGTGCGTCCTCACAGCTCCCCTGTATCTACGTCCTTGTGACCCCTAACCTCTATGCATCACGCTTCGATTCGTACCGCGAACATTCATCGCGCGATCGCGTTTTACGAGCAGTTGGGATTCACCGTCTCGGAACGGTTCACTGCTGGAATTACCCTAGCGTGTTGGATGGAAGGACTGGGAGGACGCATCGAACTCATCCAAATTCCCGAACCGAAACCAGCACCGGATGCCTTTGGAGACGAACATTATGTCGGTTACTACCATCTCTCCTTTGACATCACACAAGCCGCCACAGACTTACCAACTTGGTTAACCAACTTACAAGACCGCTTTGCTGAGGCGTCGCGCAGTAACCCAGAGCAGTATCATCCCCTGAAAGTCTTGCTGGAACCGACTCAACAGATGATTGGCAGTTGCGTTTACGAAGTGGCTTTTATTGCCGACACTGATGGTCTGCCTTTAGAATTCTTACGCGTTCTTAGCTCTCAATAACTCGAATTTTTCACTAAAATAGCTCAGTATTCAAAGATTCATTACGCCTAAGTTTAGGGAAAACTAATGGCTTATAGCAGTTTTAACGGGAGTGAGAGACAGGCTATCTGGTTTTTGGGTTCATAGTCCATTGCCGCTTTATTGCCATCAACCATGAGTCTTATGGTGTATTCCACATAGCCGAAAACCGCTATATCTGATAAATCCCCGCTTCCCTTTAAGAGTTCATTTAATGAAAATGTATGTCTTTTTGGTCAAATTGGCGTCGCCGCAGTCTCCTAATTTTTCTGTTTAGCTTCTGTCTCGGTGGTGTTCTCTTAGCTAAGCAAGCCACATCTGCTCCACAAAAGTTAGTCCAAGCTAAAGCGACCACAGCTCAAACATCGGTCAACAGCAAGGATGCAACGCCACTTGCCCTCGCAGAAGATGTTCGCAAGACGGTGCTGGACAATGGTCTAACTGTCCTGACCAAGGAAGTCCATTCTGCGCCAGTTGTGACTGTGCAAGTCTGGTACAAAATCGGGTCGCGCAACGAAGCACCGGGCGTGAATGGCATTGCCCACCAACTGGAACACATGATGTTCAAAGGCACTAAAGATCGACCGATTCAATTTGGTCGTCTGTTCAGCGCATTGGGGAGTGCCTCCAACGCGTTTACTGGTTTTGACCAAACAGCCTACTTCGGTACGGTTGAACGGGAAAAACTAAAAGCCCTGTTGGTTCTCGAAGCCGACCGGATGCAAAACGCGAACATCGCTCCTCAGCAACTAGACAGTGAAAAGCGTGTCGTAATTTCTGAATTGCAGGGGTATGAAAACAACCCTAGCTACCGACTCAACCGCGCTGTAATGCGTGAGGTGTTTCCCAACAACCCCTATGGGTTAACTGTCGGTGGCACGAAGGCAGATGTGCAAAAGTTTACGGTCGAGCAGGTGCAGGAGTATTATCGCAAGTACTACAGCCCTGACAATGCCACGTTGATTATCGTGGGCGACTTCCAAACCGAGCCAACTCTCGCCACTGTCAAAGAGATATTAGGTAAAGTTCCCAAGCGTACTCGACCCTCAGAGACGCAAAGCAACCAACAACCAACAACCAACAACCAACAACCAACAACCAATAAAAATCGCATTGTCCTACGCGAGGAGGGCAGCGCAACATTCTTACAAGAGATCTATCCATTACCTACTGCCAATCATCCCGATGTACCAGCATTGGATGTCATGGATTACATCTTGACCGGGGGACGGAATTCTCGCCTCTATCAGGCTGTAGTGGAATCAGGACTGGCGAGCGATTTGTCTGGGGGGGCCGCCAACATGATTGGGGCAGGCTGGTACGAACTGAATGCTACAGCAGCTCCCGGTCAAACGTTGGAAAAAATCGAGCAGGTTCTGACCTCAGAGCTAGCGACATTGAGAGACAAGGGTACCACAGAGGAGGAGCTGAGTCGAGCCAAGACTCAACTAGCTGCCAGCATAGTTCTGAGGAACCGAGACATTACCAGTCAAGCCATGCAACTGGGCTACGACGAACTGACAGGTGGCGATTATCGCTATACAGACCGCTACTTAGCAGCCGTTCAGAAAGTGACAACGGCTGATGTACAGCGTGTTGCTCAAACTTATTTGACGCCTGCCAAGCGGACAATCGGCTTTTTTGAACCGACGCAGTTGGATGCTAAAGCCAGCACTGGCTCGGCAGGAGCAACACAAACTAGCGAAAGCTTTAACGCTGGACCTCCCGTAGACCCGGCTGAAGTGGCGAAGTTCTTACCGCCTGTGGACTCATCTGCCACGCCGACAGCGCAAGCACTACCTCAGCAATTTAAATTGTCCAATGGCATGGAAGTTTTGCTGCTCCCCGATCGCAGTAATCCGACAGTTACCCTAAGTGGCTATATGCGGGCTGGTACGGAGTTTGACTCAGCAACTAAAGCCGGTTTAGCGAGTCTAACTGCCAATAACGTAATGAATGGTACGCAAACGCGAGATGCATTGCAGCTCGCTAAAGCCTTGGAGGAACGAGGCGCGGATCTGGATTTTAGCGCGAACCGCGAGGGCGTGATTGTCATCGGGAACAGTCTAGCTCCAGATTTACCAATCTTGATTCAGACTCTGTCCGATGTTGTGCAAAACGCGACATTTCCCACCGATAAGCTGGAACTGACTCGTCAACAAGCGCTGACGGCTCTAAAGGTTCAGTTAGATACGCCTGCTCAAGTAGCAATCCGGACGTTCCAACAAACGGTGTATCCACAGAATCATCCGTTCCATGCGTTTCCAACCGAGGAGAGCTTGAAGGGGATTACTCGCGAGGACTTGATAAGCTTTTATCAGAAGCATTACCGTCCCGATACGACCATATTGGCGCTGGTGGGAGATTTTGACCCCGCCAATGTGCGATCGCTTCTGGAAAAACAACTCTCTAGCTGGAAAGACAGTGGCAAACCAACTGTACCCACCTATCCAGAAGTCGCGCTGCCCAAGTCAGTGGTTGAACTCAGCCCTGCACTTCCTGGCAAAACTCAGTCCATTACCCTACTGGGTTATCGAGGGATTGACCGAAAAGACCCGCGTTACTATCCGGCATTAGTATTGAATCAAATTCTAGGCGGCGATACCTTATCCAGTCGTTTAGGAACGGAAATTCGCGATCGCTTGGGTTTGACTTACGGCATCTATAGCTACTTCCAAGCTGGACGGATTCCAGGACCCTTCCTCATTCAGATGCAGACGGCACCCGAAGATGCCAAAAAAGCGATCGGTGCAACCATCGCCCTGCTCAAGCAAGTTGAAAACAAGGGTGTCACGCAAGCCGAAGTGGCGGCTGCCAAACGTTCTATCACCAGCGAATATCCCGTTTCCTTAGCTGACCCAGACAGCTTAGCGAGGACAATTCTCAACAACGAAATATATGGGCTAGGTGCGGATGAATTGCGTAAGTTTGTCCAGCAAATTGATGCAGTGACCTTAGAACAGGTCAATCAAGCGGCTAAAGAGCTGCTCCATCCAGAGAATCTAGTGGTTGTCACCGCTGGGCCTCCCGTGTCAGCATCCACTAACTAGCCGTTAATCGGTAGGGGCGAGTTTTCGCGATCGCGTAATTTGGTGAAGCGCCGAATCGTTGAGGTTAAACTGCCCCTACAATTTTCTTGAGGATTAATTTTTAGCGATGATGCAGTTTGTCTTTTCAACGGGTGACCATCTACGCCGCCATTGGCTCAGCCGGTGTCTGTTAATGGTGTTAGGACTAATCCTATATCTGGGTTTCATGTCTACACCTACAGCCGTTGCCGCTCCCCAGGTAACTGAAGTGAAAGTCAGCTTGGGTAGCATTGCTAACGAGTTGAAATTTTTCCCGAATGACTTCCAGTTTGTTGCAGGCCAGCGCTACAAGCTCTTGCTGGATAATCCCAGTTCTCAGAAACACTACTTCACCGCTAAAGACTTTGCTGATGCCAGTTGGACTCAAAAAGTGGAAGCAGGCAACGTTGAAATCAAAGGAGCAATTCACGAATTAGAGCTGAAGCCTGGAGCCGAGGCCGAGTGGGTTTTTACTCCGATGAAACCGGGAAAGTATTCGCTACATTGCCCTATTCCAGGACATACTGAGGCTGGGATGACAGGTACGATTACTGTTTCTGCACAGTAGTTTCTTTCACATTTTGCACTATTGCCATCTTCCGTGAGCAGTTAGTCCCGTCTAGGTTGAAAAGTAATTATTGTTTGGACTAACCACAGAGGTAACTGAGGTAACTGAGGTAGAGCGAGAGTTGAGTTGTAGGGGGATCGCTCGGTTCAAATTGCTGCAATGTTAAGCTAATGTAAAGAAATATCAGAACAATTAATCGACATCAGCTCCTAATATCATGTCGGCTAAAAAAGCCACACTATGCGGGAGGCGAGTAGTGAGGACTAAAGTCCTCTGTCGAGTGAGCGCTGAAGCACTCACTACAAACTGTTTTTATTTAGGGTAATCAACCGAACATCATAGTTATCAATCCTAATGAATATATTGACCAATCTACTATTTAAGCCCGCTGAACCTCCCCGCTCTCAGAAAAAACGCCGAGGTGTCGAACTCAAGTCAGAGCGCGAAATTGAAATTATGCGGCAGGCGGCGAAGATTGTCGCAACTGTCCTAAAAGAAATTTCCGAACTGGTGGAACCGGGGATGACGACAGCGGATTTAGACGCTCACGCAGAAAAGCGCATTCGTCAGATGGGGGCGACACCCAGCTTCAAGGGGTATCACGGGTTTCCCGCTTCTATTTGCTCTAGCATCAACAATGAAGTCGTTCACGGTATTCCCAGCCGCAAGAAAGTAATTCGCACTGGCGATGTGTTGAAAGTCGATACAGGGGCTTACTACGAAGGATTCCACGGAGACTCTTGCATTACGATCGCAGTTGGTCAAGTGACACCAGAAGCCGCGAAGTTAATTCGCGTCGCAGAGGAAACCCTCTACAAAGGTATTGAACAAGTGAAAGAGGGTGCTTACTTACTTGATATCGCAGGTGCGATCGAAGACCATGTGAAAGCGAATGGCTTTAGTGTAGTCGAAGACTTCACAGGTCATGGTGTGGGACGAAATTTGCATGAAGAACCTTCTGTTTTCAACTTCCGCACTCGCCAACTACCCAATGTCAAGCTCAAAGCTGGGATGACTTTAGCAATTGAACCGATTTTAAATGCGGGTTCCAAGATTACACGCATCTTATCCGATCGCTGGACAGCAGTAACCGTAGACAATTCGCTATCAGCTCAGTTTGAGCATACTGTATTAGTAACGGCTGATGGTTACGAAATCTTAACTGACCGGACTAAGGTTTGACACTCAGAGTGTTGCGCCGTGCCTAACCAATACTGGATGACAGATTAAGAAAAACCCCCCGGACAATGACTGTTCGGGGGTCAATTACAGGGTGCATCTACCACTTCACTCTTCCTTCGGTCGCTATAATCATCCGGATAGATTTGGGGAAATTTGGCAAACCTTTGTGGTTCTGGAAACTAGACGAACAGATTTAGTTCTACAACGAGGGATTTGGCGAGCAACTCCACTAACTACTAACTGCCCTCCCCTGGATAGTTATTTTCTTAAAGTTCCCTTACTCTCGCTCTCCTAAGACACTCCACAAACTTGCTTGATGCGGAACGAGAATTGGAGTTGAAGTAGCTGTCTGTCCTAAGGTTGCACCGTAAAGGATCGGAATCAGTCCTAAAACTAGAGAACCCCAAGCCATGAGTAGGACAGGAATTAAAGGGTGAGGTTGGCGCATCTCCAATTTCTCTGCCTGCCAACCAGCTTGCTGAGATTGACTGACACGGGATTCTCTCTCATGTTTAAATTCGTGCATATCCACACCAACCCCCTTGAACTGATTAAGCGCGATCGCACTCTGCCTCATGTCGCGCTTCTTAGCGATCGACCCATTACCTGAGTGCTCTCTTCTACTTTCCTGCTACAGAAATTGTATTACATGTAGCAAAAGCTACAGAATATTTTTCAAAAAGTATTTTTTACAGGATATCGGAAGCTTTATAGGGAGTTTGCGGCTACGAAGGCGCGATCGCTCGTTATCGGCACCTATGACTTAGCTGTCTTAGTGAAAATCTTCAAACTATACTAAAGCTTGAGCAATTCAGCATACTTGTAAGAAAAACCCCCTGAACGCGATCGCTCAGGGGTCGAATACAGGGTGCATCTACCATTTCAGTATTCCTGGATGGGCTATAGCTATCCGGGAAATTTGAGCGATATCTGCCAGCTAACTTATACGAAGCTGAGTCGCAGCAGGTGAAGCAACGGATAGCCAGTAGCTAGAGCCTGTCTAGTTGCCCCTTATCACCATTTCAAGAAAAATCAGCAAGCATTCCCGATTACCCATTACCTCTTCAAATTTTTTTCGGAATCAGGGAAATAGTGACGGTAGAAACTAGGAGAGAGTCGGGATAAGCCATTTTGCCAAGAGAATAATGACAACGGATTCAACACTGGATTTAGATAAGTTTTATCAAGCGTGTAATCCCAGCAAAACCCTTGATATTGGGAAGCCTGAAGATCGGCAGTATTACGTGGATTTTTCTCCGGTGCGAGGAAGCCAGATTATTAAAGAACTGGAACGTACTATTACCCGTCTGTGTCCTAACCAACCCACTTGCCAACTGTTTGCAGGACATATCGGCTGTGGTAAAACAACCGAGCTGTTACGGCTCAAAACTGAGTTAGAACAGCAAGCTTTTCACGTCGTCTATTTTGAGTCTTCGCAAGACATGGATATGGCAGACGTGGATATCAGCGATATTCTGCTTGCGATCGCGCGTCAGGTGAGTAAAAGCCTCGAAGAGATAAGAATTACCGTTCAACCTACGGGCTTTAAGAACTTACTGCAAGGTGCAGCTAGGGTTTTGAATGCAGATGTTACGGGAATGAAAGCGAAAGTTCCCGTTCTAGGCGATTTAGGTTTTAGTTTAGAAAATGGTAAGTTTTCGCTCGCGTTTGGGATTGGCGAAATCACCGCTAAAGCTAAAGATAGCCAGGACGTTCGCTCTCTATTAAGACAATATTTAGAACCGCGAGTTTCTAATATTTTAGAAGCGATTAACAAAGAGCTGATCGAACCAGCAATTCAACAGCTAAAGCAGCGAGGCAAACAAGGCCTAGTGGTGATTGTTGACAATCTCGATCGCGTGGATAATAAAGAGAAGTCACCGGGACGCACTCAACCCGAACATTTGTTTGTCGATCGGGGGGAGCAGTTGAATAAACTGAGGTGTCATGTAGTCTATACTATCCCTCTAGTTTTGGCGTTTTCCAACGATCTGGGCGGACTGACCAATCGTTTTGGTATTGACCCTTTAATCTTGCCAATGGTGCGAGTCCAGCGTCGTGATGGAGAAATCTGCGAGCAGGGAATGGATTTGCTGCGGCAAATGGTATTAGCGAGAGCATTCCCCGATCTTGACTGTCAACAGCGACTCGATCTAATATCGGATGTGTTCGATAGTGCCGATACTTTAGAGCGTCTCTGTTTTATCAGCGGCGGTCATGTACGAAACCTTCTAGTTTTGCTGTATCGTTGCTTGCAAAAAAGCGACCCACCCATCGAACGCGAGTGCGTAGAGAGCGTCATCATTCAGCGGCGTAATGAGTTAAGTAGAGCAATTACACCGGATGAATGGGAGTTACTACGGCAAGTCGCACTGCAGAAAACCGTGAGAGGAGAGGACGGATACCAAAAGCTGTTACGGAGTCTGTTTGTGTTTGAGTACCGCGATCGCGCTAACTACTGGTTCGACATCAACCCCATTCTCGCCGAGGCGCAAGAGTTGCAAGGATGAAAAACTTACGCCACATAGAAAAGGTTGCCGTCGATAATGGCGAATCCTTGAGGACTCTGATTCGAGCGATTACTCGATCTCAAGGTTACTTCTCTTTAATACTGGCTCGTTGCAACGATGCGACGGTGCGAGAAGGAGTTATGCAACAGCTACGACACCAATGTCCTGTGAAAATTCGAGAGTTAGCCTTAAAGCGATCGGACAAAACACTCTACACGACTGTTAGCGATGCACTAGGAGTGGAGCAGCCTAACGCTTTGATGGTATCTCGTTTGGAGTCTGTGGCTTCCCTCGATCAAGTGTTAGTTGCTACCAACCAAGTCCGGGAAGAGTTTCGCAATTTTTCCTGCCCCTTCATCTTGTGGATTACTGACGAGATTTTGCAAAAGTTAATACGGTTGGTGCCTGATTTTGAAAGCTGGGCAACCAGTGTAGAGTTTACCCAATCGGCTAGCGAGTTCCAAGATTATGCGAAGCTACCGTCAGCGGCTTGAATTAAGACTTGTGTAAGTTTCTTACTGGGGCTGGCAAGCGGAATTTATCACTTTCTCGAAAAAAAATCGGATCTACTGAGTCGAGTTTGTAAGGAGTAGTAGGGACACCTTGCAAGCCACTCAGTGATGCTTCTAGATGGTTAAGTCTAGTAGTGGATTGAGAAACTTGGAGGATACGAGTTTGCAGGCTTTGTCTGACAAGTTCGGGAACCTTCAAAGGAGTTCCTTGGACACACTATATATCGGTGAAGTAAAACAAAACCCCTAGAAAGCTGAGCGATCGCGATAAACGCTTAAGCATAGGGTAAGCATCTTTTTTTCAGTTCGCGTCTATCCGTCAATTTAGTTTCCCTGAGGTTCTGCTCACCTTTAGGAAGGCTTGGCGCTCGCGTCACGCTCCATGCTCGTGCTTTCTGCATTGAGCTGCATTTCTATTTTTTGGGGCTGTACTTCATCCGCT
>DATNPT010000237.1:0-7498 GCA_036703075.1 Chroococcales cyanobacterium
ATCGCGTCGGTTGGCCGATTCACAACCCTCTCGTTCTCGAATCCATGTTGAAATTCAATCTGAGAGCCCCAGAAGGGCATCTCCCCTCGCGTCGGTGGGTAGGCGGCTATTCCTGGTGGCGTCACGCTGGTGTTTTAGCCACGAAACTGGCACAATGCGGCATCACTTAAGTGGTACATCTGTAAGGGCGCATGGTCGTCATTGGTGTCAACTTAAGGTTGGCTAAGCGGTTAAAACCGCAGCTATACAAACGAAACCCGCCTGCGCGGGTTTCCAAATCCTCGATATTTCGTTAGTCCGCGCAGGCGGACTTGGTTTTTATAGCCGCGACTTCCAGTCGCTAGGGATTAAGTTGACACCAATGAAGCATGTATTGCCCCTACAGTTCTGTGTATCAGACACAATTGAGAACCGCTATATTCAGTCTTTTGATTACAATTTATTTACATCTTAAGATTATTCACAACTCCACTAGTTTATAAAAAATTAACTCGATAAAGATATAAATAAGCTTTCACAATTTAAAAGCTTTCGTTGTGAATAAATTGTATTCTAAAGACTTAAAAAGCTTTATTGATTAAAAAGTGGTTTATTTATAAGGTAAGGCAAGCGATGAGCTATCGTTTCACGTTCCTAGCCTCCTTAGAGGAATTTTGTAAATTAATTCAATCTACAGATAGAAACTGTTTTTTCACTCTCGCCCAAATTGAATTTTTGTAAAATTGCTCCAACTAGTTCCGTTTTTGAGGCTCACAGCACTGAGCGGATAGGCGGAAGGCCCACTATTCCTGAATCAGGAGCCTGCACCAGATTTTTATTTGAGTTTTTGAAACGAACGAAGAGTAATCACTATTGCGTATGACTTATGAAGAATATACAATTGCCTACTCCAGAACTCCAAAATTCATTCTGGCTTGAAGCGAAACTGACTCGATTAGAGAAAGAAATCAGAAGTCAACAGAGAAACTATGCGCGGTTGACTGTTTTTTATAAGTCAGTCGTTTAACACAAAACTGGCTTAACTGCCGTCTACCGAATGGTATAATATAAATCAACGAAGGCTAGAGCGACAGTCCAGTGAAAGAAGTTAACAAAAGACACCCAATAGGAATCTATTAGTCCATCAACTCTATAGAGTACTCAAAGTTCAAGCCGATAGGTGCTATGGCTGTTTGGTTTGACTCTTGCGCTCAAGCTGTTGGCTCCGGCATCCAAGCCGTCACATGCAGATTATGAACAACGGCCAGACGACGCAAGTCAAACAGATTTTGGCGCGTACCAAGGGAACGAGCGCGATCGCAAGAGCCATTGACCAATGTGAACAAGGCTATGTCCGACAGCTACACGGCACGAGCCGCTTGGGTATTTTGACGTTGCCGTAACTCCTGCAACAGAGATTAGTCAGCCAACAGAGTTGCCAGTTCCTGTTGAAGCGGATGCTTGCCAGCACTTTAGAGCGCAAAATCAGCAATGATAAGCTCGCTCGGCATTCAACTGGGTTGCTTCAAATCCAAATGTTTTGTCTGTAGTCAGTGGTAATGGACAACTAAGGACGAACTTCCAAAACCCAGGCTTACTAGGGTGTAGATTAGATGCACATCAGCTTATGAGCCAACGATACCCGCACTTTAGGGGTATAACCTGTTAGTTCAGTACTGGCATGAAGTCCGGCAAGACTTACCATTAGACGAAAGTGACGTAGAGTTAGCCCTGACTCGCGACAAGACTTTCAACAATTACCACAGTAATATTGTCTCTACCTCCCTTCTCCTTCGCTGCCTCAATCAGACGAGTAGCGATTTCTTCACCCTTCAAACTTGCTTGGAGAGAGGATTTGATCAAATCATCGGAAAGTTCTTCTGTAAGACCATCCGTACATAAAAGTAAGCGATCGCCTGGTTGTACGTCCATTGGTTGAACCTCAATTTTCGGCAAATCCTTACGACCCAGACATTGAGACAAGACATGACGCCAAGGATGCATCCGGGCTTGCTCTGGTGTTAGGTCTCCGGCTTTCATTGCCCGTGCCACCCAGGTGTGGTCTTCTGTAATCTGCTCTAAGTGTGAACCTCGGAACCGATAGAGGCGAGAATCTCCTACATGTGCCAACCAAGGCTGCTCTTGGCGAAACATAACCACAACCGCTGTAGTCCCCATATCCGATCGCTCTGGATGACTTTGCTGATCTTGCAAAATCGCCTGATTGGCCTCAAGCAGTGCTTGTTCCAGCAATTCCTCAGACGTTGCTGCCGACTGCCAGTGTTTCTCTAGATAAGTCTGAATCGCCTCAGTTGCGAGTTGACTGGCTTCTTGTCCACCGGCATGACCCCCCATGCCGTCAGCGACGATGAAAAAGCGACCCTGAGGGTCAATATAGTAGTCATCCTGGTTGACAGTACGAAGGAGTCCCGGATCGGTGAGACCCGTGAAGCAACATTTCATAAATTGTCGGCTTGCGTCAAAATCTTTAGACTAAGTTAGAACATGCGATCGAATCTGTCGAGCCGCCTGAGCAAGCGAATTAGGGCAAATGCTGCAATAGCCGCTACGAAGGCAACGACCAACGCTAGCCCTACTTTACCATTGACAAATAAGATGGTAGCCGACAGGGTGAAGGCACTAATTAGTAAAGTATAGTTGGTTCCCAACTGAATACTGCTAATGCGCCTAAGAATTCGGTCTGATTCAATCGACCGCACTCGAACCCGCAGGTCTCCCCGCTCTAATTTTTCAATCGTATCTTCAATGCGTCGGGGCAAACTCAACGCTGTACTGCTAACTTGCGCGGCTTGGCGTCCCAGTTCATTGAGGAAGCTATTGCCGTTAGGGCCATCGCCGTTTGTGGTCATAATCTGCAATGCAAAGGGTTTTGCAACCTCCATAAAGTTGAACTCTGGGTCTAAGCCCTTCCCGACCCCTTCAAGAGTTGAGAAGGCTCGCATCACGAAGGTGAACGTTGCAGGAAAGCGAAACGGTTGATCGTAAGCAATCTCATAGAGATCGTCGCTGATGGAAGCCACCGATTGGTTCTCGAACGGCTTATCCATGAAGTTATCCAGCATGTACTGGACCGATCTCCGCACCGGCCCCATATCATCCACTGGAGAGAGGGCACCCAATTCAACGAGAGAAGCAACAACGCGAGCGGAATTTTTTTCAGCAATCCCAAAGAGCGTTTCCATTAGCTGCTCGCGCACATTCGTCTTGATGCGACCCATCATGCCGAAATCATAGAAGATCAGGGCACCATCGGGATCGACCGCGATATTCCCTGGATGAGGGTCAGCGTGAAAGAATCCGTCATTCAGCAACTGCTGAAGATAGGCTTTCGCCCCAAGGCGAGCAATCAATTTCCGATCTAGCCCAGCCGCTTCTAAAGCCTCGTAATGGCTAATCTTGATTCCTGGAAGGTATTCCAGAGTCAGCACCCGCGGTGAGGTATATCGCCAGTATACACGCGGTACTCTAACCCAGTCATAGTTCCGGAAATTGCGGCGAAATGTATCGGCGTTTTGACCTTCGTTTAGATACTCAATCTCTTCCCAAAGAATCCGGCAGCACTCCTCATAAATCCCCATCCAATCTCGACCGCGTCCCCAGTCTGGATGGTTTTGAAAATATCGGGCAATGCCTTTAAGGATTTTTAGGTCGATGCTAAAAAGCTTCTTTAACCCCGGTCTTTGTACCTTAACGACGACCTCATCGCCGTTGTGGAGTTGAGCTTTGTGAACCTGACCTAGGCTAGCGGCAGCGAGAGGAATCGGATCAAAACTACGGAACAGTTCAGCTACGGGTTTTCCTAAATCTTGCTTGATAATGGCTTCAACTTGTTCGTATCTGAAGGCAGGTACCCGGTCTTGTAGCTTGGAAAGCTCTTCGACGTACTCGCTGGGAAATAAATCGGCACGAGTCGAGAAAAGCTGACCGACTTTGATAAAGGTGGGACCTAAATCTAAAAACGTTTCTCGAATCCAGATCGCCTGTCTTTTGCGTCTAGCTGCTCGTTTTTCTTCTGTAATACCGCCAGGATAGCTCCAAGGTTTACTGTCGAGCCACAATCGAGAGAGTAGGGTCAGAACAAAAGCCCAGATGTCAATAAAGCGTCGCTGACTGGAGTAATTTTCTCGATTCCACCGGTAAGCATTATCTTTATATACATTGCCTTCGGAACGTTGCGTTGACCGCGGGCGTTCCTGATACGACTTGAGGTTGACAGAGTCTTGAGAAAGAGCAGGCACTCGAATTCCTAGATTAGTTTTTCAAAAAAGCCGTTAAAAAAGCTGCAACAAGTTTGAAATAGACAATAACAGTAGGTTTTTTCTATAGAGCAAATCTCTACTACTATTAGAAATTTACTCTTGATTCAGTGGGTCGCGTATCTGGTTTTAGGCAGATTGATTGCGATAGGCTTGCAGCTCGGCACGCAAGCGGGCAATTTCGGCGCGAAGATCGTCAATGGTTGCTTGCAAATCGGCAGGCTGTGAACCACGCGGCACAATGGTTGTAGTCGTTCGTCCAAGCGTTGTTGTCTCGGCTTCGCGATCGGCTCGTTCCATGACTTGCTCAGTGAATTGCCGCAATCGTTCGCGTTGTTCGGCATCAAATTTACCCAGTTCACTCAGGGCATTGGTCAAAGCATCTTCTAGCTGCTCGTTGAGTACTTGAGCTAGCGCTCTGCCCACAAAAAAGGCATGAATTACAGAATTACTCATAAAAAAATTTCTTTAGCATCTGCAACAAAATTATAACTTGTTTAATCGGAATCGTACCTGAAAGCCTTGACGGCTGGCGGATAAAGGGAGTTCTCTCAAGATTAAAAAACTTCTGGGTAAGATTAAAGTTGGGGTTCTGACCTGGGCCACTTGTGGCTAGGAGGAAAGGATTGCTTGGTGTGCAAGAAGGTTGAACCCGGTACATTAGGGCCATTAATCCGAATGGCAAAGCCAAATCCGATACCTACAGATGCGGCAATAGCACCGGTCATGAGCAACGCTCGCAGTGGCAAGAGTGATTTGGCGGCTTTGAAAGGAGTTGGGATAGAACCTTGAGAAGTCAGGTTTTTTAATAAGCGTTGAGGAGTTGTCGGTTTATAGGCTCCATTATTGTGAATAGACGATAGAGGTTGAGTTTGGCTAGCGAAGTTAGCAGAGTTCACCGTTGCCTGTTCTGAATGTTGAGAGTTGAATGGAGTCGCTGAGGGCTGAACTGGTCTAGAGCGAGGTGTAGTGGTAGTCTCCGGCATCGGTGGAGAGGGCATTTGGCTTTGGGTCATTGCGGGTTTTAACTCCGCGGGGACTGAGCCTTGCACTTGAGCTTTAGTGACTGAAGGCTGGCTCCCTTTCACTTTTGGTTTCGTTTTCTTGGGAACCTTAAGCAGGGAAAGCCAAGCTTCTACAGTAGGAGGACGCTTTTCTGCTTCTATAGCTAAACCACGACAAATCGCTTGTTTAACAACTGCGTTAAGTTTAGGGGAGTCTTGCTCGGAGTTTGGCAGAAAAAGGCGATCTCGGCTATAGGCCCGCAGGGCTTGACGAACTGGTGGGGGTAATGGAGGGCGTCCTGTGACCAAGTGGTATAACGTTGCTGCCAAGGCATAGACATCTGTAGCCTTCGTTCGCTCTGCCTCGAAGGAATACTGTTCTAATGGGGCATATCCAGCGGACAGCAGACTAGCGTGAGTTTGCATCGCTCCAGGTGTGAGCCAACAGGTTATACCCAACTCGCATAGCACCACATCGTCGCTATCTTGACGCCGAATGATGTTTTGAGGCTTGACATCCTGATGCAGCAACCCAGCCTGATGAAGGGTTCTCAGGGCATTGCTAATCTGACAAATATACTTAATGGCTTTCCCTTGTGGCAGCATCTTAGATTTGACCAAGTCAGCCAGAGTCGATCCGGGTATATAGTCTAGAACCAAGTAGGGGCGTCCATCTTCTTCAAAGCGATCGCGTACTTGGACGAGATTGGGATGCTGGCAACGACTGAGTCGCTCTGCCAGTTCTAGAAATTTCTGCTTGAATTGGTCAAACTCTGGATGCTGATACAGATTGTCGCCCAGCGTTTTGATCGCAACCGTTTGACCTGAGTGGGTGTTCGTTGCCCGGTAGGTAAGACTAAAGACTCCCTTACCCAATTGAGAGCCGAGGATATATTTGCTGTCTTGTAAGGCGGTTCGAGCCGTCAAGTTCATAAAAATTTACTTGCCGTTTTCCCACATATGCTACCGCTTAAGGGTTCAAGGTTAAACGGTTGGAAGCTTAAAGAGTGAATTATGAATTGTGAAGGATAAACTATGGATTTTTGATTTGTTTTTTCATGATTCCTAATTTAAAATTGATTGTTTAACTGCTAACCTTCAACTATCTAAGGAATAATGTTGGGCTAAAAAGGCTTGAGCATCAACCTTATCCTGAATGACTCGATCTAGCGTGGCGGCTAGGAGGTCATCCAAGATTTTTCGGTACTGCGGACCTGGCTTATATCCCAGTCGTTTTAAGTCGTTACCATTTAGCGGTGCTTGAACATTACTCCAAATCGTGAGATGTTTCCAGATTTTACGCCTGATGGCTCTGGGACTTTGTACAGCCAGCAAAACTAAGCTAGGCAACTTATACGGGCTGAGCAAGCGTACTACTTCACTGGGTCGCTCAGCAGCGGGTAGAGTGGACTCCACGTCTGTTTTCGCTTTTTGCAGTTGCTCTAGGCGCTCGGTGCTGTCGGCTGGCAGCTGAAGATTTTTTGCCACCAATCCACGCTCTTGGGGGGCTAAGTGAGCAATTAAGACTTCCAGTCGCATTTGCCAGTGTTCTAAGCGTCTATCCGGATCGAAGCGTCGCAGCCAACGGTCAACCAGACGAACCTGCCACCATAGCTTTGCATCGAGTTCCAGGGTGGGATGGATGCAGCGCAAGGCATCTAAAGATGCTAACAGTTGCAAGGCTCTTGCCCAGTAAGGGGCTTGTAAAATATGCTTCAGTTCGGCTTTGAGTCGCGTTTGCAGGGCTGGCGCTCTGTTATTCTCTACCAAAGAGCGATCGTAAGCTCCACTTTCGATCGCATAGCGGATATACGTTTCGGTTTGCGGTTCAATTTCAAAGTCGAGACGTACCGCAAAGCGTACCGCTCGGTAAATTCGGGTTGGGTCTTCGATAAAGCTATTAGCGTGAAGGACTCGGATTTGGCGCGACTGTAAATCGAGTAAACCTCCAAAGAAATCCAAAAGGGGCAGTCCCCCACTCGGCGAAGCCGTCAGCCGAATCGCCATAGCGTTGATCGTAAAATCTCTGCGATAGAGATCTTGACGAATCGAGCTAGCTTCGACTTCGGGGTTAGCGGCGGGATAGGGATAAAATTCGGTGCGAGCGGTGGCAATATCAATCCACAGGGAGTCCAAGACGGGGTCATTGTGCCACAACAGGGCAGCGGTTTGAAAAGCTCCGTGAACGTCCAACCGGACGCTTGAGTAGAATTCCTGAAGCGCCCTGGCCAGGGTTAC
>DATNPT010000283.1:0-6263 GCA_036703075.1 Chroococcales cyanobacterium
ACCTATGTCAAAGGCATCAAGGTTTTGGCACAAGAGTTAGAACAGTACAAGCCCTTCTGGCAGCGTTCTGAAACATTACCTAAATGGGATATTACGATTGTTCCAACTTGACTGGTAGATTATTTTCTTGCAAGTCCCTTACTGGTGAGTATTCAGCCCCAAGTTAGATGGAGATGGCTTTGCACTTGGAAAATGGGGTTGTGTCGCGGCAAGCTGTGCAACCATTTCTGTACGAGACGAAACCTCAAGCTTACGGAACATTCGCTTCAAAGCCTGCTTGACAGAATTCTCGGTAATCCAAAGTGCGGTCCCGATTTCTGTATTGGTTCGACCCAACGCAACCAGGTTGGCAATTTGCAACTCACGAGACGTTAATCGATGGGTGTTCAACGGTTGGTGCTGAGGTTCCAAAACTGCGCTTTGCGCGAAGCGCACAGTTGCGAGCCAAACCGATAGGTGTAAACAAATGGCACTCAAATCAGCTAGATCTTGGGCATCAAAGGCAGGCATTGATTTTTCACGGGTGCAACCCACTGAGCCGATTAATTGACCACGATCGATCATCGGTCCTGCCATCACATGCCAATGATCGGGACGAGGACAAATGATTGCCCACGCTTTAGGGGTTGTCACCAATCCTTCATGGACAGGCGTATGGCGCTCTGCGATGTAACGCGCTACAGGATTATGTTCAATGGATAAGGCAACGTTCAACACTTTTTGAAGCTTGCGATCGGCTAAAAGCTGGTCGAAGAAAAAGATTCCCGCTCGCTTAGCTGCAAAGTACTCACCAATTTTCGGCACGAGTTGCGCTCGTAGGTTTTGTTCCTCTTTTACCTGACTGATGGCTTCAAATAAAAACTGCAAGGAAATCATCGTTGTGCCTCAAAGAGTACTCGATCGAGGACTAGGCACGGTAGGTTGCCACTCCTAGTATAAGGACAGATTTCATTGCAAGCGCTATGAGAAGGATTGACTTATGACTGACTCACAAAAGCACATCATTGGTTTGGTCATGTATCCTGGCATGACCGCACTGGATATTGTGGGACCCCAGCAAGTTTTAAGTGTGCTGCCCCATGTTCAGATTCATCGCATCTGGAAAACGCTAGACCCGATCAAAACCGATGACGGCATGGTGATTTTGCCGGATACCACCTTTGATCATTGCCCGCCTTTAGACGTAATCTGTGTCGGTGGCGGCTTAGGACAAATGGCAGTCGTAGACGATCCAGATGTACTTGAGTTTTTTCGTCGGCAAGGGAGTACCGCAAAGTTCATTACCTCTGTGTGCGGCGGGTCTGAGTTTTTGGCGAAGGCAGGACTGCTCCAAGGCTATCGAGCGGCGACTCACTGGATGGTACGGGAACAGCTAGCCAGGTTGGGCGTTGAGGTCGGAACCGAGCGAGTCGTCATTGACCGAAATCGCATGACGGGTGGAGGTGTGACGGCAGGCATTGATTTTGGTCTAGTGCTTGCTGGAGCGCTTTGTGGTGAGGAAAGTGCCAAGATTACTCAACTATTAATGGAGTACGATCCAGCCCCTCCCTTCGATGTGGGTTCACCCGAAAAAGCGGGAGCTGATTTAGTGAGTAAGGCGATGTTATATGCCCAGCAGTCCTTTGGTTTAGAAGTAAAATAGGCAGTTTGACATGACCACAAATTCGGAAATTGATTGCGATCGCACTTGCCCACGTTGGATGCAGATCGGTTTTTATGCGACTTCAATTGTCTTTAACCTCTGCTTGATTGCTCAGGTATTAACGGTTGGGGTTGCCTACTTCGAGAATCCTGCTTGGTGGGATATTCATGTTTGGCTAGTACGAGGGTACAGTGGGCTGTCGTTAATATTACTGGCAGGGTCATTGATCGCCTCATTCTCATACAGAATCCGATTGCTCGCTGCCAGTCTACCTGTACTGCTTGGACTACAGTTTTGCAGCATTCATCTCAAGACTCCTCTCCACCAGGAGGTACTGCATCCTCTGATTGGATTCACGTTACTCTATGTTTCTTCAAGCCTTGTCCATCGTGTATCGCGTGAGATGTTTAACAAGCCAGATGCTGTGACTGAGGCTTAGAAAGTTTCTGAAAAGGGAGTACCAATCTTACTCTAATAACGGGGCTGGGCTACTCTTTCGACATGGCGTAGATATAGCGGTTTTCAGTCGAATAAGGAAAGATAGCCTGTTTCATTTGTCGAGAAACGAGACATTTTTCTCAACCGCTTCACGGCTTATATGCAGATGATTAGCGGGAAAATCAGGATCGGAATAGCCAACGGCTAAGCCACAAAGGATCGATAATTCCGGTGGGATATTCAACTCGCTGCGGATGATTTCAGGATAAGCCGCTAGCGAAACCTCTACACAGGTTCCAATGCCGCGAGCAGTTAGGCACAATACCAGTGTTTGTAAGTACATCCCCACACTTAAGGCATCCGCCACGCCCAGCTCTTGGTGCATACAGACGATACCAACTACTGGAGCACCGAAAAATTCGTAATTACGCAGAACGGCTAGCTCTCTATTCACTCTATCGCCACGAGCAATCCCCATTGCCCCATAGACTTGTGCGCCCAGTTCTTGGCGGTAATGCTGGAAGGCAGAAGGCAGGGGAGAGATGTTGGGTGGCTGCTGCTTGGCTTGATTTAGCAAAGCCTCTGTTAGACGCTCTCGGCGGACGCCTTCAGCAAACACCACCTGCCACGGCTGGATGTTTGAATTCGACGGTGCGTGCTGCGCTAGAGCAAGGGCTTCATCGAGCAAAGCCCGTGGCACGGGTTGGGATAAGAATTTGCGTGTTGAGTGTCGGTCTTTGATCGTTTGATCGAGGTCAAACATATTAAATCCACCTCTATGAGAATTAAATGTGAACGCTCAACCGGGATTCCAGAGAGAGGCAAGGAATCTGAAATCCCAAATCTTTCAATCATGAGAGTGTCAAGCGCTGAACCCTCCGTCGATCGTCAAGCTGGCACCAGTGATATAACTAGCCTCAGGACCGGCCAGATAAGCGACCATCCCCGCAATCTCCTCGACAGTGCCGTAGCGAGGCACCGCCATCTGCTTTTTGAGCATCTCAGCAAACTCACCCTCTGGGGGATTCATCTCCGTAGCGATTGGTCCGGGCTGCACGTTGTTGATCGTAATCCCGCGCGGACCGAGGTCACGCGACAGCCCTTGCACGAGTCCTTGCAGAGCCGATTTGCTCATGGCATAAACACCACCGCCGGGAAATGGCATGCGTTCGGCGTTAGTGCTGCCGATGTTGATGATGCGTCCGCCCTCTTTCATGTGTTTAACTGCGGCTTGTGTCGCCACAAACACGGCACGCACGTTAACGGCGAGGGTTCGATCGAAGTCCGCGAGCGTGAAATCGTCGATCGGGGCAACTGCTAGCACGCCCGCATTATTGACGAGGATATCAATGCCGCCCAATTTGTCCACCGTGCGCTCAACAGCGGCAACCACTGCATTGGCATCGGCGCTGTCAGCTTGGATGACCAAAGCCCGGACGCCTAGAGCCTCCGCCGCCTGCGCGATTTCGTTGGCTCGATCGGGTGAACTGCTATAGGTGAGGGCGACATCAGCGCCCTCACTTGCCAAACGCTTGACGATGGCGGCCCCGATGCCGCGACTGCCTCCGGTAATGAGTGCAACTTTACCTGCTAGTTTCTCTGTCATAAACTATCTCCAATTTGTGCAAATTTCAGCTTGCCGTTTGCCTAAGGCAAACTACGCGATCGCTTAAGGTGAATTCAATGTCTAAAATCAACCAGTTTTAATGACGCTGGCTACGTTAGTTTAACTGGCTCTTCCTCTGCCGCCCGAACAATGTCACTCGTCTGGGCATCGATCGCAACCCGAATCAATTCAGGTAGAGCAGCTCGGTTAGCATCATGAGGGCTTTGCAACGTGTCTTGAGCCTCTGGTTGTTGGCAAGCAATCATTGTTTTGACGTGTTCAAGTTCATCCTCTCGAACTCAACAAACACATCGTAGAGATTTTCAATTTTGGGACGACGGAACACAGTGGGGTGAGAGGCTTGAAATTTGTCAAACATGTAGAGATCTTAGAGCTATTTCTGCCAGTAGTTGTTGGCAGCAGCGATTGTAGCGAACTCTGTCGCCACCGTCTGTCCAACGGCAATCAGCATCATGGCATCGTTACCATATACGTCTCGCAGTTGTTTGCGTTTTTCGTCATCAGGCTGAGTCAGCTTAATAATCAGCCGTGCCATTTTGACTGCCAGTTGTCGTCCTTCTTCTGGTGTCTCAGTCAATAGTGAATTGTTAGGAATCAAAGTAACTTCGGGTGGTGTTTCAACAGGTGAATGATTTGAAGCTATTACATTGTCCATGTCAAAATATCCTGAATTAGTATTTTCGTGAAAAATGGCGATCGCATCAGAGGTAACTCGATTGAACTATATTATTCAATTTCATCCGAGTTGAAGCTACTCAAGATTAGCCAGTTAACACTCAACTTAGGCAAGAGGCTTCCTGCACGAAGCTAAACTTGCCCCCCTAACCCTCTAAATCAGGGGGAATTTCTCGTGCAATCAGTTGATTGTCTGAATCTGTTTGGCTCAGGCAAGGATATTGCGCTCGCTTTTACGATCTAGCTCAAGGTTGAATTAACGTTTCGTACAAGCTCGCTGCAATTGGATGCGGTTGTTTTTGTACACCTCTAACGTTCCAGACTGCTTGCTATCCAATGTGCCATCCCATACCCAGTATTGATAATTGCCATTCCGGAACCTGTAAACTTGAACGCCTTCTGTGGCTTGGCGCGTTCCTCTACCCAAACTCAAATTACCGTTAGGACTTGTCGAGCGATAGAGTAGTTCACCCGAAGTTTTTGTTTTCCAAATATTGACGTCGTATCCACCTCGGCATCTCAGGCTAAGGATTAAATTCGCGGTAGAATCAGCAGCAGCAGGTAAATAGAAATTAGCTGCAATACAGGTTGCCAGGGCAAGAAGGAATGTGGAGCCGTTTAGTAGTGTCTTCATAGTGTTGTAGTCTCGTACTTACTGGATTGGAATTGTTTAATCAAATCGCTTTGGTAGACCCAAAGCAGGGCAGTAACTGTATTCGGAAGTTGTGTCGCAATTAGAGCTTAATTGACTTGAGTAATATTCGCCGAATAGAGGTGCCATCTACGCTGCTCTGGAGTTGAGCCAGGAACATCATTGACTCGTCGCAACACATAGCTGCCACGAAATCGCTGCCGAGTTCTATTCCTAGTGATGGCAGTAACAGTAACCGGAATCTTAATGTAGACAGAGCCTGCCGCACCGTCTAGTTTACCGGGTTCCCCAACCTCTACAGCAACGGATGCGGTGTTGGCAAAACCCTGCTTGAACTGCTGAAACGACTGCTGGCTGGCAGCGCCATCTCTGTCCCAAGCCAAGTAGGCTTGTTTGTAGTCTCGACGAGCGATCGCGTTGTAATAGTTCCGAATGACTTGGACGGCTTGCTGCCCAAGCGGTTCAGCACCGACAGCGCTTTGTGCGAGAGAGACGGGGGGTGGGATTGGACTAGACGCGATCGAGGAACTTGCAACCGATGGAGTATTTGCGGAAAGTGGCTGTGATTTGGCAGAGGCATTACAGGCTGTTAATGCGATAGCGAGCAGCACTCCTCCAACCGTCATACGGTGCTGTTTTAACCAGGTACATAAAGAAACGTTCATCTTCATTAGACTATTCTCCTATTGGTATGACTGATATCTAAACGTTGCTGTCTCATAACGCACGATCGCAGCACTTAACCAGCTACACCCGTAATAACTTCGTTTCCAGCAATTCATGAGGATAGTATTCCAATCACTTCTATGAGCTAGCTCAACCTTAAAAGTGGTCTACTAAATCGCTCTCAACTACTGCTCCAAAGATATGTATCGATACATCTGCTCTCGCTTTCCTGGATTCCACACACTGTCATGGATCGGCATTCAGTAGGCGACCATTGAACAACAGACGATGGTGGTTAAAATCATCGAGAGAACTTACATAGCCTTCTGTAATTGCTGAATCGTTTTTAATGCCTATACGCCAATCCAATAGCCAAATCCATCCACAATTAATATCAGGTAACCTGTGATAAGGTGTTGGTTAAAATGACCTGTTAGGCTTATATCAGTGCGGCTTTCATTACATCAGTGTCGATGTAAACCTCTAGTCGAACAATTTTCTCCTCCTGAACTGTCCAGATATGAGCCAAGTTACAACTAAACTGTTTTCCAGTTCGCTTGGCT
>DATNPT010000299.1:0-6668 GCA_036703075.1 Chroococcales cyanobacterium
GAGATCACACCCACAAGCTGGTCATTTTCGTCTACAACCGAAAGTCCTGAGTGACCGTACCGCAACAAAATTCGTTGGGCTTCGCTAATCGTTGTCTCAGGGCGAATCGTGCGGACTGGCGACGACATTAACTCTCGTGCGGTCAGAGGCTGAGGAATTTGATCGATCAGTTGGTTAACGAGTTGCTCTAGGGTTTCTTGGGGATTAACATCTCGCAATCTGACCGCCGCTGCTTGAGAATGTCCTCCCCCACCTAGTGGTTGGAGTAGCTCGTTTAAGTTGGTTTCATCAATTCGCGATCGCCCAATTACCGTTAAGTAAGACGAGGTAAGAGGATACAGCGGTGTTGGAGAGGATTTCTCCCCATCCCCCCATTGCCCTTGCTCGAGTTCTTCCCTTCTGTCGCTCTCCCGCGTTGGATATTCAGCCGCTAGAAGCAAGGCATCGCTGTCTGTCAGTTCAATCAGCCGCGAGACTAAGCTGGATAAACCGGGTATGTAGTCCGGTGTTTCGAGGAGTACCCAGGAAACGGTGTAACCTAAGTGAGTTTTGGAGTACAAACAGTTTAAGGCTGTCGTTAACAGTTTTTGCAATCGGGGAGATAATCCAGGATCGACATACTCCGCGATTTGCCGCACGTTGGCTCCCTGTGCCATTAGCCACGCTAAAGCCGCCGCATCTCGGGGTGTTGTTTGGTCAAAGGTGAGCGAACCCGTATCGACGTGGATACCCAATGCCATGACTGTCGCCTCAACCATGGTTAAGCTAATAGCCGCCGCTTGTAACTGTTCGACAATCAGAGTTGTCGTCGCGCCTACGGGTTCAATCTGAGTGTATGTGGCAGGGATATCTGTCTCGCTCTCTAGGTGATGGTCGTAAACCTCAATTGATGTTAGGTGAGGCAGGTCTAGCCACTCAGCCGCTTTACCCAAGCGATCGCGCTTTTGAGTATCGACGAGAACGATCGCCTGAATCTGTTCGGGTTTGACAGATCGGCGTTCGATCAGCGCGTATTCATCTCGATGCAAGGCCAAAAAATCTCGAACAGCGGGGTGAGCGCCGCCGGTTAATACCACTTTTGCTCCCGGCTTCAGGCGTGTTAGTCCCACGGCCGATGCCAGGGAATCAAAGTCAGCGGTTGTATGGCACAAAATAAGATCCATGGTTTGTCCAGGCGTACTTCTCCCTTCACTCCAATCCGCACGCTTACTCGATCGGCGAGTTGTTACTTCGTTCAGGAGAGAACCTGACATCTGCCGGATCGAAAGAATCGGTAAGTCTCACAAAGCAGACCAATTTTTGGTAGGTTACTACTCAGGAAGGATTTAACATCAGTCAAGGTTGGGCTGAACAGTTTTTATCCAATTTAACGCTCGTCTTGGAGAACAAAAAATGTCTATCATATTTCAATTATCACTTGCAGCCTTGGTTATCCTGTCATTTATCCTAGTTGTCGGCGTTCCCGTCGCCTACGCTACACCCCAAAATTGGAATCAATCGAAGAGTTTGATCTTCTTGGGTTCTGGTATTTGGGTAGCCTTGGTTCTTTTAGTAGGCGCTTTGAACTTTTTGGTGGTGTAGATTGGGATGATAACCCACATCCCAAATTTCTAAATTAACGATATAGCCATGGCAGTTTTCGAGGGAACTTTTACGTCATCCACCTCCCTACGGTTTGCGATCGTCATCGGTCGGTTTAATGACTTGGTGACTGGTAAGCTTTTAGCGGGGTGTCAAGATTGCCTGAAACGCCACGGTGTCGATCCCAATCCCCATGGCACTCAAGTTGATTATATTTGGGTGCCTGGTAGTTTTGAGATTCCTCTGATGGCTCGCCAAGCGGCGCTTAGCCAGCATTATGATGCCGTAATTTGCCTGGGTGCAATCATCCGAGGTCAAACGCCTCATTTTGATTATGTTTCTGCTGAAGTTGCCAAGGGAATTGCAGCGGCAGGTTTTCAAACAGGCGTGCCAGTCATCTTTGGGATTTTGACAGCAGATACCATGCAACAAGCCCTCGAACGGGCAGGTATCAAGAGCAATAAGGGCTGGGACTACGCCATGGACGCTCTAGAAATGGCAAGTTTAATTCGCCAATTCAAGGGCAATGGGTCAACCTCAGCCTACGGTTCTTATGAAGACGGCGCAGTGACTGCTCAGGCGCTGCCGGTTGCCTCCAACCGAGCGATCGCCTCAGAATCAACTGAAGACCGTGCAGAGTCAGTTCAAAAACTCTGATGTTAGGGCGGCCTAGTCGGTCGCCTCTCCTCTCAAAAGGAGTTGACAAATTATCAAGGATCTGAGACACTAATTAAAGTTGAAAGATGCGGGTATAGCTCAGTGGTAGAGCGTCACCTTGCCAAGGTGAATGTCGCGCGTTCGAATCGCGTTACCCGCTTTAGAGAAATACTACAACGTGTATACAAAAGTTTTAGAAGCGCAGCTAAGCGATTTACTGCTCAACGGTTGTTCTGAATCGTTTGACTGGTCACTAGCACCAAAAGCAGAGTAGGCGCATGGCAGGGATAAGCCAAGATGTGCCAAGCTGATGGAAAGCGTTAATATTAGTTTAGTAGATGGGCGTTTCTTTTCCGTTGCCTGAAAGAGGGTCGTGGATGCTACTCGTGCTGTATGAAGAGTGCGATCGCACTCGTTGACATGACTGACAAACACTACGGCTAGAATCGTTAAGACAATTGCTTGAAGTAATTTGGTATTAAAATAGCGCCTGTGCCACCTCAGAAAGCTCAGAAGATTGATTTAAGTACTGAGTACCCCTGTCCTTGTCGGCGTCGGGGTTCTCTCATTCCGATCGCGCTGACCGATGCTTTTGGTTGCAATCGCTGTCAGCAAATCTTCGTCGTCGAAGAAACTGGATATACGATCGAACAACTGTCTACAAGCTACCCATACAAGAAAGCTTGGCGCTGGACAGGACATCGGTGGACTACAGCCCACGGCAGTCTTGGGGAAAGCTATCTGCCGATCGCGCTGGGCATTGTTCTCGTACTTCTGATTGTTTGGTTACCGCTGGCGTTGCGATCCCCAACGGGGCCAAACATCATTTTCTGGGCATTGTTGGCAGTGCTGTTGGCAGTACTGCCAGCGCTCATGGTTTGGCTGGCTTACCGGCGTTAACATAACACATGGATATCAACCAACATAGCAGCAGTGGCAGCAGTATTAGCCTCCCATCTGACCCAATGGGGGCTGTTAAGCGTGCTTATTGGGCTTCTCTTTCATTAGCAACCACGAGAGGGGTAGACCGTAGTCGTGGTGTCCAAGCAATGGCAAAGGCGCTGCAAAATGCCTTTGATGATATTTTGGAGGCCAATACCTTAGACCTGGAAGCTAGTCGAGAAATGGCCGTACCAGAGCTAATTTTGGATTGGCTGAAGCTGACACCCGAACGACTCCAAACCACAATTCAGATTTTGCAACGCATCGGGGAGTTGTCCGATCCCATCCGCCGGGTAATGAGTGCATCCTATCAGCTGGACGATTCTCAAACATACTGCCAATTGAGACCTCTAGGCGTGATTGCGTTAATTTACGAGGCATTTCCAGAGTTGAGCGCGATTGCCGCTGGATTTTGCATCAAAACCGGAAATTGCTTGATTCTGCGCGGTAGTAGCGAAGCTAGCCAGTCCAACCAAGCGATCGCTCAAGCTTTACAAAATGGTCTGGAAGAGGCTGGTTTGCCAGAAGGGTGCCTGGAACTGTTGCTTTCAGAACAGGGGGCTTCGATTCGAGATTTGGTCACACAAGACCGATATATCAACCTAGCGATTCCCTATGGACGACCGACATTGGTGCAGCAGGTAATGCAGCAAGCAACGGTACCCGTTTTGAAGTCGGCCATGGGGAACTGTTATCTTTACTGGTCAGCTACAGGAAGCTTGGATATGGTGCGCTGGATTATTTTAGACAGCCACGCTAGCGAACCCGACCCGGTCAACGCGATCGAAAAAATTCTGATCAACCGTCATCAAAAGCCCTCATCCTTGGCAATCCTGTGGAACAGCCTGAAGGAAAAGGGCTTCGATCTCAGAGGGGATGACGAACTAGTCGCAGAGTTTCCCGAACAGTTGAAGTTGGCGGCAGAATCTGAGTGGAGTCAGCCCTATCTCGACAAGACGATTGCCTTCAAAGTGGTAGATAGCATCGAATCAGCGATCGCGTGGATGAACCAGTACAGTAGCAGTCATGCCGACTGTCTGGTGACGGAATCGTATCAGGAAAGCCGTCAGTTTGCCTTAGGTGTTGATAGCGCCTCCGTGTATATCAATTCCTCCCCACGCTTTTCCCGCAACCCAAAACGGGGAGATGCCGTTTTTCTGGGGATGTCGAATCAAAAAGGATATCGTCGCGGAATGATTAACTTAGAGACGCTGACAACACTTAAGCAGGTTATTCAGGGAAACGGGCAATTTTAATGGGTTATTAGTTATTAGTTATTGGTTATCAGCCACAAACAACCAATAACTAATAACTAATAATTATTCTTTTCCAACCAATCTCACTTTCTGAGCTAACCCCAACATCTGGAGGAACTGAATCGTCATCCAAGTGAGGTCGATTTCCCACCATTTCATACCATGTCGAGCTGAATACTGGTAGGCATGGTGGTTATTGTGCCAACCTTCACCGTAAGTCAGTAAGGCAACCCACCAGCAATTTTTTGAGTGGTCGTTCGACTCATAAGTTTGATAACCAAACTTATGGGTTGCACTATTGACAAACCAGGTGCAGTGAAACACGATGACGATCCGGGCAAAAACGCCCCAAACGACGAACGGCCAACCTCCCAGCCAGTAGAGAATTAAGCCGAGAACGACTTGAATGGGAACAAAATACTTTTGAAAAAACTGATAAACAGGGTCATCTGAAATGTCTTTGGTAAAGCGAGGGACTTCTACATCGGCTGGAATATTATGGAGCATCCAACCCATGTGGCTCCACCAGAAACCTCGGTTGGAGTTATGAGGATCGGGTTGGGTATCGGAATGCAAATGATGGATACGATGTAACCCAACCCACTGAATGGGGCCTCCTTGGCAAGCCAAGGTGCCGCAGAAAACCAGGAAGTATTCTAACCACTTGGGAGTCTGAAAACTCCGGTGAGTCACCAAGCGGTGATATCCTAACGTAATCCCTAAACCACCAGTGACCCAGTGGAGAAAGAGTGCTAGTCCTACGGCGTTCCAACTAAAATTGCTGGGCAATAGGGCAAAAAGCGCTCCGATGTGTAACACCGCCATGTAAATGATGGTGACCCAATCCGGGCGTAGGGGCGAAGCTTGCTTCGCTTGTTCTGTATTCGGGGTGGCGATTGTCATCTGTTACCTTAACTAAAATGGTGCAATCTAATCTGTTATTATTGAGAGCTTTGAATGTTGGATTTTGCCGTTTGGATTGACGAAAAAGTGCCGACTTCAAAACTCAAAAATTGTAGATTGAGTGATTAATGGACAGCTATCAGAAGCTGCAACAGGCAGAAAAAGCACTAGTTCCGATTTTTTACGGAATTGACGCCGCAGTCAAGCAAAATCTCAAAAAAGTCCTGGATGCCTTTCGCCAGCATCGAGTCGGTGTTCACCACTTTGCCGGTGTGAGCGGTTACGGTCATGACGATTTAGGTCGCGAAACGCTGGACAAGGTATTTGCTAATGTCGTAGGGGCCGAAGCGGCTGCGGTACGAGTGCAGTTTGTGTCAGGAACTCACGCGATCGCTTGTTGCCTGTTTGGTGTTCTACGCCCCGGAGACGAGATGTTAGCGGTGGTTGGTGCTCCCTATGACACTTTAGAAGAAGTCATCGGGTTACGCGGTCAAAATCAAGGTTCTCTTAAAGAATTTGGCATTGGTTACCGTGAGTTACCACTTACACCCTACCAAACTGTCGATTGGCAAGCTTTAAGCCAAGCTGTGCGCGAAAACACTCGGCTGGTACTGATCCAGCGCTCTTGTGGTTATTCTTGGAGGTCTAGCCTCTCCATTACCGAAATTGAAAAAATCATCCAGATGGTCAAGCAACAAAATCCCGATACCATCTGTTTTGTGGATAACTGCTACGGCGAGTTTATCGAAGATCGGGAACCGACGGCGGTTGGTGCTGACCTCATGGCTGGCTCATTAATTAAAAATCCTGGCGGCACAATTGTTGCTGCCGGTGGGTACGTTGCAGGCCGCGCTGACTTAGTCGAAGACGCTGCTTGTCGTCTCACGGCACCGGGAATTGGCAGTTCGGGAGGCGCGACATTCGATCAGAATCGCCTGTTGTTTCAAGGGCTATTTCTGGCTCCTCAAATGGTGGGAGAAGCGATGAAAGGGAATCATTTAACTGCTTATGTTTTCCACCAACTGGGCTATCCTGTCAATCCCGAACCAATGGCACCTCGCCGCGATGTAATTCAGGCGATTCAGTTAGGGTCGCCGGAGAAACTGATGGCTTTTTGTCGATCGATTCAGCAGCACTCGCCAGTAGGTTCCTACCTCGACCCAGTACCCGCAGAAATGCCAGGTTATGAAAGTCAGCTTGTGATGGCTGGAGGAACGTTTATTGATGGCAGCACCTCGGAGTTTTCGGCGGATGGTCCGTTGAGGGAACCCTATATTGCATTTTGTCAAGGGGGAACTCATTGGACTCATGTCGCGCTGGCTTTAGAAG
>DATNPT010000309.1:0-7863 GCA_036703075.1 Chroococcales cyanobacterium
TGTCCGCCAAGCGCGCGATCGCAGGCTTACAGGGATTCTCTATTTCGCGATAGAGAAAACGTCATTACATTTCGCTCTTCATACCGTTGGGAGATATCAATAATATGGTGACCCTCAAAATTGTTGTCTACATCGTTGTTAGTATTTTCGTTGGTTTATTTGTGTTTGGCTTTTTGTCCAACGACCCCGCTCGTAACCCCAAGCGACGGGATTTGGAGTAATTAGCGCTCGCTCGATCCCTGGAGCAAAAGTGAATGGGCGAGGCGTGCCTCGCCCTAGTACTATTCAAAGCGGCGAAGGGGCACGTTTCGGAGCCGAACCTTCGACTTTTATGGTTAAAAGATGCCCCAACTAGCTCAGCCGCCTGAAATACCTGCAATTGTTCAACCTGCAACCTCTCAAGCGCAAGCACCGCTCGATCGCTCCTCCAACCGGACACCCAATGCGGTGCCAATCCAGGAGGTTCCTACCGGGGCTTTCGCTACGCCAACCCCGACAGAAACCTTAGCACCTGAGTCTTCTGCATTAGCAACTCAATCTAGAGCAGCTCTACTGGGTTCTCCGATTTCTATCGGTTCTTCTGGGGAGCCGACATCGGTAGCGCCACCCAATTCTGAACGCCGTCAGCTTTCTGCACCAGTCCGCACGCAAGAGTCAGCCGACAGACCCCTCAAATCGCCTGCTCCTCTCTCCCCTGCGATCGCAGATCGACCGATAAGTGCCAGACAAGACAAACTGCCCCTAGATACTGGAACAAGGGAAGAAAGCGTTAGTAAGATTGCTCCGGTGAGAGGACTCTGGCTGGGCGAGAGGGCATTGGAAACCAGTCCTCCCTCATCCTCCATCGTCTCTAGTACCCCATCCCAAGCTCCAGCAACCCCCTCTACTGAAGGTGAAGCGTCGAGCAACACAGAGCCTTTACCCGCTTCCCCAACTCGGAACTCCTCAACCGCTGCAAAGAGTACCGATGCTTCGGTTTACCCATCGCTGTATATTCCTGGCTTCTTATCCTCTAACTCCCCGTCTCCTACACCCGGAACCCCCAATATCAAGCACTTGGTGACACAACAGCGTGGGGGAGAGGTCAGAGAGTTTAAATTTACCGTTCCCACGCCAGAGACTCAGCCGTCGTCCGTGCAGGACGCGACACCCCAACCGAATGAAGGAGAAACATCGCCCTCACCCCAACCCAATGGCCCAGAAGCCGCACCCTCAACTCAACCCAATGACGGTTCTCAACCCGGAACTACGGTATCCCCCACACCCTTTAGTGTAGGTGGAGTGATTGAATTGACGGCTGACCGTCAGGAATATGACGAACAGCGAAAAGTTGTGACGGCAACCGGCAATGTCATGTTAAGGTTTCGGGAAGCCTTGCTAGATGCCGATCGCGTAGAGATTAACCTGCCCAATCGGTTGGTCGTGGCCGAGGGCAACGTCGCTCTAACGCGAGGCAATCAGGTGCTGCGGGGTGAACGATTTGAATATTACTTTGTCCAAGACAGTGGGGTGATTTTCAATGCCAACGGTCAGCTTTATACACCCACAGCTGGAACTGACCTTACTCTAACCACACCTACGGATGGTACGACCCCACCCCTATCGCCTCCAGTCAGCAATCGCATTACCAGCGAACAGCCCTTACAAGGTATCAGCAATCCAGGCGGATATTCGTTTGTGTTTGGCGCTGGGAGGAGAGCTGGGAACGTAGGTATTCCGAAGCCGGGAGGGACAATTACTCAGTTGCGTTATCAAGCCGAGCGCATCGATTTTGACGGCAGAGGTGCGATCGCGCAGAATGTGAGGATTACCAACGACCCCTTTTCCCCACCAGAATTGGAGTTACGGGCCGATAAAGCCCGGTTTACTCGGCTTGAACCGTTGGTAGATGAAATCGTTGGCACTCGACCGCGCTTAGTGTTCGATCAGGGGTTTTCGTTGCCACTACTGCGTAATCGCATCACAATCGATCGCCGTCCCAGAGACCCAGCTCTGATTACGTTTGGGTATGATGGCGAAGATCGCGGTGGACTTTATGCTCAGAGCAATATCGAGATACTCAACACTCCGACTCTGCGATTTACCTTGTCCCCGCAGTACTTTATTCAACGAGCCATCTTTGACGAAGGTCCTTTTGACCCCTCGGTTTTTGGGGTTAAAGCTCGAGTCGATGGTCAGCTCAGTCCACGGACATCGTTTACAGGAAGAGCGGTTCTGACTACGTTAGATCTGGGGGATGCCGCAGATAACCTGCGAGCTAATTTCCAAGTAAGCCAGATTATCGGTACTAGTCTCCCCCACACTCTCAGCCTGGAATACGCCTACCGCGATCGCATTTATAATGGCTCTCTTGGTTATCAAACCGTTCGCAATAGTATTGGAGCCGTCTTAACCTCGCCCGTCATTCCCTTGGGTAATACCGGGATCGATCTGACCTATCAAGCCAGCGCTCAGTATATCAACGCCGAAACCGATCGAGTAGAGTTGCTCGAACCGGATCGAAACAACGACCGAGTTAGCCTTGGACGCTTTCTGGGTACTGCTACCCTCAGCCGAGCTTTCACGCTTTGGGAAGGTCAAGGCTTGCCACCGACTCCTACAGAAGGACTGCGGTATACACCAGCCCCAGTGGTTCCTTACCTGCAACTGTTTACATCCGCTACAGGGGTTGCCAGCGCTTATACAAACGGCGATACTCAAAACTCCCTGAGTGGGACGATTGGTCTGGCCGGGCAATTCGGTCATTTCTCAAAACCCTTCCTCGACTACACGGGGTTTAACATCAGCTACACTCAACTGATTATTAGCGGTCAATCCCCCTTCCTGTTTGACCGGCAGGTAGATACTAGTGTGGTTTCTGCTGGTATCACTCAGCAAATCTGGGGGCCATTTCGATTTGGCGTGCAGACCAGCTTTAGCCTAAATAGAGCAGAGGACATTAGTACAGACTTCTTGTTGGAATACAGCCGTCGCACCTACAATATCCTCCTGCGCTATAACCCAACCCTGCAACTGGGTTCGATTAGCTTCCGAATTAACGACTTTAACTGGTCAGGAAATCCAGGAGTGTTTAACGAGGAAGTCTGTCCTGTTGTTCAGGGGGTCAATCGTTGTAGAGAAGGTTTATAGATTCAGGTTACTGAGCTAGTGTACATTAACTGGTCACTGACCACTGAACGCTGTCAAAAGACCCAAGCCATCTGCACGCAATGAAAAAACTGATTATCCAAATTCCTTGTTACAACGAGGAGCGCACGTTAGGGATAACCTTGGATGCCCTACCCCGTCAGTTACCAGGTATTGACGTTGTTGAGTGGTTGGTGATTGATGATGGTAGTCGCGATCGCACAATTGACGTTGCCAAATCCTATGGAGTCGATCGCATTGTGCGTCTTCCGACTAACCAAGGTTTAGCGAAAGCCTTTATGGCGGGTTTAGACGCGTCGCTGAAAGCGGGTGCCGATATTATCGTTAACACCGATGCCGATAATCAGTACTGTGCCGATGACATTCCCAAGCTGATCGAACCCATTCTTTTAGGGCAAGCACAAATTGTAGTTGGAGCTCGACCCATTGGGAAAATTAAAGACTTTTCACCGCTCAAAAAATTACTGCAAAAACTGGGGAGTTGGGTAGTCCGTCTGGCTAGCAATACAACAATTCCCGATGCACCTAGTGGCTTTCGTGCCTTCAGCCACGAGGCAGCGATTCAGCTCAATGTATTTAATAGTTATACCTATACGTTAGAAACGATTATTCAAGCCGGACAAAAGGGCATCCCCATTACTTGGGTACCGATTAGAACCAATCGAGTTTTACGGCCCTCCCGTCTCGTGAGAAGTAACCTCTCTTACGTGATGCGATCGCTGTTTACCATCCTACGCATCTTCATGCTGTACAAACCCCTGCGCTTTTTCCTACTTTTGGGAAGCGCCCCGTTCGGAATGGGGGTACTGCTGGGTTGTCGCTGGCTTTTCTATTTTGTCATCGGGACTCATAGAACTCGGATTCCCAGCTTAATTTTGGCGGCTATTTTGATTTTGATTGGCTTTCAGTTGTGGATGTTGGGTTTAGTTGCCGATTTAATGGCAGCGAATCGCAAACTGCTGGAAGATGTTCAGCTACGAATGCGCCGTCAGGATAACGAAAAATAGCAAAGACTGACGAACACTAAGCTGCTGACATATGAGAACCGCCATATCAGGAATGAAACAACATGAAGAGGAAAAATAATGGAGTCATAGCAATGATAGTAAATGTAATAGCATTCTCTAAATCTTGACTGATATATCCTATCGCTAGGACTATTTCAAAAAAAAGGACAAAAGACAGTACGAGCGCTAAAGCTTCCCCACGATAATCGATGAGTAAATTGTCCATTTTAGCCTAACTTAGTAAAGCACACCTCTCTATCTCAAAAGAAGCAAAAAACTCGTGCGACCGCTTCTCTCTACTTGCTTATCTCTTAGGTTGCACTTGTTCCTATGGCGGCTCGCAGTTACCCATACTACCGGCTAGAGAGGCACGATATATCATCGTGTCCCTCCAGAAGCCCCTTACTCTACTCGATTCCAACCCGCTATCGCTATAAACAGCGCTTCCGCTCAATCTGGGTCAATCATCGCTTTAATTAAACAACGGCTAATTGGAAATCGGCACGTTCTTAAATACCTGTGTATCTGGAATATACAAATCGATCGCGTTAATCCCTTCCGGAACTCTCAGCCATACATAAGCATCGGCTGATGCATTTTTAGCGATTGAGGATAAGGAAACACCTCCAGTTGAGCGATCTATACCAATTGAGCCGTAAGTATCGCCAGTTTGAGAATTTCGGGCACTCGTGTTGTATACGTAAATTGCAACATCACCAGCGAGTTGGTCATCTGCGGCTAGACGACGAATCCGCACTTGGACATTGACCACATCACGAGTACCTGTCTCCGGATTAGGAATTCGCTTGACGGAAAGCAACTCAACTCGTGCTTTAGTCCCAAAGGCAGGTTGGACGAACTGACCAGGTTTAATTTCTATGCTGGTTGTTGTAGGAGTAGGTACAGGAGTTGGCGCTGGCTTAGGTGCGGTTTCTAACTTATGCACGGCAGTCTTTAACTGCCCAATCTGGTGCTGTACCTGAGAGATTTGAACAAGGGTTACACCAGTTCCCAATAACGCTAAGGTAGAAAGCACCACCGCAATCCTTGGTAGAAGAGTGCTACCACGGCTTTGAGCAGACTGTACGTTAGTGGCAGATACTGAATCTTTTAAATCTCCTGCTGCTTGAGCAGAAGGAATTGAGCTTTCTCTACCTCCTGCGTCTGGAGTTGAGTTTTGTAAATCTCCTTGTTGCATGTCCATCCTTGTCGTTTCCGAATATGATTCTCGTGCGCCGTGTTTCCATTGAAAACAGCAGTTAGGGAGAATGGCAACTGTAGCAGCAGAATTTATGGAAAAAGGCAGAAGGCAGAAGGCAGTCCCGATGAAAAAATTTCACAGCCATACATGAAAATGTGGTAACTTCCAGTCAAGGCTGACACAAAAGAGGTTGTTCCTTCAGTAGAGCATCTTTAGCCTGAAAGGCAGTCGAACCGGGATATCCAGAGGCATAGCCAATTGTCGCTACTACACGCACAGCCGTGATAGTAAGCACGCAAGTCAGAATCGACCAAAAGAGATATCCATGTGCTAGCCCCCTATCAATTGGACTGGCAGTTGTAGGTGAAGAATATGCAGGTAGTCTACACCCGTTGCGCTGGCGCGAGATGTACATAAGAAGAGTGTAGTTGCTTGTGTAATCACCCCGAAAGAATCGGGAGAATGGCATAAGCAGATTCGTACATTTAGCACGATGACTAAAGACTTGTTAAATCTATCGGACTGGTTAACAAGTCATGATTGCACTCATGTAGCAATGGAGAGTAATGGGGAATACTGGCGACCAGTTTTCAACATCTTGGAAGGAAACTTTGAAGTAATGTTGGTGAATGCTCGCCACATGAAAGCGGTACCAGGACGCAAAACAGACATCAAAGACTCACAATGGATAGCCGAACTCCTACAGCATGGTCTATTACGCCCCAGCTTTATTCCACCAGTTGAGCAGCGAGATTTGCGCGACTTAACCCGTCATCGCAGTAACTTTATTCGGGAAAGAGTGAACTTGGTCAACCGAGTCCAAAAAGTACTCGAAGCCGCCAATATCAAACTGGCCTCCGTTGCCAGCGATGTCATGGGGGTATCAGGGCGAGCAATGCTGGCTGCTATTGTCGAGGGGAATAGTTCTCCCGAAGTGATGGCGGATTTGGCAAAAGGCACCATGACCAGAAAGCATGATTTGTTGGTTCAGGCTCTTGAGGGTCGAGTTCGTCCCCATCAAAAGTTTATTCTTGCCCAGCTACTAGCTCAAATTGATAGTATTAATAGCTCAATTGAACTTTTCGATCAACAAATCGAGGAGTATTGCCACCCTTTCGACCAAGCGGTGGAGTTAGTTGACACGATCCCTGGTATTGCTCGTCGTACTGCTGAGATGATTGTCGCGGAAATTGGCATAGACATGAACCGTTTTCCCAGTGCCGAACATTTGGCAGCTTGGGCTGGGCTGGCTCCAGGTAACTATGAAAGTGGCGGCAAGAAGCTTGGAGAAAGCACCCGCAAAGGTAATCGAGTTTTAAGAAGTATTTTAGTTCAAGCTGCCCATGCTTTAGCTCGGACTAAAACTTACCTGGCTGCCCAGTTTCGTCGAATTGCGGCACGCAGGGGCAAAAAACGCGCTGCGGTTGCTGTTGCACACTCAATTTTAGTGATTGTCTATCATCTCATCTCCCGCCAAGAACATTACAAAGATTTAGGAGCTGATTATTTTGACAAACAACGACCGGAAAGTGTTAAGAAACGACTGATTAAGCGTTTGGAGAAGCTTGGTTATCAAGTTACAGTTGAGCCAACTCCGGTTGCCCTTTAATCCGCAATCCATCTTTGAGTTTTGGCTGTCGCCATTCTACGACCTCAGCCACTTACTGCTGTTGGGTTTTTGCTGAAGTTTTATTTTCAAGTCAGAAGGCAAAAGGTTTATTTCTGGTACGTGGTCGTTTCAGCCGTTAGATCTGTCCTAACCTATTATGGCGACAGCTATAGCGATCGTCTTCAACAGTGAGCAGTGAGCAGTGAGCAGTGAGCAGTGAGCAGTGAGCAGTGAGCAGTTATCAGCAACGTTTTCTCAAAACTCCGATCGTTCTGAGAGGGGTAGCGATCGGTCTAATGGCGATCGCATTACGCTTCGTTATCTTTGATCGCACGTTGACTGCTCGGGCTAACGAGCTTCCCCATACCCAAAACCTTCGCTCTGCCGCATCCATATGCCCTGCTGAACTCGCAACTGCCATTGATGCTGCGATCGAGCGTCCTCCATTGCATAGAGCGCGTTGGGGCATCCTGATCGAACCGCTATCATTAGGGGCAAGGAGTCGCGTCCTCTACAGCCATAATGCTGAACGATACTTCATCCCAGCCTCCAATGCTAAGTTACTGACAACGGCTGCTGCCTTACGTCAGCTCAGTTCAGGCTTTAAGATTCGGACATCAGTTTATGATATGGGGGCTGGTGTGTTGAGGGTGCTAGGACGAGGCGACCCCAGTTTGACAGATGTTCAGTTGAGGGAATTAGCACAACAGCTGAAGCATCAGGGAATTCGGGAGATAAAACACCTACTGGTCGATACTAGCTACTTTCAAGGAGATGTGGTTAATCCCAACTGGGAATGGGAAGATGTCCAGTCTTACTATGGAGCGCCAGTCAGTAGCCTAATTCTGAATCAAAACGCGGTCGATCTGACCTTATCGCCTCAACAGCCCGGTCAACCG
>DATNPT010000310.1:0-4359 GCA_036703075.1 Chroococcales cyanobacterium
CTTCAGACCGCAGAGTGTCAACTTGTTATTATTCTTCAATTCTGGATTTTGACTCATTAGTGCGATCGCTCTTTAGATGATGACTGAGGATGAGCGATGGATGACCAGGGAATCATTGGATCTTGAGCAAGCTGATTTGAAACTCGGTAGGCACCATAGCGATTGAGGTGGCTAGGGTCGGAGAAGTAGTCGTGCTTGGCGAGTAACAACTTTGTTAAGTCTCGGAAAATTAGCCCTCTGTGTGTAGCTGACGCACGCATATATCGCTGAAATTGTTCTTCGTATTCTGTGCGTGCTGGATCTAGATAATCTTTAGTCAGGGGTAGGTTGGCGAAAACAATATCAATTTTGTGAGTTTTGGCAAATTGCATCAGGGCTTCTAGAGCGTTATCTTGTTCGCCCCCCAACCGGAAGGATTCATAGTCACCGTCATAGTCCCCTCTGACTCTGGGATGTTGTTTGTAGTAAGTGGCGGGATTGAATCGAATCGAGAGGGGAAGGAATCCATCTAAGTCAATCGAATCTGCACTTAGCGATTTCTCGGAGTCTGTATTCGTCTGTTGGTCAGGATTAGTTAGTCTTACCACGGTGGCAAACTTGTCCCGCAATAATAACTTAAGTCGATCGCGTTGGGGATAGGTTGCTGAAACGTTCGCCACAGAGCGATCGAGCCAATTACTCGCTGCCTGATACCCTGTACTCAACGCCGACAAGGATTGAGCGGCGGGATTGGTCTGCGAATTGGTTTGTGCTGTATCCCCAGAACCGCGAGTGCCTTGATTGACGCCAACTGGATTGGGGAACGTTCCCGCTTGCAATTTCTGATAGCCTTCCGAACTCGCGATCGCATTATAGGTCGCATCCATCCGACCGCTATTAAATGCCCTTGCTCCATCTGCCCAAATAATCAGCTTTGGCAATTGCTCCGGGGTTAAGATGCGGCGGACGATCAGGTCTACAACTTGAGCCGTTGCACCGTTAATACCAAAGTTAAACACTTCTACATCCGGATAACCTTGAGCCGCTAAGGCGTCTTGCAGCGCCACTGGATCGACTCCCCGCATTGCCCTAGAACTCCCCAAAATTAAAACATCTGGGGGTCCGCTCTGGAGCAAACGCTGCTGATAGAGCGCTAACTTTTCATCCAAGAGTTGGTTATTAAAAGACGGTGCTTGCGATCGCGCGGCTGCTAAAATTGCTGCCGTTGCGGCAACCGATTGCTTCGGGTTTGACGAATTATCGGTCGGCTTAACTAGGACATTTGTCTTACCTTGTCGAGTGAAACCAGACGAATTAAAGCTATTCGCCCCTTGAGCTTGGCTTTTTTGCAGCGAGAGTTGAGGTAAAGGAATGGGGGTTAGAGGTTCCTCCGTGGCAGTTCCCCTTGACGTATCCTGCACTCGCAGCCATTCCCCCATCAACCGATCCGCCTGAAAGGTCAACAATAGTCCGAGTATGCCCCAAACCACTGCCACTTTCACCCCTTGGGAAGACGAGAACCGTTCGTTGGCTGAACCGGGCGAAACCGTTGCTAGCTCTCGCCCTTCCACGACACTAGGCGCAAATAGCTGAGAGTAGCATAGCCAACGCTGGATCGTTTGCGCGGTTGCCCCAACCGCCTGCTTCAGACCCGATTGAACGTCTTCTTTCGTTAAATCGGGACGTAGAACGGGTTCCCCTGAGGGGGCAACCAGCTCGTTAACATAGGCATCTGAAGCCGCAAACTCTGGAGTGGCTTCCGGTACCAAACGCCGCCGATGCACAAAATCAATACCATAATTCCAGGTGGGGGCAGTCGCACCAGCGCGACGCCCATACACTCGAACTCCTGCAATTCCTGGAATAGCTAGCTGGCGCAGAAACTTGGCAATCGGCGGACCTACCTGAGCTTGAGGCGGACAGATCGGAGCCTCGCTCATAATATGCAACAAATCTTGTTTGCGGCGAATTTTTAGATGAATGCCGCCTGTTGCCAATCGCCTGTCTAGGTCAGGATTGAGGAGGCGTTGGATTAAGAAGGTAATCGCCTCCAAGTTGCCTTTTTGTGCTAGAGACAGTGCTGATTCAGCGCGTTGCGGATCGTTTGCTGAGGGTAAGTCCAGCCACTCGACCCAAGCGGGTGTTTCTTGTTCGGGAGTGAGGGTGCGCCGATGAGACTCCACGCCATAAATTGCAACGGATTGGATACCTTGAGGCGCGATCGCGTTTAGGATAGCGGCGATCGGTTTCACTGACCTTTGCCGATCGGGAGCCGATGCTTGCTTGAGGGTCAAAACATTACAAAATAGATGCAGCGTCGCCTCTTTGAGCACGGCTCGCACTTCCATTTTGTGTTTCGAGAGGACTTGGTTCAATCGTCTAGCGATCGCCTGTACGTCTCCCCAACGCGCCCACTCCTTGAGCATGGCTTCTTTTGGCGTCAGATCGACTCGCAGCATCCATTCGGGTTCTGCTTCTCCACTCACCTGAGCGCTCAGGGCAGCATCGCGGAATCCTTTCAGCTGCAAAGAACGCAACTGCTGTACGACTGGCTCAGCTAGCAAGGAGGCATCGGGACTGTAGTTGGAACTACAAATCACCCACAGACGCCGTTGAAAGTTGGACGATTGTTCGTAGGCGTTTCCACCAGGAAGGTTATCGTCTGAACTTTCTCCTCTCAACCGGCTACCCTTCAACTCTTGGATCAGCACCTTAACGCTCACGCCTAAAGGACTGAGGGTTTCACTGAGATAGCGAGCGATCGCTTCAGGTGAGCCTGAACGTGCGAGACTTTCGTTGGAAATAATTAACGCAGGGTCGCTAGAGGCGGCATTAACTGTCTCCGTCAATGTTCGAGTCGCCTGCTTCCCTTGGCTTGGGTTCGATTTAAGACGAATTTGCTTGATCCAGTCGGGACGCTCCCGCCCTAAGGTGCGCCCGTACACAATAATTTGATAGATCGGGTTTTTCGGATCGATGGGCAGCGAATTTCCTCCCTCCCGTTTGAGAGCCTTAAGCAAACGGTTGACAACCGTTGTGGCGTCTAAACTTTGAGGACTCTCGCACAGAACGTGTAGGTTATTCCCGCGCAACCGCACCCGTAACGATACCTCAGGTTGCCCGATCGCTTGATAAATCCACTGGGCAAGGGAGGACGGACGATCCTTTGGGACACGCTGATCCACATCCAACATCAGAAATTTGCTACCTGAACAGATAACGGACAAATGATTGTTTCCTGGAATAATCGCTTATTCGAGTTGAGCTTACTGAAGGCTTTCTCCCGAACTAGTCAGCCCAATCGGTTCAAATCACCGACCTGGCAGGTGCGATCGCTTGATCTAAGTACATCTAAACAGTCTTACATCAAAAGCGGCAAGAATTATCACTGCTTCTAGGGGTTGAGCGGACAAACTATTTACTCCCGGTAATAAAAAATTAGCCATGTTATGGAGCGAGTTGCGAAATCCGAATTATAAATTAGCCACAGCATTTCAACGAATCTAAATTGAATTCTCCTGGGTGATGGCTGTCAATCCTCTTGAGGGGAACGGCATAACGGCAGCATTTTGGTGTTTTTGGGTAGTATTAGGATACCTGTACTAGCCAGGGGAAGCTAGCTCACCGCCACGCTCCAGCTATGAATTATGAATTTTGAGTAAAAAATCCATAACTGGAACATTGGGGAAACAAGCCCCTGAATTCATGGGGTTAATTCAAAACTCTCGCACTCAGAACTTTTGAACGATCTGTTCGGTTAAGATTTGCTCTTTATCGGTTCCACTCATGTCCTCTGCTCATTCCACCAATCGACCAGAAACGACAACCGCCAAACCATCTAGCTCGAAAATGCCCACAGACTTTTTATTGAGTCTGGCTACAGGGCCATTGCTTCTCGGTGTACTTTCGCTCGATGCCCTCTGTTCGTGGTTACAGAGTACCGGCATCAGCTCGGAAGAAGTGTTTCGAGGCGATCGCTTGCCTCTACTCCACTTTCCCGATTCTCCCGACTATGAGGATTGACCCAAGAAGTTCCCCTTGAACTGGGTACAAGCCCCCAGGAAGAGAAAGTGGTCGGTGCATTAGTAGCGGGTTTAAATCCCCCACCATACGCCTTGACTGTTCCCCGTTCCCTGTTGCCTTTAACCCTGTGTTAACAGTGACCAGTTTTTAGTGGAAGGAGACCCCAAGTCGTTGTAGGGTAGGTTTCACTCGGTGTCTAAATGTCAGGTGAAACCTGGGTCACTGATTGAAGCTGAATCCAGGGGAAGCACCCTATTGCCTCTCAACTCCCCCAATGCGTCTACCATCAGGCAAAAAACCAGATAGTTCCTCGTGAACGGCACTAATGAACACTAAGCCCATAAAATGGAATATCTC
>DATNPT010000320.1:0-39771 GCA_036703075.1 Chroococcales cyanobacterium
CCTGGGGTTCAAACCCCAGGCTAACAGGCGTAGAACCCCCACTAACTACTAACTATTAACTACTAACGAAATTAGAGCATTGCGTCCTCTTGGTGGGTTTTGATCGTGCAATCAGACTGAGGATAGGCAACACAGGTCAACACAAATCCAGCATTGATTTGGTCGTCATCTAGGAAGTTCTGATCGGACTGGTCAACCTGACCCTGAGTAATGATGCCAGCGCAGCTCGAACAGGCACCTGCACGACAGGAGTAGGGTAGATCGATACCCTGCTCTTCAGCGGCGTCGAGAATATATTCGTCGTCGGGAACTTCAATCGTGGTGTCTAGTCCCTCAGCTTCGTTGACTAACCTTACCTTGTACGTTGCCATTGAATTTACCTTAGATTGCTTAACAGTCTGTTACAAGCTTAAGCAAGTATATTTACTTAGTCAACTCATCAGCTAATAGCCAAAATTTATTGGGTTAATAGCCCCAAACCTATTGCATGCGAACCCGATCTGAGCAGTAATAGCTCAAGCAGTGATAATTGAGGAGAAAACCACTACTCAAGTTCAGGAGAATGACTCTGGAAAAGCGAGAACTGGGTAAGACTGGCATGCAAGTCAGTACTCTTGGCTTTGGGGCAGCGGAGATTGGCTTTGAGAAAATCCCTCTGGAAACAATCGATCGCTTTCTCGGTAGCGCTTTGGAATCCGGTCTCAACGTCATCGATACGGCAGAGTGTTACGGTGATAGCGAACAGAAGCTCGGACGGGCACTCATCAATCGACGCGATCGCTATTATTTATTTACCAAGTGCGGTCACTCCTCCGGATGCGACTTGCCCGACTGGGAACCACGCTTACTAACGCAAAGCATCGATCGCAGTTTACAACGGCTTCAAACCGATTATCTGGATTTAGTGCAACTGCACACTTGCTCGGAAGAACTTCTGCGTCAGGGCGAAGTAATTGAAGCATTGCAACAAGCAAAACAGGCGGGCAAAACACGCTTTATTGGCTATAGCGGAGACAGTCAAGCTGCACTCTATGCCGCGCAATCCGGTCTATTTGACACCCTGGAACTCTCCATCAATATTGCCGACCAAGAAGCGATCGATTTGATAATTCCAGTGGCACGGGAAAAAGGGATAGGCATCATCGCCAAGCGCCCTATTGCTAATGTCATCTGGAGAGTCTATACCGAGAACGTGAGTCCTCCCCCCTACTGGCAGCCTTATATAGAACGGCTCCAGCAACTAGATTATGATTTTCTCAAGGGGGAGTTGAGCGAAGCGATCGCGATCGCATTACACTTTACCCTGAGTGTTAAAGGAGTCGGGACTGCCATTGTCGGCACGACTAAACCCGAACACTGGCATCAGAATGCAGAGCTTCTCGCTAACGGACGCTTGAGCGAAGAGGAATTTGAGACCATTCGCAGACGCTGGCGAGAAGTCGCTAAACCGGATTGGATAGGCTATGGGTGATATCAAATCGTTTGATTACACACAATTGGACGTTGGGGTACCAGCAGAATTGGGGTAAGGTTACAGACTACATCCGCTCCTGACCTTACCTTAGCGTTCGCCTGACTGAAGCGCTAATTAGGTCTACCACAAAGGTGAGGGCGAGAAAGACGATTAAGGTAGTCATCACTCCCTTGTAATCAAAGCTACTCAGTTGCTCCGTGAGCAGACGTCCTAATCCACCGGCACCCACCAAACCAACAATGACAGTAGCACGGATGCAGACTTCCCAACGGTAGAGAATATAAGCCACAAAACGGGGGAGTGTCAGAGGCAAGACACCGTAGAGGAAGACTTGAGAACGAGTCGCACCAAGCGCTTTGAGCGATCGCAACGGACGCTCATCCAGATTTTCCGTCACTTCAGCCATCAGACGCCCCAAGATACCGAAATTATGAAGTCCAAGCGCGATCGCTCCTGGTAGAATTCCTGGAAACAACACGAATAGAAAGAGTAACGCCCAAATCGGTTCGGGAACGGCACGCGCCACTAAGAGCAAGAATCGGGTAAAAATGAGTACAACGATTCCCCACCCTGGGAATTTGGGATTTTGGATTTGGGATTTTGGATTATTGGGTTGCTGGGACAATGTAAGCGATCGACCGAGAGCAAAAATTCCTCCTGGCAATAGGAAGTTATGGGCGGCAGGGAATGACAATAGAATGCCGCCTAATGCAGCCACAGCCATTGCCAGGATAGACATCGCCAGGGTTTGAACAGACAGAGTAAATAGTTGATTCAATTGGCTGGTATCGGGTGGAAAGACATCCTGAATAACTCCCGCCAAAAGTTCGGCAGTTCGCGGTGCCCAAAGTTTAGGGAAATCGGCTTGGACATACCAAAAGGAAAATATCAGTAAAACAATCGCTCCCACGAACGAACCCCTGACTATTGGGTCGCGTTGGTAACGGGAATTTTTGCGCTGTTTGAGATTGAGAACGTTCAAATCGAGGCGACTGGGTGCCCCTAGACGGTGGCGCAATACCGCACTCCAAAAATCAGTCAAACCGTTTAATACCACTAAGGCAATCAGAAACGTCCAGACTTGCTCGTAGTCGAGGGACTGGAGGCTGAGGAGAATTTGATAGCCCAGTCCACCCGCACCAACGATTCCTAGGACGGCAGCAGAGCGAATGGAACATTCAAAGCGATAGAAACTGTAAGAGAGCAAATTGAGAAAGGCTTGAGGAATCAGGCTATAGGCGAAAGCACTGAGGGGTGGAACTCCGCTATTAAGCAATGCTTTTAAGGGCTGGCGAGGGGTTTCATCGAGAATCTCTGAGAAGACTTTGGCGGTAATGGCACCAAAGGGAATTGCGATCGCTAAAATTGCTACCAGTGGATCGAGTCCGAAAATATTGACAAAAAACAATCCCCAAATCAGTTCGTGAATCGCTCTAGGAATTGCCAAAGCTGCCCGTACCACGAGCCAAGGAGTTCGACCCCTCACGCTTCCCTGACTCCCGATCCCTGCCACAGACTGCCACCACACTTCCGAACAGAGTACGCCACCCACTAGACCCATCGACATGCACAAAGCGGTACCACACACAGCGAAGGCTAAGGTTTTCAGCGTGGCATCCAGCGTCAGCTTGAGGATGTCTGGGCTGAAGTCCGGATGAGTAGCAGCCACGAGAAAGCGCCAGACCAGAGTCCAGCCTCCCGTATTGATTAAATTTCCCTTAAAGATACCGGCTGAGTGCAACGACCAAAGGAGAGATACGACAAACAGCAGGCTCCACAAGCTTTTGGCGTTAAGCAGTGAGGGCCGTTGAGGGAGAGTAGATGGTGAACTATTAACAGTATTTCTCATATCAAATCTCAGAAATACATGTTAGTACTGATCGGCTTGTGTGTTATCCTGCTTGGTGAAAATTAAATTCGGTTGTATAGTTTGCTTCTTACTACCGGCAAGACTTTCTCCGAATCTAGTTCTCTACATCGTTTGATTCCGGAGAATCATTATGTCAATCTATGTCGGTAACTTATCTTATGAGGTCACAGAGGAAGATCTCAGCGAAATCTTTGCCGAATACGGAACTGTAAAGCGGGTTCAAATGCCTAAGGATCGAGAAACCGGAAGACTACGGGGTTTTGCCTTTATAGAGATGGAAACAGAGACTGAGGAAACTGCTGCAATTGAGGCCCTCGACGGTGCTGAGTGGATGGGTCGCGATCTGAAGGTGAATAAGGCTAAGCCTCGCGAAGAAAGAAAACCTGCTGGTGGTAGCTGGGGCAACAATAACAGATCGTCCCGGCGCAGCTACAACTAAAGTTCAAGACGAAAAATTCAACTCTGAGGTCTTAAGGGCAGACAAGGAGTCTGCCCTTTTTTCCTTACAAATCGATGCAGTTTTCAATTTAACCATTGATATCGATCCGTTGTTAATATGCGGATTTGAACAGAGGCACTTAGCTCGTATTCTTCCCAAAAGGTTCAATAATTATGACTCCACAAGCGATACGGATTGTTTCTCAGCTAAGGCACGAGTTCTACTCTCTCTTTTCTGCAGCGATGGAAATGCCAGTGAGTATTACGAATGGTAGTGCATCCACGGGTAATCCTCCGATGGCCTTTTGGATAGATGACAGGCAACGACTGAATTACTTGCGTGTTTATGTTTATACTGCACCCGATGAATTACTCCCCAAACGCCCATTTATTCTTCGAGTGTCTGTTAACAAAGGTGGTGGTATACTCACAACTGCCAGGTGGAGAAGAGATTGTCAAGGGCTAAATCAAGATTGGCACTTTGAGCTAACTCTAGTCCCAGAGGAGATATTAGACTTTTTACCCTGGCTCGTTAACTTAGTGAAGTCCTATAATCAAGGTCGTACCTCATTCGTACAAGAACCTCCCCATCCATTCCACTTCAACATTTCCAATTGTTTGTCATTGCAGGAGGCTTGGACTCAGAAAGCTTGCCAGGAAAAAGAGAGTCCTAATAATGAGTTGGCTACTATATCGAACCCTAGTTTTTGGCAAGCGCTTAGTTGTCATGAACCTACTGCTTAAAAGCGGGGACTTCTAACTTCGGCCGTGTTTTGGTGATGAGGCAGAGCGATCGCTTATTTTGAAGTTGGTATAAGTTGCGGCTAGAAAATCTTGCTCCCAATTCGACAACCTGATACAGGTAGCAAGCGACTGTGCATCGAATTTGTATCGGCATTAATACTTGTCGTTGAGGCAAAGCATAGAGTTCCAAGGCACAAGGATACAGGATTTGACTCTCTTAAGACTTATTTACCTGTCTTCATTTATTTGTTCCTTCCGACTTACTCTTGATTTTGTGTTAGTTGTCTGTTGTTAGTTTGTCAAAAGCGGCAAACTCTTCTACTTTGTATAACTCCTTAATCATTGCGTCTGACAGAGCTTCAGCCGGTGTATCAAACAATATACGCCCCTGCCGCAGACCAATAATGCGTTGGTAGTGACTGCGAGCAAATTCAATCGCGTGAAGGCTCGTAACCAACGTTTTTCCAGTATCCTGACTCAACTGGCGCAGTAAGTCCATAATCTCGCGACTGCGCTCCGGATCGAGGCTGGAGATGGGTTCGTCGGCTAGGATAGCTGTAGGATTTTGTACGAGGACGCGGGCGATCGCAACTCGCTGCTGTTGACCGCCAGAGAGACTATCGGTACGTTCGTAAAGCTTTTCTGGAATGCCTACTTGTGTCAATGCTTGGGCAGCCGTTTCAACGTCTAACGGCCATAGCAGTGAAGCGGCTGCTTTGAGAAACGACCAACGTCCCAGATGACCCGCATTAACATTGTGAATCACTCGCAGGTTATCGACTAGATGAAATTGTTGGTAAATCGTACCAATCTGACACTGAACTTGACGCAATACCTTAGGACGAACTTGAGCGAGATTGCGATCGAGTACCCAAACTTCTCCGGAAGTGGGTAGTAGCGTGCCGTTGAGCAAACTAATTAGAGTACTTTTCCCAGCACCACTCGAACCAACCAGCGCAATGCGATCGCCTGCCCAAATCTTCAGGTTAATATTAACCAATGACGGAAAACGACCAAATTGTTTGCTAACACTTTTTAATTCAAAGATGGGTATATCTGAGTTCATTGGCAGGTCAAGCGATCGTCCATTTCGTCATCAAATAGCTATCCCGATCTTCAAACTCTACCTTTCGATAAAAGCGCTGTGCTGCTGTATTGTTACGTTCTACTTCTATATGGAGGGCTTGAATGCCTAAAGAGGGGCAAATCCGTTCTACAAACTCGATGGTTTTTCTGCCCACTCCCTGCCCTCGATGACTTTCCCGGATGTAAAATTCATCAATAAATGCATCGCGTCCTCCGTATTCTAAACTGTAGCCGAATGTTAGGACGATGTAGCCGATCGCTTCATTGGTAGCCTGTATCAGCCACACTCGTCCTAAAGACTCGTCGTTCAACAGCTTTATCAATGCTTTGCGTACTGTGTAGTCATCAAACAAATGCTGATCGTACTCGTAGAATTCCTGAATAAACTTCATTAGGAGTTCGGCATCTGAAGGCTTAGCCAGTCTGCAGTTGATTTCCATTTATGACTTTCAGTATTGACGATTACTTAATCTTGCCAATTTCCCGCCCGATCTTCTCAATCTGGGCATAATTAGAATTTTTAGTCACAATAAATTTCTTTGCCTCAAACAAGTCAAGGATTTCTTTTTGTTCCGGTACATTCGGGTCTAGCTTCAAAAAGGCATCCTGCACTTTTTTGGCAAAATCATCGCCGAATTTCTGTTTAACCTCTGGATTAATCACCCAATGGTAGTCGTAGTAAGCTGGTGTTCGCCAGAGAACCTCGACTTTGTTTAAATCGATTTCCTTTTCCTTGACTCGTTTTTGCCAGACTTTTTCGTTTACAGCACCAACATCATAGGTGCCTGCTTCTACCAGTTTGATGGTTTTATCGTGGTCGCCAGAAAAACCCGGTTGACCCTTAAAGTCCTGTAACTTGATGCCATCTGATTGCAAAAAATACTGAGGCATCAAACGTCCGGATGTGGACGATTCGCTGCCAAAGGTGAATGTATGACCTTTGAGTGATGTAAGACCCGATACGTCTTTAAAAGGTTTGAGGCCAGACTTTTTGTTAGCAATGAACAGGCTGTGGAATTGCTCGTCAACATCGCGTTGTACTATCGCTTCTGCCCCAGGCACCTGCAATGCTGCCTGGACGCCCGTTAACCCACCAAACCAAACCAACTCCAAATCTCCCACCTTAAAAGCTGTAACAGCAGCGCTGTAGTCGGTCACTGGTTTGTATTTTACTGGCACTCCCAGTTCCTTCTGTAAATAAGCCGCTACCTTATCGTATTGACGCTGCAACTTTTGTGGATCTTGGTCGGGAATCGCCCCAACCGTTAGCGTTTTCACCTCAGTTCCAGCGTTTGTTGCCTTTTGAGTAGAAGATTGGGGAGAGCAAGCGACCAGGGGCAGTACTACAAGCAACAGACTGGATAGCAAAAGTTTCTTCATGCCGGAACTTAAATCTTAAATTTTTATCCACCTTTAAACTTTTGCCACAAGTCGTCCACACTGTAAAGGCTAGAGGGGTCTGGTCATAAGTCGTTGGTTAAGGCTGACAGGAGACACCCAGACGCGGGGAGAAAGAAAATTTTGGTCACCTTAATTCACCAACTGTGTTTGACCGCACCCTGATAGAGAGACTTAGGTCAAGGCAACCCGGTTGTCATCAGAATGCTGAAAGATGAAGTACTGACGGACCCGGATTTTACTCAATTTCGGGAAAAATCTCTGCACAAACAGCGGCTCTGATGGTGAGGATATCGGGATGTGAGGATGAAGATTGGCTAGATTGCAGATATATTGAAAACTTTCCCAGCCTTGACCTTCATACCATTGACGGTTTGTGGCTGAGATACAGTAACGCACGATTTGGCTGTAGCGTTCAGAAGCGAATTTATGACGAGTGCGCTAAAGATTTTGCCACCTTTAGCGATCGCGTTAGTTGGCGGGTGCAAGGAAACTAGTTAGGGTGGAACAATCTGACCTTTTCATTGTCTGCCTCCACCGGACATCTTCCCAGTTGGCGATTTGGAGGGTCAGGCGGAGTGTGGGGATGCTTTATTACAGTTGGTTGGTGGGCTGCTGCTCTCGTGTCAAGACCTGTAAATGGTTAAAGAGGAAAGAGGCTCTCACGTCTTTTTCCTTGCCCGCTTTCCCCTCTTCCCGATGGGAGATGCCGTGAAAACTTTAGTAATATTGTCGGCTCTGAGCCTATAGAAGGGTTATACCTCAGTCCAATCGATACAGGGCTTTATTACTGATTAGACTGCCCATTAGACTGCTGACGCCTTGCTCGCATATTTTGGATGTTTCGCTGCATTTGATCCCGTTGTTGTTGCGTTAGGACAGCTTCCATCCGAGATTTTGAATCCTTCATGACATCTCGCAGTTGCCGTCTTTGATCGTCAGAGAGATTCAAGGAAGAGAACATTCCCCGTCCCCGTTGTCCTTGAGCACGCGCCGTTCCTTGCTGCCGGCGATTTTGTCTGAGGGATTGGAGCTGCTGTCGTTGGGCTGGGGTAAGAATTCTTTGGATTCTATCTTGAGAATCTTGACGAATGCGAGCCATTTGGTCTTTTTGGTTTTGGCTCAGATTGATGCCTGCAAATCGACCACGACCTTGATATTGTCCTTGCCCATAAGTGGGTGTTTCGTAATCATCGGATTGTGATTGAGCATGAACTACCAAGGGAGCGGCGGTAAGGGTGAGGGCGATCGCTCCTATCAACATTGGCATTAGTTTGTTTTTCATAATTAGCCTGCTCTCCATCTCTAATGTGTTTATTGCACTCATCATAGAAATTAAAGTAGAACGATCGCATGAGGAGAAAGTCATATCTTTAACTATGACTATGGTCATGGATCGGATATGACTAGTTACTCTGGCATCCGTCAGGAAAAAACTTTATTGTTTTTGATTAATAACTGTAGAAAACAGTTTGCTGTATTTCTGTTAAAAGAAATCACTCATCAATGACCCAATCCCTTCAAATCCGCAACCATCCTTTTCGATTTCTCCTCTACCTGGAGTGGATACTGTTAATTGTTGCTGCCCTGTCTGTAGTATCACCTCTCCCCTTTCGGCGGCTTCCACAGTTACCGCTGCTAGCGATTTTATCGGTTGCTGGATTTGGGTTAATGGGCTTGAGAATACCGACTGGCAAGCTATTTTATAGGTTAGTTTACACGAGCGTTGAGTTTTTCTTGGTTTCACTCACGGTAGTTGCGGGAGGCATTCGGCTCTTCCCATTTCTCTACATCGTTATTGTGATCCGTAGTTGTCTGATTTTCAGATTACCGGGACGCTTAGCCATCACAGGTATCTCGTTTACGTTGTTCCTACTCACGCTTTTACGCTGGTCTCAAAGCTTTCCGGTACGCCCTTGGATGCAGGAGCGATTGCGGTTTATTGTCTTGGGCTATGCTCTGTTATTTGGCTTGAGTCTGGCGTTTGTATTGTTGTTAATGAATGCCTTGCTATCTGAGCGTCAGAGCCGGGACAAACTTACACTGGCTAACGAGCAGCTCAGGAAGTATGCTCTACGAATCGAAGATCAAGCGACCCTGCAAGAGCGCAACCGTATCGCCCGTGATATTCATGACTCTCTAGGACATTCCCTAACGGCTCTTAACCTACAGCTAGAGACTGCATTGAAACTGTGGTCCGCTAACCCCGACAAAGCCGCACAGTTTTTGATGCAGGCAAAACGGTTGGGTTCAACGGCATTGCAAGATGTCCGCCAGTCCGTCTCGACCATGCGATCTGAGCCATGGCAAGAGCGTTCTCTGGAAGCCGCGATCGCATCTTTGGTGGAAGGGTTCGAGCAGTCAAATGCGATCGCACCCATTTGTAGCATTATCCTCGATCGCGCAATTCCGGCGGATATCTCTATCAGCGTTTACCGAATCGTCCAGGAAGCATTGACTAACATCAGCAAATATGCATCAGCAACCGAAGTCAAAATTCAGCTTCAAGCAACGACGACAGAGCTGTACTTGCTCGTTCAGGACAATGGCAAAGGATTTAATCTAGATGAGAATAGAACGGGTTTTGGTCTGCAAGGTATGCGAGAACGGACCTTCGCTCTAGACGGCCAGTTAGCAATTGATAGCGCACCAGGGGCGGGATGCCGAATTACAGCGAAGTTTCCCTTACCCAGGCTGTAACTATCCTTAATTGGGGATGGGTAAATAGTCGTCAGTTTTTGATGGTACTTCCCGGCGATTAAGATGAACTAAGCAATTAACCAGATTCGCTCATGATTCGTGTATTGCTAGTAGATGACCAAAGTCTTGTCCGTCAAGGCTTAAAGGCGTTGTTAGAGTTAGAGCCGGATTTACAGGTTGTGGGAGAAGCTGAGAATGGACAAAATGCGATCGCGCTGGTAGAAACTCTTCAACCCGATGTCGTACTAATGGATATTCGGATGCCCGTGATGGATGGGGTAGCGGCAACGCGAGAGATTTTTCGACGGTTTCCCGATACAAAAATCTTAGTGCTGACTACCTTTGATGATGATGAATATGTGTCAGAGGCACTGCGATACGGAGCATCTGGCTATTTACTCAAGGACACCCCTTCAGAAGAATTAGCTAATGCAATTCGAGGCGTCCATAAAGGTTACACCCAGTTGGGGCCAGGTTTAATTGAGAAAGTGATGGCGAAAGTCTCAGCACCAGCACCCATGACGACAGTCACGCCGCCGAGTGGCTGGGAAGAATTGACTCCGCGAGAGCGAGAGGTTTTACGACTAATTGCCCACGGAGCTAGTAATCGGGAGATTGCTCAGGCTCTTCATATTTCTGAGGGGACTGTAAAAAATCATGTTACCAATATCTTGAGCCGATTAAATTTACGCGATCGCACTCAAGCGGCTATTTTTGCCAACTCTTTTTTACCCCAGTTGGACGAACCCAGCTAAGGAACGTATTTTTGGAGCTGCGTCTCTTCTGGCACTATCTTCATAAAATCTTTCTGAAGCCTAGGGGCAAGTCTTTAATTGCCTCAAGTATAGTAGTCGGGGTTCTCAAACTTTGAAGCTTCGATCTCTGTCTTCCGTTAGAGTGACTCCTAATTATTCCCTTCCTACTCTAGGAATTATCTATATGAGAGAGTTGGGGAAGCTGGAGGAGAGGAAAATACATCATCTTCTGGTAGGAAGGGAGCAACAGCAAGTTGTGCCTCAGTTCATTAGAAGCTGAGTTTATAGTCCGAATCCTAGCCCTGCTCGGCGTCTCATTAGCAGCGGCAATCGAGCCTATTGGGTGCGTGGAATGGTGTGTAGCGCGATCTCCTGCGATTTGAGGGAATTGCGATCCATATCACACAAAAGGAGGGTTCGCTGTCACTTGTGTCCTCAAGGCGAGTCACAGGAAAATCTTTATAAAACTTTCATAGTAGGAGGATATATTTTTCCATTTTTTCAAAAAATTATGTCAACTAAATTCTTTTCAGCCCAAACTAATATCGAAGAACTAGTTGCTCAAATCTTAATGGATCGAAAAATTAGTTATACAGATCAGCAGCTACTAAAAAGCGCTCTTCTTTTTGGCAATGCCTTGGATGAACAAGAGCGCACATTAATCGATCGCATATTTTATGGCGTTCGGCATGGATTGCTGCACCTGGTTGAGTAAAAAGCTTCCCAGCCAGATGCCTGACGACTATAGTTTCCAGCGGATTTGCTACAGGAACTAGAGCCGCAGAGGCGACGCAGGTATCGCCCTTAGCGTTAAAACTCCGCACTCAACGGCGTCCGTGGGAAAGGAATGACATCGCGGATATTCCCCATACCTGTCATAAATTGCACCACCCGCTCAAATCCTAAGCCGAACCCAGCGTGAGGGACACTTCCGTAGCGACGTAAATCCAGGTACCACCATAAATCCTCTGGATTCATCCCCTGGTTCTTAATCCGCTTCTCTAAAACGTCGAGGCGTTCTTCTCGCTGAGAACCGCCGATAATCTCCCCAATCTTGGGCGCAAGCACATCCATTGCCGCGACAGTTTTCTCGTCATCGTTCAAACGCATATAGAAAGCTTTGATCCCCACAGGGTAATCGCTGACGATAACGGGCTTTTTAAATAGTTCTTCTGCTAAATACCGTTCGTGTTCTGACTGCAAATCTAAGCCCCAATTGACCGGGAACTCAAACTGACGGTCAGCTTTTTCTAAAAGAGCGATCGCATCGGTGTAAGTAATTCGCTCAAACTGATTATTGATGATATTCTCAGCTGTTGCCAGCACCGAATTATCAATCCGCTGGTTGAAAAATTCCATATCCTCAGGGCATTTGTCCAGCACCCATTTGAAGATGTATTTGAGGAACTCCTCTGCCAAGTCCATGTCCCCTTTCAAATCGCAAAACGCCATCTCCGGTTCCACCATCCAGAACTCCGCTAAGTGTCGGGAGGTATTAGAATTTTCTGCTCGGAACGTGGGGCCAAAGGTGTAAACATTGGAAAATGCCATGGCCATCACCTCCGCTTCTAGTTGCCCGCTAACGGTGAGGTAGGCGTGACGACCAAAAAAGTCTTGGCTAAAATCAATCTCTTGACCCTCTGTCTTGGGAATATCCTTGAGGTTCAAGTTGGTGACGGTGAACAATTCACCTGCCCCTTCGCAGTCGTTAGCGGTGATAATTGGAGCATGAATCCATAAGAAACCCCGTTCTTGAAAGAACTGGTGAATCGCAGCTGAACAAGCGTTCCGGACGCGGAAGACAGCACCAAGGGTATTGGTCCGCGATCGCAAATGTCCAATCTCGCGCAAAAATTCAAAAGAATGACGTTTCTTTTGCAATGGATATTTTTCGGGATCGGCGTCACCGTACACGTTCACCGAGGACGCCTTCAACTCAATCCGTTGTCCTTTCGCCGGAGACTCCACGAGGACGCCGCTAACTTCCGTAGAAGCTCCAGTATTCAGTTGCTTGAGAATCTCTTCGTAGTCTGGCAACTCAGAATTGAGCACGACTTGCAGGTTGGCAAGAGATGAGCCATCGTTGACTTCTATGAAGGTAAATCCCTTCAATTCCCGTTTCGTGCGTACCCAGCCTTTGATGGTTACCGACTCATCAGGCTGACCAGTGCGTAAGAGTTCTGCAATCCGTCGCGTCACCATGTTCAGATAATCACTAATACGTCAAAAAACAATAAAAACACTCAGACCACTAATCGGCATTAACCTCAGTCTAATCGCTATCCCCTGCGGGGATCGGAGGGAAGCATCCAGATATCGGAATTTTGAGCAAAAGGCAAGAAACATCCTGTGGAATCAGACGTTAGATTACGAATTAGCGTTATGGGTGTATTTATCCAGGCTGGCACTGTACTGATGATTCATAAGACGACAGGCCCAGAACCCGACTGTTGGGACTTACCCGGTGGCGGACTCCAGCCTGGAGAACCGATGGTTCTAGCTTTAAAACGAGAAATCCAGGAAGAAACGGGTTTAACGGAATTTCGAGTGGAGAGTCTTTTAACGGTTGTGGAGAACTTCTTTCCCAACTGGCGAGGGAGAGTGTTACACTCGTTGAGCATTATTTACAGATGCTCTACTCAAATGGAGCCTGTGGTTTATGCGACTGGGGATCGGGAAGTGGGAGCGCGAGGTGTTCAATGGTTAACCGCTTCTGAGCTAACTTCTGATACGTGTTCAACTCGTAGCTGGAAGGCATTACAAGCGATTGGTCTTGTCAAAAGCTGAAAGTTAGCCAGCACAGGACTTGAGTAGCCAACCAAGAATCACACCTAGTCCTCCAAAACGGACAGCTTGCCAAAACGGTTCTTTCCAACTCCCCCAAAAGAACAATCGGCTTTCTAAATTAAGCTCTATTGTTTCCAATTGCTCTTTAATGCGGTTAAGTTCATCTTGTAGCCCTTGTCGGTTGCGAGTCTGACGCAACTCTTTTCTAATTCGCTCTCGACGTTGCTGAAGTTCGGCTTGCCGACGCCTATCCTGTTGCACCTGCTGGTGCCGTTCTTTGAGTGCTTGAAGACTCTGCTCTACTTCTAGTAAGGTTTGCTCAAATTCGTCTGCACCCGCATTCGATTGATTCGGTTCTGAACCAGGAGACGATCGCTCTAAAGGGTCTTCAGGCATCTTTAATTTGCAGTAAAGTAAGAGTAATTGCGAATGTGCCTCCAAGCCATGCCCGAACCTATGCCTTTGACCAAAACCGACCCTCTCAGCGAGCTTAGCACTCTTGAACTCGCCCAAGCCCTAGCAGAGCGACTGTCTATTACACCCAGTGACTGGCATCGATTAAAATCTAATCGGTCAGCCAGAGCTAGCGAACAGGCGGCAGCCGCTTTAGTCTTCCTGCTCAAGGAACAGCCAGAAGAAGCTTTAGCCAGATTTCGTCAAGCGGTAGGATGGCTCGATCGCTCTATCTCAGCACCTCCCTGCCCAAGTCATGGGGATCGCGCTAAATTAGGGAATTAGGGGAAGTCGGGAACGGCTGCTTACCTGTTTGCAGAGCCTGAGTTCTGTTCCCTGACGATTCCACTGAACTCGGTCAAAAATTTGATGCAGGAGGCATAATCCTCTACCACTCTCTGACTCATCACCCGGTAAACTGCAACTGTTGCTGTTATTGCGATCGCAACTGTGAGAAAAACCAGACCCTTCGTCTGAAATCACCCACCAATATTCATCATTAACTACTGAATAGTGAACCACTACCGTCTTGCTTGGGTCTAAATTATTGCCATGCTTTGCCGCATTCACCAAGGCTTCTTGCAGTCCTAGCCGGATTTCCGGCTGCCATGGGCGGGGAATCTGTTCAAGAAGCAGATCGAGGATCGGGGCAATGTAGAGGGTAGAAGCGAAGCTAATCGTTCCCCACTCGCGCCCAATTGGACGCAATGATATAGCAATCACTCAAAAAACCTCTAGCTTTATTTGGTGGACTAGGTAAACTACAAGGCTAACTGCCATGTTTTTTAATCTCATTTTCCTAAGTCAGACATTACCGACTCAGGTATAACTTGAATTATTGTCCATGTTTTTAACAGTGGCTCCGCAAGATGCTATGCTTCGCTATAGTTTGCGAAACTCTAATTTTGATTCAGGAGGAGATCGTCGATCTTCTCCTTGATAAATTGGGAGCTACTGCCCGCTTTGTGGCGGATAAAATGAAGTGCGCTAACTTCTTCCCCCTAGAGGAATAGATTATCTCTCAATAGGTTAGAGAGTAACCTTTTCTTCTATTGTATCGAAACCCTCCAGTAAACACCAGAGCCATGCCTCAAATGTCAGCGCATCAAGAAGGCTACGCTTTCAACGTGCGAGGTTTGGGGAAAGAAATCAGCCGGTTGGACATGGGTTAATTGGTAGTTACCTGTCTGGCAAAGCAATTTGAGATCGCGGGCGAGAGTTGCGGGTTTGCAACTAACATAGACGATGCGTTTAGGTAAAGTTTCTAGAAGGGTTTCAATCACAGTGCGAGGACTCTTTGAACCCCCTGCGTTAACACATCCCTTACGCGGCGGGTCTAGAATGACGATATCCGGCGCGATCCCCAGTGTGGGCAGCAACTGCTCTACTGCCCCAGATTGAAATGTTACATTGGCAATGCCGTTGAGTTGAGCATTGAGTCGTGCTTGTTCTACCGAGGCTGATTGCACTTCTAAACCGATCGCCTGTTTTACGCGTAGAGCTAAGGGCAAGGTGAACGTACCAATGCCACAGTAGGCATCAACTAACACTTCATTCCCACTCAGGGCTAACTGTTCTACGATGACGTTTAACAGTGCCTCAGCAGCCTCAGTATTGACCTGAAAGAAGGTCTCCGGTCTCAATTGGAACTCAAGACCAGCAAACTCCTCCCGCAAGTAAGGCTGACCCGCAACACAACTGGTTTCATCCCCGAAAATGACATTGGTACGGTCTGGGTTGCGATTGATGCAAACTCCTACCAGTTTTGGATAGCGACTGAGCCACTGTTGAGCTTGAATGTCAAGGTTTTGTAACTTCCAGTCTGTTGATATCAACGTCAGCAGCATTTCGCCAGTACGCCGTCCAATCCGCAGGGACAGGTGACGCAATCGTCCTTGGTGGCGATTCTCGTCATAGATCGACCACCCCAACTGTTGGATATCCTGCTTGATTTCTGCTAGCAGAGGATTTAAGCGGGAATCCTGGACGGGGCATTGATTAAGATTAATCAGTTGATGGCTGCCTTGTTGGTAATAACCAGCCTGAACCTGACCCGTGGCTGACCGTTTTAAGGGATAGGTTGCCTTGTTGCGGTAGGCAAGGGAAGCCTCAGCCGTTATCACAGGGGCAACGGGGGGTGAGGTGAACCCACCAATCCGTTCTAAGGCTTGGACGACTAGGTTCTGCTTTGCTACTAGCTGGTAGCTGTAATCGATGTGTTGCCACTGACAGCCACCGCACTTATCCGCCACGATGCAGCTCGCTCGAATGCGATGGGGAGATTTCTCTAGCAACTGGTAAAGTTTGCCGATTGCGTGGTTGGATTTGACACGGACAAGGCGAACCAAAACGCGATCGCCCGTTACCGTATCCGGGACAAAAATCACCCGTTCTCCCCAACGCCCAACCCCTTCACCCGTATGATTGAGGTCTGTAATGCTCACCTCGACCAACTGACCTTGTTGCCAAAGGTCTTCTGGGGTGGGATCGCTGTTTATCGGATTCGGACTGCTAAGCCGCTGGGTTGGGGACACAATGTTTTCCTCTCTTTATTTGTTTCACCCAGAGTCGTTAAACTACAAATGTTACCTAAGTTATCCAATAAGATGAGCGTAGTTAGTCAAGTTATTCTCCAAGCCGACGATCAACTCCGATATCCCAGTTCCGGCGAGCTCAAAGCTATCAATGAGTTTTTGAAAACGGGCGAACAACGGGTGCGGATTGTTTCCACGCTAGCAGAAAATGAAAAAAAGATTGTGCAAGAGGCCAGCAAGCAGCTTTGGCAGAAACGCCCCGACTTTATCTCTCCGGGCGGTAATGCCTACGGCGAGCGCCAAAGAGCGCTTTGTCTGCGCGACTACGGCTGGTATTTACGTCTAATTACTTACGGCGTTCTAGCTGGCGATAAGGAACCGATTGAGAAAATCGGTCTAATTGGGGTGCGAGAAATGTACAACTCCCTCGGTGTTCCCGTGGCAGGGATGGCTGAATCAATTCGCTGTTTGAAAAATGCTTCTTTAAGTTTACTGAGCCAGGAAGATGCCTTAGCCGCAGCTCCCTACTTTGATTACATCATTCAAGCTATGTCCTAATCGTTTGAGTCCGAGTCTATTCTCGTTGCTAGTTATTGGTTGTTAGTCATTGGTTCAATGAGGGGTGAATGCCTTGGTTGGTTGAAAGTTACGAGTTTTAACCTTCAACCTTCTAAGCTTCCGCCCTTTAACCAATGACTAATGGCCAGTCATCAAATACAAAAAACCGACAGTCTCTAAGGAAGAATCTGTCGGCTAGTAGTGTGTTCCCTATTGATGACTCGGCTAGAGTTCAGTCGTTACTTAGTATGCAAAAGCTAGCAGCTTGAGAATGGGATCTCGATCATCTGAATGTTGTGAATCGGATCACACTCTAAAACGCCTTAAGAAGCGTGCATAGGCAATATTCTCAAGGCGTGGGCAGTTTCCCTAACGGGAGTAGTAGCTCTATCTTAGGCACAGTGGAACAGACGCTCTCTCCCCGTACATGTTGGCGTTAACCCAGGTAAGGGACTTCGTTGGCTTACAGAATGCGATCGCGCAGGAATATTTTTGTTTCTGGAGAAGGACAATTGAGATGAGCGATCGCCCCTATTCCACTCTTGGTTCTGCAATGACAGGTCAATGGACTTGATATGATTAGTCAAACTAAACAGAGTTTTAGCCCTGTTCTCGATAATTCATCTGCAAGCATGACTTGCTGCGATCGATGTGGTTTATAAGAAAACTGCCTTGGGCTTCACTGTTGCTCCTTGTATTTACTTATGGTCTGTTTGGCTGGTTGATATCTGCCACCGATCGCTCCATCTTGCTCTGGTTAATGGGAGCGTCTTATATCTTGTTAATTGCGCTAGCCCTAACAGCTCCCTTTACACTGGTGAAGACGTTTTATACCAGTTGGCTTAAATCGGATACCAGAGCCTTTTTATCAGTGATTGTCGGCGCTTTTGTCGCCGTGCTGATCGTTACTTGGATCGAGGTTTTCGTCCGTATCCTGGTTTTGCTCTCAGCCGGTGCATTAGTCAGGTTAGACCTTCAAACATCTGGTTACAACGAGTGGCAATGCTTTAGCATTCTCGTTATAATCTCCCTGACTGGTTTTGGTTTAGGAATATTGACGCAATACCTGATATGAGCCGCTCGCTGGTCATTAATCCATAACGCTGATTCTGGGCCTCAATCTGCACGAGGTGCCTGAATCACTAATTTTCCCTCCGGTGTCATCGTCACTTTCCCACCCAATGCCTCAATGCGCCTGATAGCGATTTTTCGAGTGCGCTCGTCAGTCGCATAGTTTAAAACCATAGTCCAAGCGATAACTTGAGCTGACTTACTGTTGGGGTTACGGGCAAGGAACTGAGCCGTTTTGCGAGAAAGCGCTGCTACATACTGGCTTTCTTCATCAGAATAAGTACTTGCCCACTCTGAGGCTTTTTCAAAAGATTGTCTAGCTGCTTGAGTATTACCTAAAAACAAAAGTTCATCAACTCCTTTATACCGCCAAACATAGTAAGACTTCTGGGGTACATGAGGAGACATGGACTTCAAGCCTTTTTCCATCAACGCAACAGACTCTTCTGGTCGTCCTGCATACAATGAAATACTGGTAGAAAGACCAATATATGCCCCCAAAAAACGCGGGTCGCGGTCTAATATGATTTCAAAGTATTCCGGACTGAGGCTGTAGCCAGTCCTATTACGAGCGTCATCATCACCGAAATACTGTATAAAATTTAAAAATACCCAATTAGCCAACAGATTATCAAAACCAAATCCAGGAATTTTTTGAAGTAAATTTAAACGCAGCTTCTCTTGCTCTACGTCTTGTTGGAGAGCCTCTAGGGAAGCTGTTTTGGCTATGTTTCTCATAAGATTAAGCTGAGGTATCTGTAGTACTCCAACTGCCACAATACACAGCAAGGCAACAAGAGACACCGCTACCGATTGATTTAGGCTTTTCCGGGATTGTGAGAGCATATACACGTTGCTTAACTACTGAGTTAGGGAAGTTTTCAGCACTCGCGAGCCAACGGGGATAGGAAAGTTTGAAGCAGGCGATCGCTAAACCCATAGGACTGGGTAACTTAAAGATAGCGCTTCCACCAAACGCCTCAGTCATTCCCCAGTACGCACGGTTACTCACTACCAACTGCCTTTTTAAATATCTATATGACTCAAAGTACTACTCAAAGACCAATTCAGCGGTTTCTTATAATTTTGTCAGGCGTTGCGTTTGCTGGCTCTACTATATTAGGGATTGGATCTCTATACATTAACGCCTTCCAAGAACCCAAAGACACCATCCCAACAGCTACGACGTCACAAGAAGTGCAACTGAAAGCGCAGGTACAAGGGTATGACTTAGTTCTACAACGGGAACCGAATAACCAGTTAGCACTACAAGGGTTAGTTCAAGCTCGACTTCAAATGAAGGATTTCCAAGGAGCCGTTGAACCAATGGAGAAGTTAGTTAAGCTAAATCCTGATCGTGCAGATTACAAAGCTCTATTAGCTCAGATCGAGCAGCAAGTAGGTAAAGCGAGTAAGGCGAGCGAGACGACTGGTAAAGACAGATGAGTAAAAGGTTAACTGAATCTAATATTTCCGAGTGTCAAGCTAAGTTCAACCTTAGCTATCACGTTTCCTATGCTTATACATGCCAACAACTCGTTGGATTTGAAGGCAAAGATGTTCTTGAAGTTGGAGGAAGCTTACCCAAAGAGTTTGTCTTGGACTATCTAAATGTAAAATCTTGGTCTGCTATAGAAACACCTGATTATGAAGTAGCTCTTAAGGCAGTGGGTGGATTGTCTCACAAAGGTACAATTATTACTGATATAAAAGATAATTCAAACTTAGGTTATCAAAATAGGAAATTAAGCCAATATAATTTATTTTTGGAAAATATTGAAAATTTGCCCCTTGAATACTATTCAAAGTATGATTTAGTTTTTTCGATTGCTGCCTTTGAACATATACAGAAGTTTCCCTTAGCCCTGGAAAAGATGTTTTTGGCTTTGAAGCCGGGAGGACAGCTTTTTTCTGCGTTTTCACCAATTTGGTCAGGTTATAGTGGACATCACTTACCAAAAATCACTGACCAGCAAGGAAATTCGTTTGATTTTGGTAACTCTCCAATTCCCCCTTGGGGTCATCTTCTAATGAAGCCGCCGGAGTTGTGTCAGTACTTATATCAGTTTACAGATAAAGCAACTGCCGATTTAATTGTATATTATGTCTATAGCTCTCCTCACATTAATCGTTTTTTTACTGAAGATTATATAGCTTTTATAAAGCAAAGCTCATTTACGGTAAGTAGACTTGACTTGATTTTTCCTTCAAGAATCGAAAAAGAAATTCAATTGGAGCTAGAAAGATATTTTCCTGGAAGAAACAAGTTTAAGAACACAGGGATTTTAGCAATTTTGAAAAAATCTTTAGAGAAAAGTAGTGAAGTCAATAAAAAAAATCAGCAGAAAAACCATACAGCTTTCACAAAGTTATCAACCCTTAAAGCTGTTTCTTTGCTAGAAAAGGAAAATTTAATGTTTGAGGAACTAGAGCAAGCTCAACAGTTTTGGAATGAAGGAAAATTCAGGGAAGCTGCAGAATTATATAGAACTGCCATAGTAGAACATCCAGAACTAGCTCGTGCTGGATTTGGCATAAATTTAGCGCATAGTATTATTTTATCTGCGAATTGGAAGGCAGTTTCTCAAAATATGCCTCAAGGTATAAACTATCTGGAATCATCGGGATGGATTAATTCTTTAATGGCGGGGAAACCGATTAATATTGAGTCTAATCCCCTAGCTTGGTATACCTACCCCGCTATAGAATTCCTTGAAAATAAGATAAACAAAAATTTCCGGATCTTTGAATTTGGGAGCGGCAACTCTACTCTTTGGTTTGCTGAAAAAGCTCAACAAGTTATTTCTGTTGAAAGTGACTCAAACTGGTTTACATATATTCACAACAATAAACCATCTAATGTTGATCTCTATTTAATTGAAAATGAAATTGAATATAGTTCTAAAATCCTTGAATATCCAGAAAAGTATTTTGATATTATTGTTATAGATGGAATTAATAGAAATAAGTGTTCTGAATCTTGTATTAATCGACTAAAGGAAGATGGATTAATTATTTTTGATAACACAGATGATAGAAGATATGATAAAGGAATAACCTTCTTGGCTTCACAAGGATTTAAACGGATTGACTTCTATGGTCTTACTCCTTCCTATACTTATAAAAATTGCACATCTATTTTTTTTAAAACTGATAAATTCTTATTGGGGTTGGAGCTGCCAAGTGAGAAAGAATCTTGTTTAGGAAAGTCATGTTTTCAAATTACAAATCCTGCTCCTAAAGAAATAAAGGATAACCGCGAGGATAATACGAGTTTAGCGAGTTTGTCAACAAGCAATAAAACTTCTTTCATAGAAAAGAAGAATGAATGGAAATTAAAAACTCCCGTTTGCTTGATGATTTTCAATCGACCTGATACTACTGAACAAGTATTTGAGGCAATCCGTCAAGCAAAACCTCCTAAGTTACTGGTAATTGCTGATGGTCCTCGTGCCGATCGACCAGGAGAAGCTGAGAAATGTGCAGTAGCAAGAGCAATCATTGAGTGGGTTGACTGGGATTGTGAGGTTCTGAGGAATTACTCCGATATCAATTTAGGTTGTAGAAAACGGGTTTCTAGTGGCTTGAACTGGGTTTTCGAGCAAGTTGAAGAAGCAATCATCCTTGAAGATGACTGCCTTCCCCATCCTACTTTCTTTCGGTTCTGTGAGGAATTGCTAGAGCGATATCGCCATGACGAACGGATAATGGCGATCGCTGGGAATAACTTTCAGATTGGACGTGAAAGTACAGGTTATAGCTACTACTTCTCTTTCTACAACCATATATGGGGTTGGGCAAGTTGGCGAAGAGCATGGCGACTATACGATCTGGAGATGAAAGAATGGCCAGAAGTTCGAGAGAGTAAATTACTGTGGGACACCCTACAAGAGGACACTCAGGCAGTTAGACATTGGTCAAAGACGTTTCAATGTGGCTATGAGGGATTTGATACCTGGGATTTTGCTTGGACATTTGCCTGCTGGAGCCATAAGGGCTTGAGTATTCTACCGAATGTCACTTTAGTTTCTAATATTGGTTTTGGCCCGGATGCAACCCACACTAAAGGAGCTAGTCAATTTGCTAATCTGCCTACCCAAGCCATGAGTTTTCCTCTTCGGCATCCCTCTGTGGTGATTCGCGATACTCAAGCTGATGATTATACAGAAAAAATGATTTTTAGCGGTAGTTCAAAGCAAGCCCAAACTCTCTCTAAAGATTTTCTTATTCAGCAAGCGATCGCGCAGCTTAATGCCAACAATAATGCTGAAGCATTAAGTCTTTTGGAACAAGTGAGTGCCTCTTGGTTAGAGCTGCCGGGACTCAATTATGGCAAAGCGATTGCTCAAGCACGACTCGGACAAATACATGAGGCTGTTGAGTCACTCAACCGCTTACTTGCCGCAGTTCCCAACCACACAAAGGGCAAACAACTGCTAGCAGAGTTATCCACTACTTCTGAACGAGAAGTACAAGACATGCTCCAACAAGTAGTGGCTTTGCTGAATCAAGGCAAAAAAGTTGAGGCGCTACGCTTGGCAGAAAAAGCCGTTTCCCTTGGGGTGTTTGTGCCAGGAATGCACTACCTAAGAGCAGTCTGCCTGAATACAGTTGGACGCCATGAAGAAGCTCTCGAAGCGGCCAAGCAGGAATTGGTAAATAATCCCTATCATACTGAGGCGCGATCGCAAGTTGAGTATTTAACCAAAGCTCTCATAAAACAAAAACCGCAAAAAATTCCCACAGAGGAACGTTCCTGGGGTACAACAATTCCCTATGAACTGATGATGTCAATTCAGAACGCTACCCATAACTATTCATACCGGGGCGTTCCCATGATTAAGAACCCCTTCGATTTTGCTCTATATCCCCTGCTGATTTGGAACGTAAAGCCACGCACAATTATTGAAATTGGTTCTAAAAGTGGGGGTAGCGCGTTATGGTTTGGCGATCTGCTGGACAATTTTGGGATTGATGGACGAGTGTATTCGCTTGACATTGTCAAAATTACGCAGGTATCCCATCCTCGCGTTACCTTTTTAGAAGGGGACGGAGAGGCTTTAAACGAAATGTTTTCAGCGGAGTTTCTGAATTCATTGCCTCGTCCATTTTTGGTCATTGAAGATGCTGCTCATACTTATGAAATTAGTAAGGCGGTGTTAGATTTCTTCCATCCCTATTTGGAAAACGGTGAATATATTGTCATTGAGGATGGCATCATTTCTGACATTGTTAAAGACCCATCTTACAGCAGCGGTCCCCATCAAGCATTAAAAGCTTTTCTGGCAGAGCATAAGGGTGAATATGAAATTGATGGCGACTATTGCGACTTTTTTAGCTATAACGCCACCTGGGGAACCAACGGTTTCTTGAAAAAAATTAACAATGATTCGTTAGCGACTCAAAACAACCTACTGCTCGGAGAAACTTCAGCCAATAAAGCGCAAAACGCTATACGCGCAGATACGGAATTCCAGGAATTGCTCGATACTGTTCGTCCTTATACCTCGTTGAGCGAAACCCACCTGTATTCAATTTTCTCCCTAGCCAAGCGTCTGTGTACGGAGAATGTTCCTGGAAATTTTATTGAATGCGGTGTTGATGATGGCGGTTCACTAGCCTTAATGGCGGCTGTTATCAAACGGTACACTAAACAAACCCGTTGGCTGTATGCCTTTCAAGAGAGGCTAACTCAGACGGAACCAGATAAGAACAACGGCATTCTTGCTAACGCATCGGGTTGGCAAAGTGACAGCGACGCTTCCTCTCAAGCCCGAGTAGCGGAAATTTGTTCTAGGGTCGGTGTTTCAGATCTCGTGAGTCTCGTCAAAGGCTCTTTTCAAGAGATTTTGCCTCAAATGCGGAATCAGGTTGGTACGATCGCACTTTTGCATATCAATAGCGATCGCGCGGAATCTACCAAACCAATTCTGCATAATCTCTATGAGCGAGTGGTGAATGATGGTTGTATCCAGGTAGATAACTACGAGCTCTCCCAAGAGTGCCGCCAAGCTATTCAGGAATTTGAAGCACTGCGCGAAATCGAGTTCGACCTAAACCGGATCGATAGAACTGGTGTCTGGTTCTCCTGTCCCGATCAGTTTCCCATAAATCCTGAGTTGGAACTGCTATTAGTAGCTGAGTTTGCCGAGGATGACTCAGTAGCATGTGGGATTCAAAGTCAAATGTCCCCCAACGAGCGCTTTCAACTCTACTATGTCCTCCGCCAACTGCTTCCAGAAACGTCGTCTCCATTACGCTTTGTGGAGATTGGGTCTTTCGCCGGAAGTTCTCTCTTTTTGACTTGCAACGCTTTAAAGAGAATTACCCCACAGTTACAGGGATTTTCTGTAGATCCAGGGGGGCATCCCCAACTTTACGAGGTTCTCAAACATCTTCAAGATAATGTAACTCACCTGCCTCTGTTCTCCCACCAAGCTGTGTCTCAATTGCAACAGGTATTTGGACAAGACGGTCAGATGCCCATCTTTATCTTCGTTGATGGCAACCATACCTACGAAGGCGTGCGGCAGGACATAATTGACTACTTCCCCCTCCTTGCACCAGGAGGCATCATGATGTTTCACGATTATTTGCCGCCGCTCAATGATGAAAATCGGGAATCGATACTGTATCACCATGCAGGCAACGAACCCGGCATTAGGCAAGCTTGTCAGGAATTAATGGAAAATACGTATTGCTGTGAGGTTCTAGAGCTTCCCTTGTTGTATCCAACAGACCCAACTCAAACTCAAGCCCATCTGCCCATTATTCCGGGTGTATTTTCTACAATTCGAGCGTATCGCAAACGTCAAAGCTGACCTAGCAAGTGATGAAAACTATCAAAATCCTTCATATAATTCAAGGGTTCTACCGTGGCGGTTCTGGTCGTGCCCTAGTTGCAGTAGCCAAGTACTCATCACAACTAGGCAGTTTCCAGCATCGTGTCGTTTCTCTAGCTCCTGCCGATCCTAGCGCTATTGAAATGGCAAAGGAAGCAGGATTGAGTGTTGTGAATGCACCAGACAGAGATACTGTGCTGAGCGAGATAGAAAATGCAGATATCGTGCATCTCCATTTTTGGAACAATCCTCAGATGTACGAATTTCTGCGATCAGAACTCTCGGAAATGCGCCTGCTGATTTGGTTTCATGTTGCTGGTGACAAGCCACCGCAAATAATTACCAAGGATGTGGTTGATTTCTCAGATTTTGCCCTAGCTTGCAGCCCATATACCTATGAGCATCTAGTATTTCAAAATTTGCCAGCTGAAGTGAGATTGAAAAAAAGTGGCATGGTTTACGGAGCAGCCGACTTTGATCGAGTTTCTGGCGTACAACCAAAACCTCACGATGCATTTAACGTTGGCTACATCGGTCATGTTAATCTTGCCAAAATGCACCCAAATTACATAGGGATGAGCGCACAGGTTGATATCCCTAATGTGAGGTTTATCGTATGCGGTGGAGGCACAATCGGCTATTTACAACAGCAAGCCCAAGACCTAGGAGTACCTGAACGGTTTGACTTTCGTGGACCGATTGAAGATATAAAGCCTGTTATTGAAATACTTGATGTTTATGGTTACCCGTTATGTGAGGAGACTTATGCGGCTGCCGAGTTGAATTTACAGGAGGTCATGTACGGTGGAGTACCGCCAGTGGTCTTCCCCTATGGGGGTGTAAAACGGCTGGTGATTGACAACTATACTGGCTTCGTTGCGCGTAGTGAATTGGAGTACAAACAGGCGATCGAATACCTGTATCATTATCCCGAAGAACGAGCTAGGCTAGGGCGTAATGCAAAAGAATACGCTCAACAGATTTTTGGGGCTGAAAATGCTGCAAAGGCTCTTAATCCAATTTATGAGCGACTGATAGAATGGCCTAAACGCAGACGAGAATGGGGGATTGACCCTCACTCAACGCTACTTTATCAGCCCGTTTCGCTTCAGGACTTGACTGGACAACCTGAACAACTGTCTGGTGCAGAAGTCTTTGCAAAATCTCTCGGGGATACAGCGCCTGAATTTACGGTGAGCCTGACTTCACAAAACATTCAAGAATTGTTTGAAGCAGAGCAAAAGATTGCAGAATCATCAATATTGCTATCTCTGGGCGAGGGTGGAATAGTACAATACCGAGACTATTACCTCAATGACGCTTACTTGAGGTTATGGTCAGGATTAGTGCTGCAACAGCAGGGACGACATGCCGAGGCAGTTTCTGAATTGATAGCAGCCATCAATCTGGACTGTACCCACTGGCGTGTATCCTGGTATTTAGCTCAGGTTGCAGACAAGATTAATGATGTCGCTTTAGCAGAACAAGCTTTACATAGTGTTGTACAAGCTGTGCCAGATTTTGCTCCGGCAGGGGAGATGCTAAAACGTCTACAATCCAATTTAGCGGAATCTGTCGAGCTTGCTCACCTTAAGCTAAAAGATATCAACCTAATTATTTTTCCAAACTGGAGTCGGTCAGAAGACTCGTTATCCCAGGAGTTGGCTAGTGTTATCCAATCGCTTGCAATTCACCCCGAGCGCAAGCGCATAACCCTACTGATAGACACTAGCGACATTGGTGAGGAGGATGCGGATTTAGTAGTATCCGGTATGGTGATGAATCTTCTCATACAAGAGGATTTGGATGTTACGGCAGGACTGGAAATTTCTCTAGTTGGAACGTTGGAAGAAATCCAGTGGCAAGCTCTCTTGCCTCGCCTCTATGCTCGTATTGTCTTAGAGAATGAAAATCAGCAAGCGATCGCGCGATCAAGAGCCGAAACTATTCCTACCTTTCAGTTAGATAGGCTAGTGAATCTTCCGAAGGTTTAGGACAGGCATACAAGGTCAACTAAAAGTTCATGAGGAACAGTGCTAGTATAGCGGCTAAATTCGCTACAGAATGCGCCTTTAAAGGTCAGGTGTTTTTCTATTTATACCCTCAAGGATTCCCTCATTTAAGCATCTGCCTAGCTGAAGGATTTAAGGAACTAGGCATACCATTTTATTCAAATATCAATTTCTGGCAAATTTCGCCCAATCGAGAAAACTATCTCTTCCGACACGATCCCAGCGTAACCCCTGAAGATTGCTCGGTTGTTGTACTGGACAAGGACTGGAATTTCTACAACCAACCTTTTGCAGAAAATCTCTTTTATCCAAGTCGAAAATATATCACTGTCTATCTAGACGATACGGATGGCTCGAAACCGTCTTTATATCCTCATGTCTCAGAAAATTTTGACTTTATCTTTAGAACCCATTGCAATGGAGGAACTCAGTATCCTGACAACTACAGACCTTGGACCTTTGGGCTTTCTAACCGTATTCTCCGAGAAACCACTACCATCCCTAATTTTGAGCGAAGAACAAGAACCGTACTCGCTAATTTTAGAGTTCCCCAAGATCGGCTAAGAATTGCCAACCGATTTATACCGGTTGACCAAGGCTGGCTACAAATTGAACAGGGAGTAATTCTTGCTGACTATCCTCTTAGATTGGTAGTTCGCGACTATTTCTTCCCTTTCATTCAAAAGATTTTGCTCATAGATGATACTGTTGACAGCTTCCATCATCCTCCTGTAGACCCTTATCACTACTTACAGTGGAAGCAAACAGGTAGCCGTCACTACCCAAATTATTACGAACGCCTGAAACAGACTGCTGCCTGTGCTGCTTTTGGAGGTTGGTTAGTTCCCAATTCAGCAATCGGACAAACCTTTGTGGAATGGTGGGACAGTTGGCGATTTTGGGAGTCCTTAGCAGCAGGATGCGTGACTTTTCACGTAGACTTGGAAAAGTATGGGGCATTATTGCCTGTAATGCCGGAGAATTGGCAGCACTATATCGGAATTGATATAGATAACATCCAGAGTTCTGTCGATCGCATTGCTAGCGAGCCAGGAATTTTAGAAAGAATCTCTACTGAAGGAAGACGCTGGGCGATCGAGAATTATAGTCCTGTTGCTATAGCAGTAAGGTTTTTAAAGACAATCGGTTGTGATAGTTTCCCCAAATCCAGAGAATTAGAAATTCCTGAGAATTCAGCGACAGTACAACTACGGGCAGATGCCCCTGATCTACTTCCCGTAAATCTCAGGGAAATTAACTTGATCATTTTCCCTGATTGGACAGTACCCGAAGAGTTACTTTGTCGAGAGTTAGAAGGCGCAATCAGGAGAATCGCCACTCACCCCGATCAAGCCAAGATCGCACTACTAGTAGAGCTAGGCAACATTTCTCAGAAGGATGCTGATACAGTTTTTTCCGGTATTATCTTCAATCTTCTCATGCAAGAAGATTTAGAGATGAGCCAGGAACTAGAAATTTCTGGGGTAGGAAAGTTGGACGAAATGCAGTGGAAAGCGTTGTTAAACCTCATTCAAGGTCGAATTATCCTAAATAGGGAAAACCAACAAGCGATCGCAACCCTGAACGCTGAAAGTTTGCCATCCTGGAAACCAGAAAGCTTGAGCCACAAACGGGCAATTCAGCTAGAAACAGGAACTTGGGTGCTTCATGGGGATTATTGACGCTCTTCCATGTACTTTTCCCACATTTGCTCGTAAGCAAGTTCCATCTGGCGAGTGAACTGCTTGGCATTCCATAGAGGTGATGTTTGCCTTGATTGCCGCAACTTCCAAGCCACTTGTTGCCGCAGGACAGGATCTTTGCCCAAACGAACACCCCACTCCACATACTCTTCATCAGTCCAGGCAATGCCTTCTGTTACACCTGCATTGATCAGCATGGTATAGCTGTTACGAGCGGCAAATTGCTCGCCAACTCGCGTGACTAAAGGAATACCCATCCACAATGTTTCTAAGGTAGTGGTTGCTCCGTTGTAAGGATAAGTATCTAATACCACATCTGCAATACCCAAATTAGCTCGATGCATTGCTTCTGTCAGATCGGATTCCAAAAATCGGAGGCGCTCGCTATCTACTCCTAACTCTTGAGATATCTGGGTAAATAGCTTTCTAATGGCTTTTTCGTCAGCTCCACCTTTAATTAAAAAGTAGCTATTCGGCACCTCTTTAAGAATTTTCATTTGCAGTCGTGCCGTGTCAGGATGCCGCTTATATCCCTTCTGAACGCTCAGATACACCACAGCATCATTCTTAATGTCCAAATGCTCCCGACGTAGAGTTGGCACTGCTACCTCAAACCCATCGATCGCTATGTAAGATTGGGGCAAACGCCAGATTTTTTCGCTGTAATACTCTTGAGCCGTGTCCGGTAAAACATAAGGATCGGCAATAAAGTAATCAATACTGGGTAGTCCCGATGCATCCCAACCCAACCAAGTTACTTGAATGGGGGCAGGTTTGAGTGCCATAACCTCACAGCTGATATCTAACGTAATACTATCTAGATCGATGAGGATATCAACTTCATCCTGATAAATTTGCTCAGCAGTTTCCCAAGAACTATCCGATTTGTAAACTTTATAAAACTGAGTGAGATACCATTCATGTAAAGGGTTATGATATACGGGATCGCAAACTAGAAAATAGCCGTTAATTTGAAGGCGATCGCGATCGTGATGCTGCAATAGCCACCGTGCGAGCCAACCAACCGAATGCTCTCTGAAACAATGAGATAGATAACCAATTTTTAGGGGTTTGCCCGTCACGCCAAGTTGTTTGCGCTCTCTAAGTCCTTGACGATATCGCTCTACGTTTTCCTTAGCATAAATGTCAATATTGGCTTGGCAAAGTTGAGTCACTTGATTCTGAAGTTGTCTAAACTCCTGAGGAGAATCTTGAAAATAAGGTAAAAAGAAACTTGTATTGAACAGTCGTGATACGGTAATCGGCTCGATCGACATTGGTGGCGACTCCAGCATGGCATTGAGGAGTAATTTCTGTTGTTGCAGAACTGAACATGCTTCTTCCCAATGCCCACCTGCACTCATCAAACCCCGAAGTATCACGAGGCTTGCAGCAACCTTATCGACTAATGTTTCAAAAAGGGAGTAGTATAACTTAGCTGTTTCTATCCCTTTCTCATACTGCTCGGAATTTTGATAAAAACTAGCCAAGTGGCGCAGAACTTCGTTATGCTTGGGATTCAAGCGCAAACACAGTTCACCAAGGCTAGCGGATATTCCTGGTTGCTTCTGAGAAAAGGCAATGTCAATGGCGGCTGGTAGCACAGTATTAACAAACTTGACAGCCTGAGCTTCTTCCCGGACAAATGCCAAACAAACCTCTGCAAATTCTACCGTTGAGGGGTGTAAAGGGGCATAATCTAAAACAGCCCCCAACACTGTTGTCAATTGCTCCCATTCAGGTGCTAGTGATGGCTGGGCTTTGAGGAGTTCGAGTACCCGTAGCTCTCTGAACTCCTCACCGGTATAGGTCTTCAGCTTGATAGCTAATTGAATCAGATGTAGTAAATTGTTGATATCTTTGGGGTAAATTTCCTGAATCTGCTGTCGGATTGTCCAAGCAACAGCTTCCTCATCTTGAGTCTCGCGTCTAGTTGCTTCGGTTTCCAGAAGCCAACTCAGTTCAGCCGTCCACGCTTCAACTTGTTCGGGTTCCCCCTCCATCATCGCCATCAGCCAAGTTGTCTGTGCTTCTACTGCTTGTCCTTGCAGCAACAGCACTAGGCCCAAATGCCAATAATAAGACTTGACTTCAGGTTCTCCTGAGATTGCCTGTTCGTAAAGATTAGCAGCCTGAGTATAGTTTCCTCGAAGGATGCATTGATTAGCTTGCTCCTGCCATGACTCAGAAGCCACCAAAACTTGTTCGAGACTCATAAAAACCTAACTGATGAGACTATACTGACATCTTGCCCCATTCCCAATAGCCATCAGGTGGGCATTGCACACCAACGATAGAATAAGCTTTTCGAGTTGTGGCAGGCAGTGCCCACCCCACAGGCGAAAGCTTTGTTGACAATGGTTCAGTAGCTAAATATATAGACTGGGGCAATGTGCAACGGTTTTGACCTAGCGATTTTAAAAGCGCATCATAAAACAAAGTCCGCCCAAAGCGGACTAGGAGCAAATCACAAAAATTTTGAAACTCCATTGTTAGATTAAGTATGTCGAGGCAAAATTTCAACAGCCTAGATTTGGATTAAGTTGCATGAGACTTGAAGCGGACGGGGTAAAGCTATACTTGCCACTTCAAGCCACATCAACCTGTAGCAGCGAACACTGCGTTAATCTCTTACTTACTACCCAACGTCTTCCATTTAACACCGCCGCCAAGCTGTGTACAGTCAGTCGTTTGGGCTGCGCCTGCCGCTGGTGTTTGAGTAGGAACCTCTGACTCACAAACGTAACCAATCGTCAGAACTTCACTGGTCACTGTGTCTCCCACAGCCGTAGCATTTAATCCGACATAGGATCTAAGCGTTTTACTAGCATATGCTGCTGCCTGGTTACTAGCATACTGCGGAGAAGTGCCAGCTTCGCCAGTAATCGTATACTTGTAATTTACTGTCTGTGTTTTTATACCAACACCTAACTGAGCGAGGTTAGTAGTTTGATTAACAAAAGCTCCGTTTTCTAGATAGTAAGCTTGTTGGGCGCGGTTTAAGGCACCAATGTTCTGTCTAGCTTCCGCTTGCTTGCCTTTATTAACCTGAGACAGCAATGAAGGTAGCGCAATAGCTGCCAAAATCCCGATAATGATGATAACGACCAGCAGTTCAATCAGGGTGAAGCCTTCATCCTGCCTCTTTTTCTGATTCAAGTATTGCAGGAACTTCGCTTGAAATTCTAGTTTCATGAAAACTTTCTCCTTCAAGGTGGGATGCTTGATGTTGCACTCTCTATGTGTAACTTACCCACTTGTTCTGCCTCTGCGATCACCCCTGTGAAAAAATTTCCTGGGGATGTACTAAGCCCGTCAGGATTGGCGTTCCAAAAGTATATATCCTGAACTCTCCAGCCCCATCAACGTGTATCTCACTATGTCAAACGCCTCCGATTCAGTCGTTGGTACCAGGGTAATTGGATGCATAGGACACAAGGTCTGCCATCGCTTTACCAATGATGGCATTGACTGAGGCTCCTCCCACAAGGGCAATAGGCAAGCAGCTATTGTACTGTCCACTAAGGAGCGCCCTTCACTAATGGGCAGATACTTATTAATTTCAAACGGGTGTAATTGCTTAAAACACTTAATAACATCTTCTTTCACAGTTGATGTTTTCAGCTGAGGATGCAAATGTACCTTAGCCTCTAGCCAATCCGAGGGGAACCACTCGGCACTTGGTACAAAGGGTTGAGCTTGATCGGGATGCCCACACCAGAAGTCTAGCAACCGATGCATGGGATGCAATAGCTCAAATAAATGCAGTTGCTGTTCTACAGAAATTTCTGGCAAGCTGATTGCCAGAAGCATTGGTAAGTTATCTGGCTCTTGAAACAAATTGATTAAGTTCCATTGCCGCCAATTTACCATGCTGATAAATTCTAGATTCGCCGCTCTCAACGCAGTAAATAAATCAGGAATAGTATATCCCTTATCTCCCTGAAAAAGATAGTTCATCAAAACTGCCTCTTTTCCATTATCTCCTTCGTAGCTAGGATTCCAGACTTTGGTTTTGAGGTCAACATCATCTTTCAAAGCCTTGATAGTTTCTAGCGCAATACCTATTTCCATATCTTCGGGATTGCTATCCATCAATCCCATTATTTGAAAGAGTTTTTGAGCGCGAAAGTAGTTTAACCGCTGAAGAGAGCTGTGTAGATTACTGCGAATAATTCCCTGAGGCTTAAGGACTGACTTCATTGCTTTTAGGGCAACAGCAGGCTCAGGAAATAAATATAGTAATTCATCGCAGTTAATGCAATCAAATTCCAACCCTAAATCTGGCAGTTCATAAATAGAAAGTAAATAAAATTCTATATTAGTAACTCCATGGTATTTCATACGTTCTCGTGCCAGCTTAAGTGATTGTTCTGATATATCAATTCCAACAATTTTTGCTCCAGGATTAGCCTCTGCTAAAATCAATGCCTTGTAGCCACTACCACATCCGGCATCTAGAATTAATCGATTTTCATTACTGGCAACCGTCTGGTTTCTCAAGTAGTAAGGAGTAACTAAATTGTGATAGTAGAGTGCGACAGCATCATTTTTAGGAGAACGCTCTATCTCAATTCTGGAATAGGGACCAAAATCAAATTGCTGACGGATTTTTTCAATTAAATCAGGTGCTTGGTTATTCATTATTCCCTTTATTCTACAAGACTAAAATGATTCGTTTTTCTTACTTACTCAACGTTCTAAAAGTATGTATCCAGAACTCTCTAGCCCTATGAGCGCATATTTCATAATTTCAAATGCCTCTAACTCCGTCCTTTGCTCTAGGGTAACTGGATCTACAGCTCGCAATGTCTGCCATCGCTTCACCAATGACGACATCAACTGAGGCTCCTCCCATAGAGGCAATAGGCAAGCAGCAATTGTACTATCTACCAACATTTCTCCAGTAATCGGTAAGTAACGACTGATTTCAAACGGATTTAGCTGTGTGATACACCTGATTAGTTCTTCTTTTACAATTGGGGTTTTTAGTTGGGGATGCAGATGCACTTTGGCACGCTGCCAGTCTGAGGGCATCCATTCAGCAACTGGTACAAAGGGTAGAGTTTGATTGGGATGTCCACACCAAAAATCTAGTAATCGATGGATTGGATGCAAAAGTTCAAATAGATGCAGCCGATCTTCTAGAGAGAGTTCTGATAGAGTTAATCCGAGAAACGCTGGTAAATCATTTGGAGTGTTAAACAAATCCATTAAGTTCCACTGTCGCCAATTCACCATCACGACCAACTCCAACTCTGATGCGCTTAGTGCAGAAAAAAAATCTGGAATTGTATAACCTTTATCCCCTTGAAGCAAATGATTAGCAAAAATATGTTCTTTGTTGATTTCAAAGAAATTTCCCCAAGTCTCTGCTTTGATCCTCACTTGCTCTTTCAGGGCTTTCATGGTTTCCTGAACTCTTGAAATTTCTAATTCTGGCGATGCTACATCCATTACTCCTATCATTTTGAAGACTTGCTGCGCACGGAAGTAATGAGAGCGACTGAGAGAACTATGAAAATTAGCGCGAATAATTCCATGAGGTTTCAATACGGACTTCATCGCTTGCAATCCCATGACTGGGTTGATTAATAAATAAAGAACTTCATCGCAGTTAATGTAATCAAAGTTTTGATTTAAAGACGTTATTTCCTCAATAGAAATAGCATGAAATTCTACATTTTTAAATCCGTGATACTGTAAACGCTGTCTAGCCAGAATTACTGACTGTTCTGATATATCAACCCCAACAATTTTTGCTCCTGGATTGGCTTCTGCTAAAATTAACGAGGTGTAGCCGCTCCCACAGCCCGCATCTAAAATGCTGATTCTTTCAGTTTCTGGAACTTTTTGGTTTCTTAAGTAATAAGGAGTCAGAAAATTATGAATGTAGAGCAGAGTCCCATCATCTTTGGGAGATTGCTCCAGAGGCGTTCTGGGGTATGGCCCTGTATCGAATTGCTGACGAATTTTCTCTAGTAGCTCTGAGGCTTGACTATCCATAGCGTTTTCTCCTGTATCGAGCGCTTGCAATTGGGGTGACAATCGAACTTAACGGAGTGAGAACTCCAAGTCAAGGATTCCCCGTTTGTCGTCATAAATAAGCTAAGGCTGTCTGCTTTATGGGAAAAAAATCGTTATACTAGATTATGCGTAGTCGTTATGAGTTTACTTGGCTTATGTCCAATCCAACCGTAGAAAATTTAGTCATCATTGGCTCTGGACCTGCTGGATATACTGCTGCTATTTACGCGGCACGGGCGAATCTGAAGCCTGTGGTGTTTGAAGGCTTTCAAGCTGGGGGGCTGCCTGGGGGTCAGCTGATGACCACGACGGAGGTAGAGAATTTTCCAGGCTTTCCGGAAGGAATTACAGGGCCTCAGTTGATGGAGCGGATGAAAGCGCAAGCAGATCGCTGGGGAGCACAGTTGTACACTGAGGATGTCACCTTTGTCGACTTAAGCCAACGTCCTTTTATTGTCCGTTCTGAGGAACGGGAGTTTAGAACCCACAGCATTGTGATTGCCACTGGTGCTACGGCGAAGCGGTTGGGATTACCTAGTGAACAAATGTTCTGGAGTCACGGCATCTCAGCCTGTGCTATCTGTGACGGTGCGACTCCGATTTTCCACGGTGCGGAACTGGCAGTAGTCGGGGGGGGTGACTCAGCGGCTGAGGAAGCCGTCTACTTAACAAAGTACGGTGACCATGTTCACCTTTTGGTACGCAGCGACAAGATGCGGGCGAGTAAAGCGATGCAAGACCGCGTTTTGAATAACCCCAGAATTACGATTCACTGGAACGTTGAACCAGTAAATGTCTTTGGTGAAAATGGTCGGATGACGGGCGTGAAACTCCGGGATACTCAGACGGGTGAGGAGAGCGACTTGCACGTTAAGGGACTATTTTACGCGATCGGTCATACACCGAATACCTCGTTGTTTAAGGGGCAGTTGGAGCTAGATGAGGTTGGTTATATTGTCACAAAACCTGGTTCAGTAGAGACGAGTGTGGAAGGCGTCTTTGCTGCTGGTGATGTCCAAGACCATGAATTTCGTCAAGCAATCACTGCGGCTGGTACTGGTTGTATGGCAGCGATGCTAGCAGAACGTTGGCTTTCAGTTCATGGTCTGATTCAGGAGTACCACCAGCAGATACCGTCGTCTGAAACGCCACCAACAGCTGAGACAATTGAACAGAAGACGACAGCAACACCCGAAGAGGTGTTTAACATAAACAACACGCGCCATGAAGGCGGATACGCCCTGCGGAAGCTGTTCCATGAGAGCGATCGCCTGATAATGGTGAAGTATGTTTCTCCTAGCTGTGGTCCCTGCCATACCCTTAAGCCAATTTTGAACAAAGTGGTAGATGAATTTGATGACAAAATTCACTTTGTCGAAATTGACATTACGGAAGACCCAGACATAGCCGAAAATGCTCAGGTTATGGGAACGCCCACTGTACAGCTCTTTAAAGACAAGGAATTACTAGAACACATCCAAGGCGTCAAGCAAAAGAGCGAGTATCGCAAGCTAATCGAAAAATATCTGCCAGTAGGTGTTTCGGCAGTCCAGTAAAAGCTGAGAGAAATACTCTGTTAAATTAAACTGGGTTCTACTGAGACAACCCCTTCAGTAGAACCCAGTTGCTTTAATCTATAATTTTTCTAGACTAAATCTTCATTAACTTACTTAATAAAAATATTGAGGTTTAGAGAATGAATTATAGAGCCAATTCTATACCGAGCCTATCACTGTGTATGATAGTCAAAAATGAAAGCCAGAATTTACCTCGGTGTTTAGCCAGTGTTAAACCTTATGTTAATGAAATGATTGTAGTTGATACAGGTTCTCAGGATGGGACACCTGAAATTGCTACTGAATATGGAGCAACAGTTAAGTTTTTTAAGTGGTGCGATGATTTTGCGGTAGCCCGTAATTATGCTATATCACAAGCCTCTAGCGATTGGATTTTAATGCTGGATGCTGATGAAGAATTAGTAATCGAATCGGACAATTTTTTATATAACTTGTCTTTATATCCAGAAATAGTGGCTTATTCTTTGCCGATCGCCGACATGATGGAGGAGATTCCTAATAAAATTGTAGGAAATTATGTCACAAGGTTATTTCGTAATATTTATGCGCTAAAATATCTAGGGCGTTTCCATGAAACTATTCACTATCACGATCGATATTTAAATCATCATTTGTCTAGTTATACAGATGATTTAAAAATTAGACATTATGGCTACGGCAAAGAACAGGTAAAACAAAAAAATATTAGCCGTAACATTCCTCTGTTAGAACGTCTTCGACAAGAGGAAGGATTAAATCTCACGCTCCTGTATTGTCTGGCTGAATTTTATAAAAATACTCAGCAACTAGACAAGTCCAAAGAAATTTATGCAGAAGCTCTTGAGAGCTTGCATCCACATCTCGAATATGGCGCTCGGCCTGAACCATTTAGCTACATCCCCTCACTCATGTATGAATTGGGAAAGCAGTTACTTCTAGAGAAAAATTATGAAACTACTCAGTTACTTTGTCAGCGAGGACTTGAATGGTGTCCCAACTACCCACCTCTAAACACGCTTGCTGGTGCGACTTTAAGAGCTTTAGGATTTCCGCTAGGGTCACTAGCCTATTTTCAAGAATGTCTTCAGTTAGGTAAAAATGGTAACTACTATAGAGGAGAACCTTTTGCAGTAGATTACATGACCATTTATCCGGCTTATGACATGGGTAATGTTTACATTGAGCTGGAATGCCCGCAGGAAGCACTAGTCGCCTTTGAACTGGCTCTTTCTTTTGATGGTAAGTTTACAGCCGCTCAAGTAAAAATTAACACCATCAAAGAATTCTTAGCGAATCAGGCATAACTTTTAGAATAAATTTTAAGTAATATGGCAGAAACTAACATTAATCTTCAACCTAATTACTGGAATCAAGTTTGGGGTAAAGAAGGTACTGCAACTTGGCGTCGCTACCCAGGATGTTTCGGCAGAATTTGTTGGGCTGTTGGACATTTCCATGACGTGCTGGAACTCGGATGCGGTACGGGTATCCTGGCTCGTCAGCTTTTAGAGTTTGGTAATACAGTAACAGGGTTGGATATTTCAGAAGTCGCTATTGCTCAACTTCCTCAGGAAATACACGGTGTTGTCGCTACTCTGCCTAGCATTCCTCTTCCCGAGGGTAGCTTTGATGTAGTAGTGGGAACAGAGGTTCTAGAACATATTGATGATGAGCAAAGCTGTGTAAAAGAGGCAGTTCGGGTACTCCGTCCTGGTGGACGAGCTTATTTTGCCGTACCGAATAACTGCTTGGGACCGGATGAAGAACCAGAACACATTCGTAAATATACTCCTGAGACTCTAGAATCCATTCTGTCTCCTTATGGTTACGTTTTTATGGAAACATTTATAGAGGAGTTCATGATTTATCCTGGTCAAATGATTGCTCTACCTACGATTTTGGCAGCCCTCTACATTCCAGCCTAAATGCAAAATGGACACCCCTATAGAGTCACACTCAAAGCCTGTTTTATCGCTTTGCATGATTGTCAAAAATGAAAGTCAGACCTTACCGCAATGTTTAGATAGTGTTAAGGCTTACGTCGATGAAATAATTATCGTCGATACGGGTTCTGTAGATGGAACTCCTGAAGTGGCTACTCAGTATGGAGCAAAAGTTAGTTATTTTCAATGGTGTGATGATTTTGCAGCGGCTCGTAATTATTCGATTTCTCAAGCCTCTGGTGATTGGATCTTAGTACTTGATGCCGATGAAGAATTGATTGTTGAATCCGAAGATTTTTTATATCAAATCAATTCTCAATCAGATATTGTCGCGTACTCTATAGTTCGCACAGAAGCCAATGATTGTAGTAGTACACCAGCCTACCTTACCAGACTATTTCGCCACCTGCCAGACGTCAACTATGCTAATCGTTTTCACGAACAGCTGAAGTATCAAAATCAACATATAATGCCTAGCAAAAATTATGGGGGATGCTTAGAAAGTTTGAAAATTTTGCACTACGGCAATACGAAAGAGAAAGTACTGCAAAAAAATACAAATCGGAATATCCCTCTACTAGAACGCGTAAGACAGGAAGACGGGCTCAACCTCAGGCTCCTGTCTTGCATTGCAGGAATGTATTCAGATATCCAGCAGCCCGAAAAAGCGCAAGAATGTTCCGCAGAAGTTTTTGAACGGTTGCTACCAAATTTAATTGCAGGAAACCCACCTAATGAGTCTTCCTTTGTTCCCGACATGCTTTATGTTTTGGGAGAGCAATCACTGGGACAGAAAGATTATGAAACTGCTATGCTACTCTGCCAGCGGGGGTTAGAATGGTACCCTACTTTCCCTCCCCTTAACTATTTAGCTGGTGTGACCCTTAAGGCTTTAGGGTTTTTAGTAGGGGCGACTGGCTATTTGGAAAATTGTATTCGGTTGGGTAAAGAGGACAGTTACTACAGAGGTGAACCTTTCGATCTCAGCTATATGACAACTTATCCAGCTTACGATCTAGGCTGTATATACCTTGAGCTAGAACGACCGCAGGACGCATTAGCGGCATTTGAACTAGCGCTTTCCTTTGATGCTAACTTTACAGCCGCTCAGGAGAAAGCCGATAAAATAAGGCAACATTTAGCAACTCAAGTAGAGCGTTTACGAAATGTTTGATCGGCCATGACTCCAACCAAACTTCGGTTACCTCAATTTCTTCGTTTTTCCGATCGCCCCAGCCTCTCTATGCAGTTGATGGCGATAGGACTAGTCATTACCGTTTTCTTTGTAACAGTTGCACTGCTCGCTCCCACGTTTCAAGCAGGGGGATGGCTGCAAAGCCCAATTGAGTCATTGAGTAACCCAATTCACGAGCCACCGGGACTAAATCACTGGTTTGGTACCAGTCGCCAAGGTTATGATGTGTTCTCTCGTACCTTGTTTGGCGCTCAAGCTGCCTTACAAGTTGTCATTCTTGCTACAACACTGAGTCTGATTGTCGGGGTTCCCTTAGGTTTAGTTAGCGGTTATCTAGGTGGTAAATTAGACCGGGTACTGCTGTTTTTGATGGATACTATCTACACGCTGCCAGGACTACTACTGTCGGTAACACTGGCATTCATTGTAGGACGAGGGGTCATCAATGCCGCGATCGCAATTAGTATTTCCTACATCCCCCAGTACTATCGCGTAGTCCGCAACCACACGGCTAGCGTCAAAAACGAACTGTTCATCGAAGCAGCGCAAGCGATGGGTGCTTCCACCAACCGAGTTTTGTCTCGCTACCTATTTCTTAATGTCATTCAGAGCGTGCCAGTATTAT
>DATNPT010000329.1:0-4093 GCA_036703075.1 Chroococcales cyanobacterium
GGTTTTTCTGCCAGGACGTGGTAGCCTTGCTGTAAAGCGTCCCCAATCAAGGTGTAATGGGTAGAGGCTGGAGTTGCGATCGCGACTGCCTCAATCTCAGGATGACCGCGTACTGTTGACCAATCTGTTGCTAAAACCACGCGCTCATCCAAGTTAAATCGCTCTTTACAGGCAGCTAAGCGTTCCGAATGTGGATCGACTATCGCGACGACGCAAGCATCGGGGTGTTCCAAAAAATTCCGCACTAAGTGGACACCCCAACGACCTACCCCTAATACGGCAATTCCTGTGCTTCTCAAGTTCTGCCCGTCACGGTTAAAAAAGCCTGTTTCGCTGCTGCTTGTTGAGCTGCCTTTTTCGATCGCCCTTTTCCTTCGCCCAATCGCTGACCTTGCAGCCAGACTTCGGCAGTAAATCGATGTTCGTCATTATGCATCAAACTCGTTTCTGTGAGGCGATATTCGGGAAGGAGCTTGTAGTGAGCTTGCGTCCACTCTTGGAGAGCATCTTTGTAGTTTTGATGTGCTGGGTCTTCGCGAATCTCAACGGCTAGTCGCTGTAAGTGAGGGTCTAGCCAGGGTCGTATGAGTTCGAGAGTGTGAGTACTCAGGTAAAGCGCACCCAATAGGGCTTCAAAGGCATCAGCCATCCGCGATGTCTCTCCTGCTGTATCGCAGGCAGCGCTGCTAGAGACAAGTAAGTAGCGATCTAACCCATACATGCGGGCCAACTGAGCTAGAATGCGATCGCTCACCAGTACCGAACGAATGGCAGCGAACTCACCGACCAAGGCGTTAGGATAAGTTTTCAGTAAAAACTCTGAGGCAACCATCCGCACTACAGCATCCCCAACGAACTCCAACTGCTCGTAGTTGCACTCAACAGATATGCTGGGGTGAGTCAGGGCGCGATCGAGCAGCGACCACTGAACGGACACCCCGTCGGGCAATCCCAGTTTTTCTATGAGTTTCTGTAGTTGCTTCTGGCGACGAGGGTCTAAGAGAGTCATAAGAAATTATGAATTATGAATGATGAAATATCCCCCCAATTCCTTGGTGGGTCTGAAAACAAGAATTCTACAATGACAGAAAGTTTGCCATAGATGAATCTAGGGGCTTGTCACTAACTCAATATCCACTGATGAATGATCGGAGTGTTTTCTTCATTCATCATGCATAATTCAAAAATCTGAATATCCGATTAACGCTCAGAAGGGAGAGGGAGAGAGCAAGTCGTAAGCCGGGTTCTGTTCTGACTCAATAGCTTTGTTGCTACTGAACAGGGCAGTTATCTATCTAGGATGTCTGTTACCAAACACCTCAAGCGGTTCTTTTTCGCGGAACTGGTAAAAGACCAACCGTGATTCCTTTCACCTTGCTCCCAACCGGGGTTTACCGAGCCAGCACCTCTCGATGCTGCTGGTGCGCTCTTACCACACCTTTGCACCCTTACCTGTTTGTAGAGACGCAGCGTGCCACGTCTCTAGACCATCGGCGGTATGTTTCTGTGGCACTATCCTCACGGTCACCCGCACTGGGCGTTACCCAGCAAGTTTGGTCTTTCGGGAGCCCGGACTTTCCTCAGACTCGATCGAGAAGAGCGAGTCCGCAACCACCTTCGCCTACTCTCTCCTTCTTCCAGTCTAGTCGCCTCTTGCCTTTTCTTCTCGCAAAGCTATAGCAAAAGGCAGAGGTCTCCAGGGCAGAAGGTTTATTACTAGTACATACCCGTCAGAGAGACAAAGCTTATTTCTTAGGTGGTTTTGGCTTCATGGCAATGACCAGAGCTCTTGTCCAGCTCAGCTTTTTAGGAACAAGCCGACAGCTCAGAATTTGGGAACGCTTATCAAGGTCAGTACTTACTATATTGGAGATCGTTAAGAACAATCGCAGGTAGAAGGGAGTTCCGCTATCTATAGCTTTTTTCAGCTTTGCAGGCTTAAATAACGGAGCGGCAATATCTTTGTCATCGGTCAATTCTTCATCAATACTTTGATCGGGAGCAAGGATGCTAACGGCTTGGTTTTGGGGTATGGCTGTCAGTCCGGGAGTTAGTCGAATCACTCGCCCTGTAACGTTATCAAAGTCAATGATAGAACTTACGTTCCAATCAACACTAATACTATGCTCTTGGGATTTATTCTTAAGGACAATCGGAAGTTTTGTCAATTCACTAAGCCTGTAACTGTCTCTAAACTTAAATTTGACAGCCACTATTTCGTCTAGTGCTTTTTCCCTTAGCTGCTGGTTTAAATCAGCCGAGTCTAACTCAATAACGACTTGACCGCCTAAAGATTTATAGGCTTGGTAAAAAACATAAGTAACAATGATTAAGTAAACAGTTAAAATTAGTAAATTCCGGCTATCCACTAGTAACAAACCTCTTACAAAGGTCTAAATCAAAAGGGACTCGGTTAAATTCCTATCCCGATCTCTAATCAAACAGCTATTTTATAGAAAAAACTTCAATAAGATTAAGGGGGCTTGAGATTTGTTAATCTTTCTTGATAGTGGAAAAATTTTCAAACCAACCTCGACGCCAGAAAAAGTAGACTAGACCGCAAAAGATCGCAAACATGCTAGCTAAGCAGAGAGGATAACCCCAATACCAGTTCAGTTCTGGCATGTTCCAAGGTGACTTTTCTGTGTTGAAGTTCATTCCGTAGAGGCCAGCGATAAAGGTTAGCGGAATGAAAATCGACGAAATGACAGTGAGAAGTTTCATAATCTCGTTCATCTTGTTACCGACGGAGGAGAGGTAAACATCCATTAAACCAGACGCCAGTTCTCGATAAGTTTCTACCATATCCATCACCTGAACGGTGTGGTCGTAACAGTCTCTTAGGTAAATCTCGACGTTTGGACCCACTAAGTCGCTACCCCCACGTATTAAGGTATTAATCGCATCTCGCAGCGGCCAAATCGATCGGCGCAGTGCTAACAATTCGCGGCGGATTTGGTAGATTTTTTGTAACGTTCGGTTGGTTGGGGCGGTGACAACTTCTTCCTCTAAGTCTTCAATTCGCTCGCCGTAGGCTTCCAGTACGGGAAAAAAACCATCGACTACGGCATCTAAGAGCGTATAGGCTAGATAATCAGCGCCCGATTTACGGATGATACCTTTGTTGGTACGAATGCGATCGCGCACGGGTCCAAAGCAATCTCGTTGGGGTTCCTCTTGTACCGTCAGCAGATAATGCTTCCCTAACACAAAACTCACCTGCTCGACCCAGAAGCCGTCTCCTTTGTCCGTAAGCATCACCATCTGGGCAATAATCACCACTTGATCGTCATAGTCTTCTACTTTCGGACGCTGGGGTACGTTGACGATATCTTCCAGAACTAGTGGATGTAGCCCAAAAACTTGACCTAATCGCTTTAAGATGTCCGTACTTCCTAAGCCCAGCACATCGACCCAAGACACTGACTCGGTATCGAGATAATCTGAACACGCTTCCGGCGTCGTCAGTTGAACGCGACTCGCACTGGCTTCGTTGTAGTCGATCAAGACAATTGTTGTGGGCGAGGCATCTTCCGGCGGCTGAATTAGACCCGGTGGAGTCCCCGGATCGTCGTAGTAATAATCAAAATAGTCAATTTCGGACTCTTCTTCCTGCGATGTAGAAACGAAGCGCTTGGACTGAGGAGGTCTGTTTACCATGCTGCCTTGATTGGACAATTGTTGCCATCCTAATCAAAGGATAAGACTGATGCAACACCAAGAGTTGGTTGGGTCCGCTTAAGCTAACTAGATCGAGTCGAATTCAGCTTGACCAAAAGGGAACAGGGAACGGTTCGTTCCTCACCGTTCTTCGTTTCCGATCTGAGTTTCCCCTTGCTCTATTGATACAAGCCCCTGCCTTAAGGCGGTTGGTATTAGGAGAGGCTGAATCCCCTGCCAATACCTTTACTGTTCCCTGTTGCCCGTCAAATATGCAATATAGTAGGGGCGTACATCTGTACGCCCCTACTTCTTAATATCTATCGAGCAATAATGAGTAGATAAAAAACCGTATTTTATGAAGCTTTCCCGCTTAAGCTTGGCGTTATGGTCTTGTCGTAATCAGAAATGCACTTTTGTAAGTATTGCCAAT
>DATNPT010000336.1:0-13657 GCA_036703075.1 Chroococcales cyanobacterium
CTGATGTTTCAATCCCTGATAGGGATTAATGGTGATTTCAACAGAACTAGGGAAAGCACAAGTAGCAGTCGTCAAAGTTTCAATCCCTGATAGGGATTAATGGTGATTTCAACTTTTGAATTTGGTCGTTAAGCTTTGCCAAAGTATCGTTTCAATCCCTGATAGGGATTAATGGTGATTTCAACTGCGGGTACATGGAACCCTTACTTTATGCAGTTATCAAGGTGCTGTTGCGCGGAACTCCCTAAATATACCATTTCAGCTCCTCGATTGGACAAGAGTCAACCTATCAAATCAGCTAAAATCCTTTAACATCAATGTTTCCAGAAGTTGCGCGGAACTCATTTTTTTCTCAAAACGCGCAAACCCTTACAGTAAAAGGCATTGATACTTAAATTAACCGCCTCTGCCAAAAAACACCTACCCATCCGCGCAAATAGCTGTTGTTTCGTGGTGTGATTCAGAGTAGTCTTTGACTTTTGAGTTTAAGCGATCGCCCCTACATTAACTATTGCTTACATCCCGTGTTACTTAAATTGCAACTCTCTCAAGGCTTATCTTCAAGTGGGACATAATAGCCGTTAATTCACCTCTTGCATAACTAGCAGCACCAGAGTGATACCTATTTCCGCTTCATTAAAAAACATTTGAGGGTATGCCATGAACCGCTCGATTCCTTCCCTGCTCAAACCTACTCTAGCCTTGATTACCCTGCTCGGTAGCCTGGTTTTAGCAAGTTGTGGTTCTTCCGAGCAAGCGCTGCAACTCAAATCATCAGTATCACAAGCACCAAATGAAGCCAGTGTGACGAGTGGCTCGGCACCAACTCAACCACCTAAACCAACCAATGATTTACCGCAGTCTCGCCCCCAACTTGTCAAAACTGCTGAAATTGCCCTTGTCGTCAACTCGATGGATGACACGCTACGAAAAGCCTCAGATATTGTTAAACAACAGCAGGGGGATATTCTTGGGTTGCAGGATGATAAGCCCGAAAACGGTAGCCGTCAAACAGCATCCATACAAATCAGAGTTCCGCAAGAGAAGCTGGAACCTACGCTGGATGCTCTTGCCAAGTTGGGAAGCATACAACGTCGCAAGATCAGTGCTGAAGATGTCACGAATCAACTTGTGGATATCCAGGCAAGATTACGAAATTTACGGCAAACGGAAGCTTCGTTGCTGCAAATTATGAAGCGATCGGGTTCGGTTGGCGATGTGCTCAAAGTGGCTAAAGAACTCAGCGATGTTCGGCAATCCATCGAGCAAATTGACGCCCAATTCAAAAATTTAGCGAATCGGGTGGCTTACTCTGTCATTACTCTACAGTTACAAGCTGCTATTTCTACTACCACTGCACAGCCACCTCTTGGGTTACAAGTTCGAGACACTTGGAACAATGCAACTCATTCAATGGGTGAATTGACGACGGGTTTACTGCGTTTAGGAATTTGGCTGATTGCTTACAGTCCCTATCTTCTTCTATTAGCAGGTGTACTTTGGTTTAGCTACTCCCGACGCAGAAGACAGCCGCCGCGCGCAACAACGCGATCGTCTGATACTAATCTAAGTTGAAAGTTGCGAGTAGCTCATCTATCCCTCTACTGGTTCATCAAATAATGAAATTACTCCTTATCCTCATTTGGTTGGGGGTTATCTAGTCGGTGTCCATCAGGGTGAATGGTTGAACCATCCAGGTAGGCATCGGAGAGGTCTGCATGTTGACTGCGAAACAAGTTGCTGCCGCTCAACTGAGCTTTAGTGAGGTTCGCTTTATTCAAGTTGGCACGACTTAGGTCGGCATTTTTTAAATTGGCACAACTGAGGTCAGCGTTGCCTAAGTCCGCTCCTTGGAGATTAGCACGCTCTAGATTGGCGCCCTGCAAATTGGCACGACGGAGTGTGGCTCTAAATAGATTCGCGTCTTGGAGATCTGCATTCGATAGATTGGCTTGATAGAGTTGAGCATCGCTCAACTGAGCCGCCTGAAGTTGGGCTTGCTGCAAGTCAGCTTGTCGCAAATTAGAGTATGGTAGGTAAATCTTTCTCATGTTGCTACCCGCAAAGTTAACTTCTTGCAGATTTGCCTCAAATAGGTCAGTCTCACTGACATCTACGTCTCTAAAATCCCTTCTGCCACTGGCATATAGAGCCAGCAGCTCTGTTCCACTCATCTTATTCATCTCATCTGCACTTTTACTCTAGAGCACTAGCGGCTTTCTAGATGCTGATTTCCGCTGAATGTCAATAAGTATTTATACGAAATAGCGCTCTATACCTTTTTTAGGGTAAAGCCGTGTAGCAAAAAGCACATTCGCTATAATATTTTTTTAATAATTGTAAATTTTTAAATCTATACCTTTACCTATTCTTGACAAATATCCTTTATTGTGAGTTAACCTTCCAGCTTCTTCCAAAACTCGTTACTATTTTTTAGTGTTTTTAATAGACCTTCATCGGATTTGTGAAAGTTGGAGGTTGGGGATGTCAAGATGAAAGGCAAGCGGAAACGTCTTATATTACTATGTCAAAACAGCAATTATCCATTGCTCAGCACTACCACGAGCGAACCAAGTACTACCCAGAGACGATCGCATCCAAAAACAAGGGACTGGACTGGAACAATCAACCAGCACCTTTCAAAGAATACAAGGTAGGAGCTAAATTTGACCTCAAGCCCTATCTAAAAGAAGATCCCCAAGCATTTACCAATGAACCGGATCAAACCTGGCAGCGGTTGTCGCGGTTGTTATTTTGCAGCTATGGCTTAACTGCGAAGCTGCCGACGATGATGGGGCCGCCAGTGTATTTACGGGCTGCGCCCTCTGCGGGTGGATTGTACCCAGCGGAAGTTTATGTGGTGTCCCGTGGCACACCTTGTTTACCCACAGGACTCTACAACTATCAGTCCTTAACTCATTCTCTCGCTTACTTTTGGGAAGGTGAGGTTTGGTCAGTACTGCAAGACGCCTGTTTCTGGCATCCCGTCTTGGGGAGTACAGATATTGCAATTGTGATTACGGCCGTTTTTTATCGTTCAGCGTGGCGCTATGAGGATCGAGCGTATCGACGGATTTTCTTAGATACGGGTCATCTGTTGGGAAACATTGAGTTAGCGTGCGATCTCACGAACTACCGAGCACACCCGATTGGGGGCTTCTCGGATGAGTTGGTTAACACTCTACTTTATCTCGATCCAGACCAAGAAAGCACGATCGCGATCGTACCCCTGGCCGATAAACTCAATCCACGACAACAATTCCCGCCTTGCCCAACCGTGTTGCCCTCAACCACTCAACTTCACTATCCAGACATTCCAGATGGAGAATTACTGGGCTACTTGCACCACGCTACCCAGATTGACGAGATGAGGCAGTGGGAACTAGAGGAAGAGTCATCCAGTTCGCAAACAGCACAACAACAAGACGATAAATACAACTTCCCGTTTTGTACTAAAGTCTCAACCGTTACCCCACCCATCGATTGGGGTGGAATCTCTGCCGCAGGATTAGCCCCATCAGCACTGGAAAAGACAATTCTCAAACGACGCTCTACTCGCGCTTACAATGGGGCAAATCTCACATTGGAAGAACTCAAAGCCCTATTAGATTTTACCTACCAACCCCAGCACTATATCGAACAAGGATTTAATGACTCTCCCGATTATTTCGATTTGAGCTTTATTGAAACATTTATCGCTGTGTCTGGAGTCAATCACCTAGAGGAAGGCTGCTATTATTACGCCCCACAAGCTCAAGAATTGCGGCAAATCCGATTTAAAAATTTCCGGAGGGAATTGCACTACTTGTGTTTAGGACAAGACTTGGGTCGAGATGCTGGCGCGGTGGTATTTCACACGGCTGATTTGAACAAAGCTGTAGAAAAACATGGCGATCGCGTCTACCGTTATCTTCACATGGATGCAGGTCATCTCGGTCAACGATTGAACTTAGCAGCCATTTACCTCAAGTTAGGGGTAAGTGGTATTGGTGGATTCTTTGATGACCAAGTCAATGAAGTCTTGGGTATTCCACCCGATGAGGCCGTTCTCTATATCACGACCCTAGGACGTCCGAAAGGAGGTTAGCATTTAAGCAGTAACCAGCGACCAACTGCTCACTGGTCACTGTTTTAACCACTTAGAGGAAAAACCACCCAGTTGCACGATAGGTTAGCGGAAATTTTGTGGAAGACTAGAACAATGCGATCGCAAGATCGTCTGTATTCGGTCATTTGCAGCTAACGATCGCTAATAGCATTTAAAGATATTACCGCTCCCGATCGTTTCTCATTAACATTTGAGTAAAGCCAATTCGGTTGAATCAAGCCAAGTAGGTAGGTGGTTATGGGTACAGTTTTGGTAGTAGAGGATAGTCTTACCCAGCGCGAGATGATCGCACAACTTCTGCAAGGAAGTGGGCTGAGCGTGATTGTTGCTAGCGATGGAGTTGAAGCACTCGAGCAGATCCAATCCTCGTCTCCCGATCTTGTGGTTCTCGATATTGTCATGCCTCGGATGAATGGCTACGAAGTCTGCCGACGGCTCAAAGCTAACGCTAAAACTCAGAACATGGCTGTGGTGATGTGTTCTGCAAAGAAAGAAGAATTCGATCGCTACTGGGGAATTAGGCAAGGTGCTGATGCTTACATCGCTAAGCCTTTCCACCCCCAAGAGTTAGTAGGTACAGTTAAGCAGCTCCTGCGGGGATAGTAAAATTGTGAATTGTGAATTGTGAATAATCTTCACATGAGTCAGACGCTTCCACTATCCACTCTCTTGGGTCTGCACTGGAGGAAACTTAAATTTCTCTGCAAGTGCGATCGAGTACTTTACTCATAATTCAGCTATGCATTAGTGAACTTTTAGCCGAAGACAGCACCACCAGCTTTTAACTCCGTGCGCTGCTGATTGGTTAACCCAATTCCTATTCCCAACCTACACCCCTCTACCAAAGCACCTAACCATACAGTTTCATTCAGGGTTGCTCCCCGGAGATCGGCATCTCTCAAATCTGCTCCAGTCAAGTTAGCAAAAATCAGATCGGCTTCTAATAGACGGCTTCCTTGCAATGTTGCTCCTGTCAAATCTCCACGGATAAAATTCACGCCATCCAAAACTAAGCCCGATAAATCCGCTCCTCGAAGATTTGGGAATTTTACCTGACTTGGCTCTCGGAAAAAACGCATCACACAGACTACATTTGCTTCAGTCAGAGCAATTTGAGTTAAAAAATTGTATCGGGCTAGCCCGAAGTTCTTGAGCGTTAACAAACGTTGCTGAGGAGTTTGTTTCAGAAACTTCACGCAGGTGTCGTAGAGGTTTTGAGTTGGAGAGTCGAGCATGAAATTCAATGTTGATAACAACCTAGCAGTTTAATCTCTCTTAATCTATTGTTACAAACTCTCCTTTGGGAAGTGGCTGGTCTGCCTAAACCAATATAGTCTTACAGTAGTAAATTTGCTGGCATCGGGATGCATCCGGTGAACGCCTCCAGCACCAATTCAAGTGAACTATCTCTCCCGGAGGGTGTGAGAAGAGTTTGAAATTATGTCGCCACGATCTGACAAGTTACTCATCTTAGATCTCGATGAAACATTAATCTACAGTGTGAAAGAGCCACTAGAGCGTACTCCTGATTTCACCGCGTTCCATTACTTGGTTTACAAACGACCCGGTGTGGATCTCTTTCTATCTACTTGTACAGCTTGGTTTAAGATTGCGGTTTGGACTTCATCGAGTCCCGAATATGCCCATGAGATCATTAAAAATATTTTTCCTGAAACGACAAAACTTCAATTTGTTTTTACTTGGGAACGGTGTGACGTTCGATTTGACTATCAAACAGGGAAGTATTATTACGTCAAGCAATTAAAGAAGTTAAAGAAAAAAGGGTATTCTCTCAAAAAATTAATTGTGATTGATGATACACCAGAAACATTTGTCGATAACTGCGACAATGCAATCCAGGTTCGGAAATATAAGGGACAACAGGACGATGATGAACTATTCTGGCTCCTAAAATACCTGGAGACAATCGCTGCCGCAGAAAATGTGCGAAAGATCGACAAGCAAGAATGGAGAGGGGGAATGGGTAATGGGTAATTGAGAATGTTTAAGTGAACACGAATGGCACTGACTTAAGGTGAAAGTTGCAGGTATGAGAAAAAACCCGGACTTGGGGGTTTCCCCCAAACCCCCCGCACAAGGGTTGATTCAGGGTTAAGTCAGTGACATTCAAGTGAACACGCTCAGATCTAGTGCTTGGGCGAGTTGCTGTAATAAAAACAGACTAGCCTTTGAGTTACCGGCTGAATCGAGAGCGGGACTGTAACATGCGATCGCTCCTTGAGATGGTACCACCGAAACAATAGCCCCGCTAATTCCTGACTTCGTCGGCAGTCCTACCTCCACGGCGAAGCGACTGGATGCTTGATACAAACCACACGTCATCATCAACGCATTCACGATGCGACGGTGTTCTGGTAAGATTTCTCCTCGATCTTGCACCAGCAGCATGCCCAAACGCGCTAGATCGGCTACAGTTCCCGATAGACAGCAAACTTGCTTGTAGGTGTCTAAAACTGTTTCTACGGCATCCAGATAACCCGATTCAGCTAGGAGGCAAGCAATGGCTTGATTGCGTCTATTCTGTACAGAACGTGCAGAACTCAGCATTGCCTCATCTAAAAATAAATGGCTATTCGAGCGTTGATTGAGCCAGTGACACAGGTTTTCGCAGCGAGATCGAGCATCTTGACCGGGGAGCAGAGACACAAGTGCGATCGCGCCACTATTTATCATTGGGTTACGAGGCCAACCCTTATCTGCTTGGAGTTGAGTGAGAGAATTATAGGGTTCGTCAGAAGGCTCCATGCCCACGCGAGAAAATACAGCTTGTGTTCCCAACTGCTCTAACAAAAATAGTAGAACGAATGGCTTAACCACACTCATCAGCGGAAACGACAAAGTAACATCGCCAGCCGAAAGAAAGTAACCCTTTATATCTTGTATCTTTACGGCAAACCAGTTGGGATCGGCTTGACCCAGTAGAGGGATAGAGTCTGCGAGTTGACCCCCCTGCGTATGAGCTTGTGCCTGAATAACCCAGGCATTCAGTTGGGCCTGCGTGAGGGTAGTGAGTCCTCGTAAGGGTACTGTCAATTTTCGGTTTCCCTAAATGCTACAAGTGCGATCGCTTTTTTAGACTTGGGCTGCCGTAAAAGCCATTTGCCAAAACTCTTTCTCTAGCTTGGTAACTTTCAAAAATGCGTCTTCAGCTTGATGTCGAATACTTTGTGTTGCCGTTTGCAAGACCTCATCTGCCTGCTTTTCTAAAAGTTTTACATACTCGGTGAAGCCAGGATTCCCCCAACGGTTTGCAAACTCCGTATAGGGTTCGGCCATCTTCCCTGCTAATTGCCAGCCTTGATTGTAAGCCAGCTCGATCGCCCAAAAAGCAGCAGCTTGCACTGGATAGGGGGCAGATGCAAGGCTATCCATAAAATCGCAGTAGTTTTGACAAGTTGGTTGTTTTCGGGGGAAGAGATTGAGCCGTCGTTCCGTTGCTTTTTCCCTAAACCAATTGAGTTCATCTTTTAGGGCATTCAAGCCGCTTAGAAGCACATCAAAATGTTCTAAAGGTGACGCCGCTAATACTCGTGCGGCCATTCGCGTGAATTCTCCGACAAATAGATAATCTTGTACCAGCCAAGTATTGAATTGTTCCGGTTTAATCGTTCCTGATTGGCACTGTTCTAAGAAAGGATGTAGGGTGGCGTCGTGCCATGTTTGAGAATATTTCTCTAGAAGTTGCTGGCAAGTTAAGGACATAGAAGCACCTGTAGAAATCTTGGTAGTGTCTAATAGAGTATCAGTACAGCGCAGCGACAGTTTCTCTCCGTGAGCTTAAGCCAGTAAAATGTGGCGCAGCTTACCACTCAATGATCCACCACTCAGTTTGCACATTGACCGAGGTAATTTTGCGATTTTGATGGATAAAGAAAATATCCCAACAATCCATCGCCAGTATATTGCCTCTTGATTTCCCGCAGCGCAGGGCATCGCCACGACTCTCTGGTTGCTTGGGAGGAATATCAAAATTTTCCACATAAGTGCATTCAAAGCCGTTGGACTCCATGAGGCTCTTAGCGCTATCTGTTGAGCTACCAATCGCAATATGTTTGAGAATTTCCTCCTGCATGGTTTTGCGATCGAGATAAAGCTGAATTTCCCCAGCGAAGGCTGAGGAAGGATGGAATAGGAGATAGCAGCTATTGATGAGCAAAATGGGTACTAGTCTGAAGCTCTGGAACATAAGGTTAGTACTGATTTAGGTTGAGTGAGGGGGTGATGCTACCCTCTACAGCCTGTTCGCATTGCTCGATATACTTTGGAGCGGGTATAATTCTCCTTTCTAGGAAGGCAGGGTTAGACCTGCGATAGGCAAGAAAGCGAAGCTACAGATTGTAGCTTCGCCGTGTTCCTCTCAGGAGTCGCTGATAATCAGTTTTCAGCGACTCTCAAAAATTTTGAATCAAGAAAAACCTTTCGGCGTAAGAAAGCAACCTTTTGTAATAAGGGATTTTACGCAAGCTTGAATTGAGAGAAAATTCTCAAAAAATTCCCGCTTTCTTCTCGGAACCTTCACCTTTACTCCCTATATTCAGTTCGGGTAAAGCTTTTTTAGGGAATCAGCGTTCTTCCTGAATGGAGCTTTACCGATCGGTCGTCAGCTTGAAGCTCAGAAATAACCAACCCCTGGCTCAGCACCAGGGGCTTTGCTTTGGGTAGAGCATTTTTGCAGACTTTCAGGTTTTGGGAAAACCCTCAATCCTTCTCCGGAGTCTCCACGTCAGCCTAAGCCTACTTTCTTATATACTCCATAATATGGTGTCGGCAATAGAATCACATGATGCAGGAGGCGAGTCGTCTTGTGAGGGGCGCTCAATCGCCTTACTACAAACAGGATTTTATTATGGCTAATTCACCAGGCATAATACAACTGATAAGCGATCGCAAACTCTTTAATACCACTTTACCAACTCCTTACAGCAGCTTTTGGGGAAACTTGGCAGGATTGATACAGTGAGCAACGAGTGGAGAACCCGCACGTTGCCAACATTACCTCGTAATCAGAGAAACCCGGAACACTCCGGGTTTTCTTTTCGCTGGTTCTTTGATTAAGACGCCAACTCAGCCAATTCCAACCAGCGCTCGGTTGCGGTATCGATTTGTTGAGTCAAAGTTTCTATCTTCTGATAGAGTTCCTGAACCTGGGTAACTTTACCGGGAGGAGCATTGTACAGCTCTTTTTCTGCCTCGGCTTTTTCCGCTTCGAGTTGGGCAATTTTGACTTCTAGCTCCTCGAATTCGCGCTTTTCCCAGTTAGAAAGTCGGCGCGGTTTACTATTATTACGGGCTGAGTTTTGCTCCGACTTCTCGGCGTTGGGTAATTCTGGTTTTTTCGGCTCTTGCTTGGCTTGTTGTTGAGCGGCTTTGGCGTCTTCAGCTTGCTTGTAGTCGAGATAGACGGAGTAGTTTCCGGGATACTGACGGATAGTGCCCTCTGGCTCAAAGACAAAGATTTTGTCTACCGTTCGATCGAGAAAATAGCGATCGTGAGAGACAGCAATTACGCAGCCATTGAAGTCTTCTAAATATTCTTCCAGGACTGAGAGCGTCTGGACATCTAAGTCGTTTGTCGGTTCGTCGAGAATTATCACATTAGGGGCGCTCATCAACACTCGCAAGAGGAATAGGCGGCGTTTTTCACCCCCGGAAAGTTTGTTAATCGGTGCATATTGCTGGTTGCCGGGAAATAGGAAGCGCTCCAGCATTTGCGAGGCCGTAATTAACGTGCCGTCTGCTGTTTGCACGTACTCGGCAACTTCTTTGAGGTAATCAATCACGCGCTGATTATCATTGAGTGCTTCTAGCAAATGGTCAGAATGTTGGTCAAAGTAGCCAATGTGAATCGTTCCGCCAATCTTAACCTTGCCGAAATCCGGTTGAGTGCGCTCTGTAACGATATCCATTAAGGTTGATTTACCCGCACCATTACCGCCGATAATTCCTACCCGATCGTCGGGGCTGAATTCGTAGGTAAAGTCTTTAATTAACGTGCGTCCATCGTAGGCTTTGGAAATATTCTCCAGCTCAATGACTTTCTTGCCAATCCGACGCCCAGGGGTAGAAATATCAACTTTACCCTGAACTTGTTTAAACTCTTTGGTTTGCATGTCCCGGATGCGATCGATCCGAGCTTTTTGTTTGGTACTGCGTGCTTTGGGCCCGCGTTTGAGCCATTCCAATTCGCGGCGCAATACTCCCTGATGTTTGCGCTGACTGCTGATAGCAGATTCTTCAGCTAAGGCTTTTTTCTCTAAGTAATAAGAATAGTTACCGGAGTAGGAGTAAAGGTCACCTCGGTCGATTTCGATGATACGGTTGGTAACGCGATCGAGGAAATAGCGATCGTGAGTAATTAGCAGGAGTGCGCCTCGAAAACCTGTGAGGTAATTTTGCAACCACTCGACGGAATTGGCATCCAGGTGGTTTGTCGGCTCATCCATCAGTAAGACATCGGGTTCTGAAAGCAACGCTGCTGCCAGAGCAATCCGCTTGCGATAGCCACCGGATAAGCTACCAATCCGAGCATCGAAGTCTTCAATGCCTAACTTGGTGAGGATAATTTTTGCACTCGTCTCCAAGTCCCAGGCGCTTGTTACTTCCATCTGGTGCGTTACTTGGGAGAGACGAGCAAGGAGTTGGCTGTTTTCTGGAGTATGAGCTAATTTATGCGATAGCTCCTCATATTCCCGTACCAATGCCATCTGTTCGCCACTGTCTGCAAATACCTGTTCCAAGACGGTGTGGTTTTCATCTAAATCTGGCTGCTGGGGTAAGTAGACAATCCTCACACCTGGATTGACGATAATTTGACCACCATCAATCGGTTCTAGTCCGGCAATCATCTTGAGCAGTGTTGACTTGCCAGAACCATTGGTGCCGATTAATCCGACTTTATCGGTAGCACCGAGACTAAATGTGGCATCTTTGAGGATTTCTTTGATGCCAAAGTCTTTTTTTACGGATTGTAGCGTGAAGATACTCATCCAGTTCTTGTTGAGGACTCCTTAATAAAGCAGGTTAGCACTCAGGAGTTGGAGTGCTGCTGGTGTTGAGTTGCGATCGCTTCCATTCTTGTGTGGAAGACTCAAGATAAAAGCGATCGCTCTTTCCATGATAATTTTTGCGACGATGCCTAATCGATTTGGCAACCTGACCATTCAGAAAATCTAGAGTTCCCCTACCATTAATGAACCGACGCTCTCGTGGGGTATTGGTCTAGTCATCAAACTTCTAGGTAGGGAAGCGTCAGCTACTACACTTGCGATATGACACAACCAGAGAACCCTTTTCGTCAACGTTTACGATCTCACGCAAGCCCTCTCATCGGGACTGTGCTCGGCTTGCCTTGTGCAGAAATTGCCGATGCACTTTCTCGACTCTCATTCGACTGGCTTTGGCTCGATCTCGAACATGGAAATCTCGATGTTCGGGATGCTCAGATGTTAGTTCAAGCGATTGGCAATCGCTGTGCAGCGATCGTTCGCGTGCCGAGTCAGGATGAGGTTTGGTTGAAGAAAGTTCTCGATATTGGGATTGATGGGATTATCGTTCCCCAAGTTAAAACTGCTGAAGAAGCACAGCGGATTGTCAACTTTTGTTTATATCCACCTCAAGGGATTCGAGGGGTTGGGATAGCGCGGGCGCAAGGTTATGGAATTAGCTTCCAAGAGTACATGCAACACGCCAACGATTGCACCGCAATTATTCTCCAAATCGAACACATTGACGCGGTGAACAACATCCATGAAATCCTGGCTGTTGAGGGAGTTGATGCTGTCCTGATCGGCCCCTACGATCTTTCAGGCTCGCTTCACAAACTGGGAGAAGTTCAAGACCCTGAAGTCATAAACACAATACAGTCTATCCTCCATGCCTGCAAGCAGCATAATCTGCCCGCTGGAATATTCTGTGCTACCCCCGGACAAGCGGCGCATTGGCAAAAAGCAGGAGTTAACCTCTTAGCGATCGGTACAGATATCACGTTTCTATGGCGTGGGGCACAGCAGGCGTTGCTTGACTTTAAAACTTCTTAACCGCACCTAGCTAAATCAAGCAATCCCACTGAAAGTGAGATCCCCAGCTTAGAAGTCGGGGAGCTTACAAGACTATCAAGGGGGTCAGGGCAATCGTCAATGCAGTACCTCAAAACTTTAGCGCCTCTATCATTAGATGCAAGCTATCATTGGTGCTGTTGGGCGATTTTGCGGCAGTAGATGCGATCGATATACATATACAGACAGAGGCGTGAGTTCACTTGGAAGCAGTTTTTTTTAATTCGTGCTTGCCAATACCGATAAAAGTTTGCTACCTTAGTTAAGCGCTGAGGATAAAGCGCCTAACATAAGCCGGGATAGCTCAGTTGGTAGAGCAGAGGACTGAAAATCCTCGTGTCGGGAGTTCAAATCTCCCTCCTGGCATCACAAAAACTCGCTCAAACCCCCTCCCAGTAAACACTTGAGCTTTTACCTTCACTCCCACCCCTATAAGAGGCGAATTCGTCGAGCAGAGGAGTGAATTTTTCGGTACTGACTACTTTTTGACTACAGTTTCTTTTTAAAGTTCGGGAACTTCAGCTCTGACCACCCCCGCGTAGTGATCCAAAATAATTCGGGGCGAATTTCCCACCCAGGCGGCAACTTGAGCGATTGGGATTTTCGCCTCCAGGCACAAGGTAATAAATGTGTGCCTTGCGTTATAAGCGGGTCTGTATGCGATCGGTAAACTTTTGACGACGGGTTGCCAATGTCGCCGTAAAAAGTTATTGGGTCGAACCAGATTCCCGGAGCGATCGGTGAAGACTGGCAACTGGGGATGATAATCGCCAGGGCGAATGCTCAGTAATAGCTCTTTCAAGCGATCGTTGGCTGGAAACTTGCGAACTTTATGGGTTTTGGTCGTGGTGCTGCGCTTCCCATCTACGACAGCTTCAGCAAACGTAACAGCAGACAAATCCGGAGCTACGTGCTGCCAATTTAGCCCCACCGCTTCGCTGGTCCGACATCCAGTAAAGAAGAGGAATTTCACAAACGCCGCGTAGTGAGAGTGTTGTTCCGACTCCTCAAACGTTTGGATAATCCAATCTCGCTCGACGGCGGTGAATGGATTGATAGTGGAGGTGTGCCTGACCTTGACTTTGCGAGCCATACCATCAAAGGGATTTTCCTCAATCAATCCCTCATCCAATGCCCACTTACAGCAGGCGTTTATCTGGGTGAGCGTGCGTTTGGCGGTATTAGCCGATAGAAACTCCTGCAAGTGGCGAGCTATGGCCTTGGCGCTCCCTACCGATTGATGCGGTAGAGACTGAATATGTCCGGCCGTGCGGCGAAAATCCTTGAGGCTGGACGGGCTAAGAGACTTCGATTTGAACTCGGCGTACTGCTGCCAAAGCTCGGCTAGGCTCAATTGTTGAGGTTTGGGTTCGCTGGCGGGATAGGGGTAAGAGCGGGGTTTGTATTTGGCAAGCGTCGGGTCGAAGCGATCGAAGAAGATGTCTGATTCGATTTGTTTGGCTTTAGCCCCAGC
>DATNPT010000026.1:0-20275 GCA_036703075.1 Chroococcales cyanobacterium
TGGAGACGAAGTGGAGTACACCGTGTACTTCCTATCTGATGGCGCTCAATCGGCTCAAAACATCCAAGTTTGCGACCCGATTCCGGCTCAGACCACGTTTGTCCCTAACGGTTTTGGTGCAGGGAGCGGGATTGTGTTAAATCAAAATCAGGCACCAACCAATCTCACTAATGCCTCAGATACAGATGCCGGGACATTTTTCTCACCCTTGACGCCTGTAACTGCGCCTTGTCCGGATACCAATAACCCGAATGGTGCGGTAGTGGTACGGGTAGGGGATATTCCCACAACTTCTCTCAACAATGCTGGTTTTGTTCGCTTCCGAGTCAAAATTGACTAAATATACCTCTGGAAATCGGGTGTAGAAGTGCGTTCTCTTGAGAGCCTCCCGCGGACGCGATCGCAACCTGTTATTAATAGAAACTATGCCTTAGCATGCCAGCTTCTGCACCAACAACAGAGGCTTTTAAGTTAATCTGGAGTAAGGTCGCTCTCTTACGCAATCCCCAACTTGGTGCTTCATTGACGGGAGAGTTGAGATTGACGTGTACAGGTACCTTTTGTTTTACAAACCCTACAATGTCTTAAGCCAGTTTACAGATAAGGATGCTAGCCAACATCATCGTGGTACGTTGAAAGATTTCATTCCCGTGCCTAATGTATACCCAGTTGGACGCCTTGACCAAGACAGCGAAGGATTACTGCTGTTGACAAACAATGGGCGCTTGCAGCATCGGCTTTCAGATCGACGGTTTCGTCATCCTCGGACATACTGGGTACAAGTAGAACGCATTCCTGATGAAGCTGTCCTGCACCAATTACGTCAGGGTGTGGTGATTCAGGATTACCAAACGCGTCCTGCCTCAGTGCAGCTATTACAGGAAGCTCCCCAACTACCACCACGCGAACCACCAATCCGCTTTCGGAAGACAGTACCAACGGCTTGGCTGGAGATAACATTGACGGAGGGACGGAATCGGCAAGTGCGGCGAATGACAGCGGCTGTTGGGTTCCCGACTTTGCGACTCGTGCGAGTTGCGTTAGGAGGACGCAATGCAAAGCCAACTATTGAGCTGCGCTTAGACGGTCTCGAACCCGGTCAATGGCGTGACTTGACCCCCCGAGAAGTTGAAGCACTGCATCAGCTGTGACAAACTCCAGCCAGCTCCTGGAATTTGTCAGTCTGCCTTGAGGCTGATTGCCAAGAGCGGAGACAGCGAAATAGCTGCAACCTTCGATTCTGACATGGCAAACTAGATGGCAGTTAGCTCATATACCAAATTGAGAACCCTTGACAGGAATTAAGGAAGTTCCATTATGTTAGTTTGTCCCCAGTGTCAGTTTGAGAACCCCAATACAAACAAGTTTTGTCAAAGATGTGGAACTTCCCTGACCCATAAAACTTGTCAGGAGTGCGACACTCAAGTACCGCTCAATGCAGAAACTTGCCCAAATTGTGGAGCATTGACGGGAACACTTTGGTGGGCAATTCTTGCTAGAGATACAGATTTACAATCCGCCACAGTCGGCTCTCAATCTGTATCTATTGAGGCTTCAGAGCAGGTTGTTAGCATGGCTCTTCCAGTAGAGGAGTCTAGAGAATTATCTTCTCCTGTCGAGAGCGACCTATCGAAACCGGACAACCTATCAGAAGCACTCTCGGCATCGGAATCAGACTTTAGTCCACTTGCTGAACCAGCCGATGGGCTACAGTCAGTTTCTCCTGTAGAGTTAGCATCCACTTCGGATAATGCGCCTCTAGTTGAGAGTGTTACGCAACGTCAATTCGATCCATTACCGTCTAATCCCCTCAAAGGTAACGACGAGAACAAAAGCGATCGCGACTCTCTCGATCGAGACCCCTCTGTAAGTCCGATTGTTTACATAGACCCTCAAAAGCGTTACCAGCTCTTAGAGCCTCAAAATCTAGAAAAAGCATTCGCTGGTCTAGATAGCATTAATGGCGCATCTGTGCGAGTTTTAGACTGTCAGCCATTTCAGAAGTCGCCCCTAGAAGCGCTGATGGAGCAACAACAAGGCGATTCCCAAAAGTTAGAATCACCTGGAAAGTCAGATATGATGAATCGCGTCTCTACGATTCCCTCAGACTCCTGGAAAGTTCTTGGTATTCCAGCGATTGCTCAACCTTATCTTGCCCTTCGCGAGGCGTACTACCCCACGGTACCAGTCGTTCATGATGCTTGGCAGCAGGATGGAAAAGCAGTAGTTCTGCTAGAAGATCGGTCGGAATGGCCACTACTGAAGGATTTGTGGGGTAACGAACAGCTTTCCACGTTACAGATTTTATACTGGCTCGATGAAATGGCAAAGCTCTGGGAGGCGTTAGAACCTTGGCATTGTCGTCAGAGCCTTTTGGAGAGCAACAATCTCAGGGTAGATGAAGACCAAGCACTAGGGCTAGTGCGTTTGTATCCCGAAACCCAAGAGCAACAACTCACTCTACAGGATTTGGGACGGATGTGGCAGATGTTATTTGACCAGTCCCAGCGAACGCAATTTACTACCTTGGGAGCCGTTTTCCGGCAGATGTCCACCAACGAAATTGATACGGTGCAAAAATTGCGATCGCAACTCGAAGCGATCGCTCACCAACAACAATCGTTAACAGCAGCTATGACTCAATACGATGATTCGGCTGAGGAAACGCCAGAAGATGCGGCAACGACTACTGCGATGAAAACTGCTATTCAAGACCTCAATTCACCAAATGAGAGTGAGGATTTACCCACGGTAATCCTGCCGATGCAACTACTCAGTTTGGATGACGCCGGTTGCACGGATATCGGTCACCAACGGGAACATAATGAGGATTCCTTTGGGATTCAAACGCAGATCGAGAAGCAGGAAACTCCCATCGGTCGCTCGGTCAAGGCTCGCGGTCTATATATTCTCTGTGATGGGATGGGAGGACACGCAGCAGGAGAAGTTGCCAGTGCTATGGCTGTCGAAACCCTCAAGCGATACTTTGAAGACCATTGGCAAGACGACCAGTTACCCACAGAAGCCACGATCCGCGAGGCGATACGTCAAGCCAATCAGGCAATTTACGATGTAAACCAGAAAAACGCTCGCTCTGGCAGTGGTCGCATGGGGACGACACTGGCTATGATTTTAATTCAGAATACGGATGCTGCGATCGCTCATGTCGGGGACAGTCGCATCTATCGTCTGACCCGTAAACGGGGCTTAGAGCAGGTCACGGTCGATCACGAGGTCGGTCAGCGAGAAATTCAACGGGGAGTCGATCCGGCGATTGCCTACGGTCGTCCCGATGCTTATCAGCTTACGCAAGCCATCGGACCGCGTGGCGAACAGTTTATCAATCCCGATCTCGAATTTTTCGAGCTGAATGAAGATACACTATTTGTTTTATGTTCTGATGGTCTATCCGATAATGACCTGATAGAAACTCACTGGCAAACTCATCTCGCTCCCTTGCTCAGTTCCCGTGCCAATCTCGATCAGGGTATCCTTCAGTTAATTGAGCTAGCTAACGAACACAATGGTCATGACAATATCACTGCCATCCTAGTTCGGGTGAAAGTACGACCAAACTTCGAGCAACAGCAGCTCCTTTAATGTCTGGGAATTGGAGATTAGGGATTGGAGATAGGTTAGCTGTTCGCAAAGTCTCTCTCCTCCACCCTCTCATCTTTCCCCCTCTTAACTCCATCCCGTTCCCAGTCTCGGCTGCGCTATGGTCACACTGACCCTATTAGATCCCCAGGCATCCACCCCATTACAACAGTGGAATTTCCCCAGTCAATCCACCATTCGGATTGGTCGTTCTCCGGATAATGACGTTATCCTGAACGATCCCCTAGTTTCACGGTATCACCTAGAACTGAGAGCCACTACTTCCAAACCCGATAATTTGTGGCAACTGGTCAATCAAGGGACAAACGGCACCTTTCTCAACGGTGTCTTAATATCGCGAGGAGTGGTACCCGATGATTCCCTCATTCGGTTGGCAAGAGAGGGACCGTTATTAAAATTCCAACTACAAGATGTCGCGTCGTCAGACCCACCGTTGTTGTCTACCTCTGTTGGGTCTACGATTTGCATGCACCAAGGCAATCCTCCAGGTAACTTGTTCTGCATTCATTGCGGTCAACCCTTGGTTCCAGTCCAACGTATCATCCGGAGCTATCAGGTATTGAGAACCTTAGGGCAGGGAGGAATGGGTACTACCTATCTGGCCTGGGACCCGATTGGCAGTATTGAACGCGGACCTGGTCTGTTGGTGCTCAAGGAAATGAATGCTGAGATGGCACAGATTGCCAAAGCCCAAGAACTCTTTGAACGAGAGGCGCGGACGCTCAAGACGCTAAACCATCCTGGAATTCCCCGGTATTACGATTTCTTCGTTGAAGGGGGCAAGAAATATTTGGCAATGGAGCTAATCCACGGTCAGGATTTAGAGCAACGCATTCTCAATTCTGGACCTGTCAACCTACCCCAAGCCGTTGAGTGGATGATTCAGACGTGCGACATTCTTAGCTACATCCACGCCTGCGAGCCGCCGTTAATTCACCGGGATGTTAAACCCGCAAATTTAATGGCTCGCTATCGGGATAATCGGATCGTGATGCTGGACTTTGGCGCGGTCAAAGAAATTGGTACAGCACCAGGTACAAGAATCGGTGCTGAAGGCTATAGCGCCCCCGAACAAGACCGAGGTCAACCCTGCACCCAATCTGACCTTTATGCCATTGGTCCGACACTGATTTTCCTACTGACGGGAGTAACGCCCCTTCAGTTTTACCGCAGGCGTGGCTCCGGATTTAACTTTGATGTCACTGACGTTCCAACCATTACACCGGAGTTACGCAAAGTCATTGAGCGCGTGTGCGAACAGAAAGCGCGCGAGCGTTACCAAACCGCAGACGAACTAGCCAAAGCTTTGGCAACTTGCTTGTAAACCGCCAATATTGTGAGTTCAGCCCTAAGCACTATAGCCATGCTAGGGCTGAAAGGATGAATGCTAAATTTAGCTAACGCGTCTTATCAAATCTGGTTAATTAATACATTCATGGACTGAGATTTTAGTCGGTTGCTCGATTGCAATTGACTGGATACAAACGCAAATTGCTGCGTCTCTACCACGCTTCAAACAAGGGGAACGCCTTTAGACATGAGGATTAAATAACTGCTGGAACTATAGTGGGTTGGGCATCTTGCCTGACCCGGACCGCCGAGATGGCTATCCCAAATTATTTAATCCGCAAGCCTTAAGCAGCGAACCAACAGATTTGATATCGCGTAGCAAACCCTCGAACTATTCTTCATCCCAGGCTTCTACAGCCAGTAACTCGCTAATCGGGTCTTGCATGGTGAAGCCGAAGTCTAGCAATTCCTTCTTCCAAAATGCCCACTCATCTCCGTAGAGCAGGGCGATTTTCCAAAGGCTATCGCTTGGCTTAATAATTTTGGATTCTACTAGTGAATGCACCTGACGCTGAAACTTCACCATTGGGTGAGTAACTAATTGCTGAGTCATACTCTCAATATCTTGAAATAACTTTTGTAAATGCTTGACCTCAAATGCTTCCTGATTTTGAAATTGCGCCGGTTCGTAGAGTTCTTTACGGCATGGAAGCAGACATATACACTTTTAGCGCATCTGAATGCATCTATGCAAGTTTTTTGAGGGACTTGTACGGGAATTACTACTACCGGTTGCAACAATCGGAATTTTTCTTATTCAAATACATGATTATACAAACAAAGTCAATCACAACATACCACTTCTCTCGCCAATAGGGATTAGGGAAAAACAATCCTCAATCCTTGCCTTGAAAAGCAACCTCACCTAGTCTGCGTTGACCTGATAGAGATAGCCTACAGCTATCTGCTAATCAGCTATCCACTCGAAGGCGAGAAACGCCCGGATTTAGTTGGGTGAAAGAAAAATGCCTGACGAGGTGACGCTGGACAAGAACAGGTCATTTAACAGTTGTACCAGTAGATTTTAAATTGGTACAGAAGCTTGGTGAAGTTCCACAAGTTATCCTAACCCAGCTCCATACCAACTCAAAGCGATTAATCTCTACCTACTGTCATTATAAGTAGAAACGATACGTCCGAGGAGAATCGTTGCGATCGCCTATCAAAACAATTGAGCTGTCACTAGTGCAAGCAGGCAGGAGGCTCCAAGGCAAGAAAGCTTGTACTGTAAGCTTTTTACCCTTTTTCAACTTGATAGTCATTGCTGCCACGCTGCACTAGCGATACAGGCTTTCTTCATTTCGCCCCGATTTCAGCCGTCAGGCTGCATGAGGCTTTTAACAGAAGACCGTACTCGATTCCTTCCACTACTGCTTGATAGGACGCATCTAAGATATTTGGGGAAACTCCGACCGTCGTCCAGCGCTGTTGACCGTTGCTCGATTCAATCAGTACCCGTGTTTTAGCCGATGTTCCAGCGCCACCATCCAAAATTCGGACTTTGTAGTCCGTCAAGTAAAACTGGGCAATTTCGGGGTAAAAGTTCTGAAGGGCTTTACGCAACGCTGCATCTAGAGCTGAAACTGGACCATTTCCTTCAGCCGCTTCCAGAATATCTTCTCCATTGACCGCTACTTTAATCGTTGCCAGGGAGTTACTGTAGTTACCACTCGTTGCCAAGAGCATATCGCAGTGGACTTGGAAGCCTTTGAGTTCAAAAAACTGCTGTCGATATCCCAAGGCATCGCGCATCAATAAGTCAAAGCTGGCCTCTGCTGCCTCGAATTGATACCCTTCACTTTCTAAGTCTTTGAGACGTTGTAAGATTTGGCGACAGGCGGGGTCATGCTTATCCAGTTCATGACCGAAGCTACGTGCTTTTGCCAAAACATTGCTCAGTCCCGACTGGTCAGAAATTACAATTCGGCGCTGGTTGCCAACCTGCTCTGGTTCGAGATGTTCGTAAGTCAGGGGATTGCGTTCGACGGCGGAGACATGAATGCCACCTTTGTGAGCAAACGCCGAGCGCCCGACAAAGGGAGCGTGGTCATCTGGAGCAAGATTGACCACTTCACTAATCAAGCGGCTAGCTTGAGTCAGCCTTGCTAGATTGTCATCCTGAATGCAGCGAAAACCTAGCTTTAACTGCAAGTTAGGAATGAGCGAGCAAAGATTAGCATTACCGCAGCGTTCGCCATACCCATTAATGGTTCCCTGCACCATGCGGACGCCTTCAAGTACGCTTGCTAGTGCATTGGCAACCGCGGTGCCGGAATCGTTGTGAGTGTGAATTCCTAACCCAGGCGAGTCTGGGTTTCCGAGTTCTAGTGCCTCAATTACGTCTCGCACAACTTGACTAATCTCATGCGGCAGGCAACCCCCATTGGTATCGCACAAGACAAGCCACTCAGCACCTGCATTCAGTGCTGCTTGAAGCGTCTTGAGAGCATAGCCGGAATTGTTCTTGTAACCATCAAACCAGTGTTCGGCATCATAAATGACTCGACGCCCTTGGCTGGTGAGGTACTCAATCGAGTCTTGAATCATAGCTAGGTTTTCTTCCAGGCTGGTTTGTAGCCCTTCAGTGACGTGCATATCCCAAGACTTGCCAAAAATCGTGACCCAGCGAGTTCCAGCCGCCAAAATTGCTTGCAGCATGGGGTCATCAGCGGCTGCTTTGTAGGGGCGTCGAGTCGAGCAGAACGCTACAACTTCTGCTTGCGTTAATGGTTCTTCTTTGAGTTGCCAAAAAAACTGTACATCTTTGGGATTTGCTCCCGGCCATCCTCCCTCAATAAAGGGAATCCCCAATTGGTCGAGTTGTCTGGCAATTCGCAACTTGTCTTCCAGAGACAGCGCTAGACCTTCACGCTGAGCGCCATCCCGCAGCGTCGTGTCGTAAATCCAGATTTGGTGTGAGTCTTGCAGAGTCATGAAAGAGGAAGAAGTTTGAGTTAAACGTAAAGAAAAGTAAACTAGAACGAGCAAAGCAATTGAAACGAGTCTGGTAATTCGTCAATGCCTAAAGTAACTGCCCAAGGAAAGAGTTTCGAGTGTGAGCCAGGGAGCAATCTCCGTAATATTTTATTGGAGCATGGTATTGAGCTTTATAACGGCAATGCCAAATTTATTAACTGCATGGGAATTGGTACTTGCGGCACCTGTGCAGTTCAGATCGATGGGGAAGTTTCTCCAACGAACTGGAAGGATAAAACGAGGTGATCGCTTCCTCCCCATTCTCCCACGGCAAACCGCCGCTTAGCCTGTCAGACGAAGGTTTTGGGAGATATCCGTGTTACAAAATATGACGGCTTTTGGGGGCAAGGCGATCGCATCGCGTGGACACCAGAAAATTAGCACAAAGGCGATAATAAAGGGGGTTCAAGCCTTGAACCCCAACGAGCAAAACTGATTGATTACAGTGCCTTACGAACCTACTGAGCGCGACAACCAGGGTCGCGGCTCCGCTGCTAAACGCCGATAGCGACAGCACTCTTCAAGGAATTCCTGTAAGGCTTGCCAACAACTTAAGAAATAAACTTTTGTAAACCGTGTCATCAAACCTTCAAATTCCCCCTAAATCTGAACAGTCAAACGCTAGAATGTTTCGCCTTTCTCCTTTAATTCGCGTTACATTAATGGCGCTTTATCTGGCACTCGTTATTCCCCTACCTTTTTTGGCTCAGGTTTCATCAGCTCCGATTCCACCGAATTGGCTATGGATAGGTATTGCTTTAGGGGCAATTGCGCTCTATGGAGCGTTGAGCGAACGGGTGATTGTAGATGAGGAAAAAATCCAGGTGGCTTATCCCAATTGGGTTCCCACCTTCTTTCGTAAGCGATGGGTGCTGCCTTGGACAGAAGTCAAAGATTTAAAAATGCGGACAACGGGTCAAGGTGGACTCGTTTACTACTTTGTCAGTCGTTCTTCAGAGAAAGCTTACTTACTACCGATGCGAGTGGTTGGCTTTACCCAGTTAGTGAAGTTAGTAGAGGCAAATACAGGAATCGATACAACGGATGTTCGTCCTTTAGCCCAACCCTGGATGTATTTGATTTTGTTGGGATTTACATTACTACTATTGCTTGTTGATGGTTGGACAATCCTAACCGCTCTCAATCAAGGCTTAACTGCTTAGGGAATGCTAAATTAAAAAATGAAAAGGGAGCAAGAAGCTTCAAGAAAATATCAACAGGGATCGAACCAATCCATAAATTTTCTAGCTTCTAAGAGTCAGATGCGGAACGCTGATAAAACTTAACACTGAATCGATCTAAATCCATAGTTCCTGACAGGTGTAGCGTCTTTAGAAGTTGGAATTGACGTTCTATAATCTCTCGAACTTGCTGGCGTTGACTCAGGGTGCTGGGCGTTGACCAGAGAGGTTCAGCGCTATCTAACCAAAGAATGCGCTGATACGGCTTGGGTTGAGACAAAAACGTCTTATCTAAGGCAGGTGCTAGCTTCGCTGACGGCTGAGCCAACAACCAAACGGATGAAGTTGGGGGAATATAGTAGGCTAAGCGCATGACATGACCCCAAGCCTGGGAGTCTAGGAGGATGAGAGTGGGTGCGGTAGAGTCCTGCTCAATCAGGTCTGCGACTTGATGAAACATCCAACGGGGTCGAGCGGTAAAGTCAGCAATACCAATGCTTAACAACAACATCAGTAACGCGATCGCAATTGGTCGTTTCCATTGCCCTGCGGCTCGTTCAATCCCAGCCGCCAGTAACAGTAAGCACCCCGGCAGAATGAAGATTGTAGCTCGCCCCCAGCCAAACGCGATCGTGAACTTGCCAGCGATCGCATCTGCTGTCAATCCTACTAATAGGGGAAAAATGCCCATAAGAAGCGTTACTGTCAACAAGTTACTAGTCAGTGTTTGTTGACGCCACAAAGCGATCGCACAAACTAAAAGCATTAGCGCCGCCGCTCCACCTGCCACAGTCGCACAAATCGGTGGGAGTCCTGTAATCCAGTCTCCCAGTATCAAATGAATTCCTAGAATTTGAAGGACATCTTGGATGTGACGCCACCCTGTCTCGATCGAGCCAGCGGAGGTCGAAAATCTCTCTAGGTCAGCATTATGAAGCTGTTGTCGAGTTCCCCAAACGACCCAAGGCATCGTTAGCATGACACCTGCGCCTAGACGCAATCCATGTTGCCACCATCGCGATTTGTCCAAAACTAACACGATCGCAGCTAGAGCCAAGAGCCAATAAGCAAACAAGTAAAACGTCATCAACCCAGCGGCGACTGAAGTAATGAACAGCAGGTTCCATAGAAGCGCGGAGGATTGTAGAGGCGTTACTTTAGTAACAGAGCTGAGTTTTGAGCGAAAAGATTTCTCCTGTTGTCCGTTTTGGGTTCCTCGTTCCTGTTCCACTGTCCTTTCTAGGGAAATTAACTCCAGCAAGGCCCAAGCACTGAGGATTGTCCAAAGAACTATCGGCCCATACATCCGCACGTTTAGAGAGTGAAATAGGTAGTATGGGTTTACAGCTAACAGTGCCGAAAATAAAAGACCACCCTGCTGCCCTAGTAAAATTCGACCTAGACCAAACGCACTAGCGATCGCTCCGACACTCAAACCCGCGCCTAAACTTCGCATGGCGGCTTCGCTATTGCCGAAAAGCCGTAGCCACAGATGTTGAGTCAGAAAAAATAACGGAGGATGGGGTTCGCCACCCGCTATCCCCTTGAGGAGATTTTTGCCTGTTTCCAGAACCTCATGAACCCCATGTTCTACGGGCAACTGTAGCAAGGTTGTATAGTCAGCTAATAGGACAGGTGCATCCTTGGGAGTTTGATAAGCAACTTTTTGACCCGTGGCAAGGAGTAGCGACAAAACTTCGTCGTACCAAAATTCCCGGCTGCCTAAATTAATAACTCTCAACAGAACTGCGATCGCGATTAAGATCAACAGGATTGAGGAAAACCGCAGAGATAATGAAGTAGGGAAGCTTGGGCTCATCCGATCATCTCCTTCTCAGACAGGAGAGAAAATTTCCTGTCAGTCTAGCCGATCGAACATATCTGCTCAGAGCTACTCTGGTGTCCCCTGTGTTAGCCGTAGTATGAATACGGGTACAGAATGTAACTTAACTCTAGGGTTGAGGACAGCGAAATTTGCGAACACAACAGATTCCCCAATTGCGTGTCGAACAAATCAGTTTAGTCACATCGGTGGGTTCCCAGTCTATCTTGAAAGACATTTCTTTTGATGTCATGGCCAGTTCGCGCCTTTGCCTTGTTGGTCCATCCGGTGCTGGGAAAAGTTCTCTGGTACGGTTGTTGAACCGCCTGAGCGAGCCGACGAGGGGAGCGATTTATCTAGAAGATTTGGATATACGGAAAATTCCAGTTATCCACCTGCGGCGACAGGTCATGCTGGTTTCTCAAGAACCAAAGTTATTGGGGATGACGGTTCGAGAGGCATTGGCTTACCCATTGGTATTACAGCAACTACCACAACAAGCGATCGCACAACGTCTGGAAACTACTCGCGAGCAGCTACGCATTCCAGCAGATTGGCTAGAGCGAACTGAGTTACAGCTTTCGGTAGGACAACGCCAGCTTGTCGCGATCGCTCGGGCTTTAGTCGCCCAACCTAAAATTTTATTACTCGACGAACCAACTTCCGCCTTGGATGCGGGAACGGCATCTCAGGTACTCGGAGTCTTATCTGACTTAGCCGAGACAGAGGGGATAACGATTCTCATGGTCAACCATCAGTTAGATATGGCTCAACTGTTTGGGACGCGAGTATTGTATTTGCAGGACGGTCAGTTGCTTCAGGATACACCTGCTGAGCAAATTGACTGGAAACAGTTACGAGCGACCCTAATTCAAGCAGAAGCTCAGGCGGCTCAGGAGTGGCTTTAACTGTTGCTAGAGCATCGATTCAGTAATCTTTCATTAAGGTAGGGGTTCTCGCATTCCGGAGACAATTCACCCGCTCACTGGCCACTGCTTACTGTTAAAGTGACTCCCTCGCCGCCACAGGCCTAACAGAGCCGTCAGAGTTATGGTTATGAGCGATTAGCTCTCGTGAGGACACTGGAGTCTTCTGCATGAACGCTGGATTGAATCGATAGCCGATGTTGCGAACCGTTTGAATTAAGCTCGGTTGTCGGGGATCGGTTTCAATTTTTTTGCGGAGGGAGAGGACGTGCGTGTCAATGGTGCGCGGATTGTCAATGGCATCAGGCCAAGCACGCCGTAGTAGTTCAGAGCGACTCAAGGGCATTCCCTCCGCTTGTGCCAGAACGTAGAGCAAACTAAATTCCTGAGGGGTCAGGTCAATGAATTCTTCTTTAAAGCGGACGCGACGCTGGACTAGATCGATTTTTAGGTCGCCGTAGTCTAGTGAGAGCGGAGCGGCAGTGACACGGACGCGCCGAATTAGGGCTTCAACTCGTGCCATAAACTCCTGCATGCCAAATGGCTTTTTCAGGTAATCGTCTGCCCCTGCCTTCAGTCCCCTGACAATATCTCCTTCTGTGTTTCGAGCAGACAGCATTAAGATGAGTGACTGTCGCTGTTGCCCAAGCCAATAGCAAAATTCAATCCCATCTCCATCGGGTAGGTCAGAGTCTAGAATGACGAGAGTGGGTTGACGATGGTAGAACGTTTCTCTCGCCTGATGAATGCTAGCGGATTGATGCACCCAATAGCCTGCTTGCTGTAAGTGCCAGCCCAGTAGCGATCGCAAATGAGGATTTCCCTCGACAATTTGAATACAAACCGATCCCACGGCAGCTCTCTTCCTTACGTAGCCGGTGCGTTTCAGGTTAACAGAGCTATTGTCAAGATTTTGTAACAAAGGCTACTGAGGTAAGTCGGGTATGTTCTGAATGCTCAAGTAGTAGTACAATAAAATTAACAAAAGTTAATATCTGTTGGCTCTTACTCATTGAAGAATTAGCTAACAAATCATTACTGGCAAAAAAAGCGTTTCGGTTGGAGACATCAAGCTAACCAGAACGACATCAAGGGGTGAAAACGCGATCGCTAATCCCAATCGACCTACTTTGAACCAAGCGATCGTACTTTTCCAGGGTGCTTCCTCCGTAAAAATACTGAGTCCTACCAACTGCTTCTCTCGTGAGTCTGAGCTGTGCTAAACAGTCTTTCCTACCCAAGGAGAGTAGACTACAGTCCCCGATCTCAGGCACTATGATGATTAATAGAAGGGTGTAGTTGTTAGTTGTTGATCCATTAGATTGACAGCTTGCTACTAACAACTTAAAATTCATAATTCAAATTTCCAAATTGTTAAAGTATGCTTCAAGATACTAGAACCATACGCTACTATCAGCAGCTGACTGACTCCTTAGTTTATCTGTGGAATCGGGGTTATCGTTTCGACGAGCTGCGACTCTACATCGATGGCTATCTTGCTGCACTAAAACACACCAATGCTCTAGAAGTTTATCTCATCCACCGATTGGAGGACGAAGCCGTTCGATACCTACGCGACCCCTCTAACTTTGAAGCGATAGCCCTGCCAGAACCGGAGTCGGACTATTACTAGCAGCTCGGTAATCGCTAATTGTTATTAATAAGCAGACAAAAATTAGGCGGTTGGCCGATCTCCTTCTGCCTGTTTCTTTCTGAATGACAGTAAAATACGGATGAAAAAATAAATTATTTTTAAAGATATTAAACATTTATAAAAGAAGCTGAGCGATCGCTTGATCGCTCAGCCTCAACGCGTTCAAAAAATCGATTGACTCTTTCTGACCGCCTTCCCCTCAAGGAAAGGGGGTTAAAGGCTTAGGCAGAGGTCACAACGGCTACTGGACAGTCTGCCTTACTCAGAATCGCATCTACGGCATGACCAAAGAAAACCCGACCCGTAACCATGCGGATGTTGCTGCCGAGAACGATCAAGTCAACTCCCTCAGTCCGAGAAAATTTGAGAATTTCCCGTTCTGGATGGGTTCCGCTCAGGATGCGGATATTGACTTTGGCACCTAGAAGGCGTCCGACTTCAGCTTGCTGCTCAACCATGTCACGAACGATGTCTTTGACTGGGTTGAGGGTCTGCTGCTCGTACAGGATGTATTCTACCTGGGGCAAATTAATCACATTGACCAGCGTCACTAACGCCCCAGTTTGAGCGGCAATAGTACTGGCTACCTCAACGGCATTCTTGCTGTCCTGTGTCCCAACAGTAGGCACCAGAATATGTTCGAGCTTTTGTTGGGCAATCATGCATGACTCGCCTTTAGGCTGTGGCAAATGTGACTTCACGACCATCGTTGCACAGGGAGCCTCTTGTACAATGCGGTCAACTAACAAATTAAACAGCGAACCATTAGATTGCTTTTGTTCAGTCGCCCCCAGCACGATCAAGTCATAGCCCTTACTCGCTTCGTTGAGAATCACTTCAGCTTTACTGCGTCCAGATTCAAGCTTAGTCTGTAGGATTGTGCTAGCAGGTAGCTGCATTTCTTGGACTACAGCCGCGACTGCTTCCTCAGAGTTACTATCCCGATAAGTTGTTGCTGTTTTCTCGGCTTTACGTCCTGGCTTTTTGTCACTGAGGGCAAAAAGAGCTGTAACTTCCAGATCGTTTTGATGAGCCATGTGGCTAACTAACTGGGCTGCTAGCTGCACATTGGTTCCACCCCGAGTCGGCATCAGTACGCGGTGAATCTTTTTAATGAAGCTACGGCTTGCCTGCTCTTCTTGCTCTAGACGAAGGGCTTCCTCATCAGACATCACCACTTTGGACAACGTCCAACGTAAAAGGGGTGGGGCCATCAGTGAGGTGACAATCGCAACCATGACAATAATGGAGTACATCTGCTGGTTGAGAACTCCCAGCGATAAACCGATAGTGGCGACAATAATCTCCATCGCCCCGCGTGCGTTCATCCCCGAACCCATTGCTAGCGATTCCCAATGGCTTAAGCCCCCTACACGCGAACCGATATAAGCTCCGGTAAATTTGCCAAGGCAAGCGACGGCAAGCACAATTAGACCAATGAGCAACGTTTCGGGAACCAGGACTTGGAGCAGGTTCACTTTCAATCCGGCAGCAGCAAAGAAAATTGGAGCCAGAAAGCCTGCTGTAATAATTTCCAGAGTGTGTCCGGCTTCTCGGCTAAAGCGACGAGACTCCCCTGCCAATATTCCAAAGACAAAAGCCCCTAACGCCGCTTCCAGTCCTAGCTCGTGGGTGAATGCGGCTGCCAATAGTGAGAGGATGAGTACAGCTGATAAGCTGGCTGTTACTCCACCGATATACTCATCCACCCAGCGTAAAACGTAGTCTACGACAGTACGCCCAATCGTAAAGGCAAGACCCAAAAATATTACAGCGGCCCCCACCGAACGAACTACTGTAATCAGGTCAAATTTTCCACTGCTGGCTAAACCAGAAACAACAGACAGTAAAATCCAGCCAATCGTGTCATCAGTCATGCCAGCCGCTAGGGTGACTTGACCGATGTCGCGACGGATGAGATTGAGATCCATGAGTACCTTGGCAATTACGGGAACTGCCGAGATGCTCATCGCAGTAGCAATAAATAAGCTGAATACCATTCGCTTAGTCGGATCGGCTAAAAAATTCTCTGGCAATAGCCAACCGAGTCCGAATCCCGTGGTAAAAGGGACAACAATCCCACCTAGCGAGATGAGCAAAGCTGTCTTACCCTTGCGAAGAATTAGATTGAGATCTGTCTCTAAGCCGGTAACAATCAGCAAAAACAACACCCCTAACCAGGAAACGACCGAAAGGAGGTCAGACTGCGTTTGACTTTTGGGGAATATTCCTGCTTGTACACCGGGCAAGATCAGACCGAATAGCGAAGGACCAAGTAGCACACCGGCCAGCAATTCACCGACAACGGGCGGTAGATTAATCCGACGCATTAACTCACCCAATCCTCGGGCAACTAGCAACAGAATGGCTAGTTCTAAGAGGATCAAGAGTAACTCGTGATGACCGAGAGGCTTGATGATAGTGTTACCTGCTGCTTTCTGAGCAGCGATTACAGGCACGAGTATTTGGGTAAGTGGTAGCATATGCACGTCCAAACGGTTTTGTTGCTGAAAATATTTGAGAGTATGCCTGATTCGCGATCGCTGTTTAGCGATCGCTTTAACTTAAGTTGCAGCTCATTCAATCTCCTTCTGACTCGGTTTCCAAAAAATTCGTAAATGCCGCAATTTCCTTTAGGTATGTACGCTTTTTCCCGCAACAATAGTAGCGAGAACTGATAAGTTGCTAGTAATTTCTACCCAGTTTTCCTGTTAATAAAGGTAGAGATACTCTGCAACTGCATACTAAATCTGTTATACCAACCCCAGTTGAATACTCCCTGTTATAGGCTACTAGTCAAGAGTCATTAGTCCTCAGCAATACGATTGACGAGTGGATCGGAAAAAAACAAAAGGCTGCACCCAACGCCATTGTCTGGACTGAATGTCAGTTGTTAGATGATTGGATTCGTAGCTAACACCCTGTTGGAATAGCTTTCGAGACATTGAGTTTACTAACCACTAAAGCCAGGATATCTACAAATTACTTTCGTAGCAACTTAAAGTATCTAGTTGTTAAGAAAATCTTTGACTGTTGCTAGCTGCTATTGGGACGCTTATGGCTAGCTGAAGACGAAAAGTTAGGTAGTTGAGGCTCTACTGAGAGCGCTTAAAGGTGATACTACCGATTCCGATCTAAGTCCTGATTCTAAACATCAACTATTTAAAATATAGTATTATATTATTACTTTGTTGCAATAATACTTCCGTTCATCCGTCCAACCCTTAACTGGTTTATGCCGGACGTAAGGTGGGTAATGCACGATTCAATGGTAGAGTCACTGTAAATGTGGTGCCGACGCCGACCTCACTTTCTACAGCTATCTGACCGCCGTGTAAGTCTACTAAAGTTTTAGTAATGGCTAGTCCCAGTCCCGTTCCTGACGTGGTTCCCACGTTGCTGCCTCGTTCAAAGGGTTTGAACAACTGAGGTCGATCTTCTGTCGGAATCCCAATGCCGCGATCGCGAATCCGAAAAACAGCAGCATTTTCCTGGCATTGCAGGAAAAAGTGGACTGTACTGTTACAGGGGGAATACTTGATAGCATTCGAGAGGAGATTTGTGAGAATTTGCCGCAACAGTTTTTCGTCTGCTAAATAAGGAGAAGAGTTCCCCAGCGCGACAAAAGTAATTGGGTGTTCTCGATCTGTACTTTTCTGTATCTCCTCGACTACCTGACGACAGAACAACTCCAAATCCAGGGGAGAAGGTTTGAATTCTACGCTTCCCGCATCAGCTTGGCTGATGTCCAGCACATCCGTAACTAAATCGGTCAAGTGATGGGCTGCACTTTGAATGCGTTGGAGATGACTAAGTTTTTTATCCTCTGATAATTTGTGACCGTAATGGTCAAGAATTTCCGCTGACGAGAGGATGGTCGTTAGGGGAGTGCGGTATTCGTGGGAAACAACTGTGATAATACGGGATTTGAGATTGTTGAGTTCCTGTTCTCTTAACAATGCTTCACAAGTTTCTGTATTTAGTTTTTGTAGTGCCAATTCGGTCTGCTTACGTCCTGCCATTTCGCGCTTAATGGAGTAATAGACGAAGTACAACAAAATGAACGAAAATACGATTCCTGTTGTCGAGATTAGGGCATCTCGTTTGGCATTAACCTGTGCCTCCTGTACCGACTGTTGTAGGTGATTGCGCTCCTCCTGTTCCATCTCCTGGATGACCCTACGGAGCTCAGCCATAGCGTGATTGCCCTGAGCGGATAAGACAACTTGTTTTGCTGCTTCAAATCCTTTGGTTCGCCGTAGGTTGATAGTCTGTTCCAGTTCGAGCAACTTCTGAGTAACCAACCACTCAAGACTACTGAGTTGTTGGCGTTCGTTGGGATGAAGTGTTGCTAGCTGCCTAAGCTTTAGCAGTTCAGGATTAATTTTTGCGGCTGCTTCAACATAAGGCTTTAAATATGACTCTTGTCCTGTAATGATATAGTCCCGTTGCTCAGTTTCGGCATCTTTGAGACTAGAAGAGACAGTTTCGAGTTTTTCAAGTACTTCGCGAGCATGAATTAACTCATTAGCCGTTCGTTTGTGCGGCGTCAGATTCCAGTAAGCAACAACATTAATGCCAATTAGGATTACTGAGGCGAATCCTAGCCCCACTAGCGCCTTTTTTTCAACTGACCATTTCATAGGGTCACCCTTTTGGGAACTCACCAACACCAGAGCAGCACTCACGCCCATACTACTTGCTCTTGCCGTTCACTCTTATTCTCAAGAAGTTAACCTATTATTATTATTTAAGGCATTCGTGTATTCACTGAATTTTAGACAAAACAAGCAATCGCCTAAAATGACATAACAAGGCGAACATAATGGCTTGAATAATTCCATGAGAAATAAAAAAAATTACAGAATTTAGTTCTATATATATGTGAAATGAATTGAGGGACAGAAGATAGAAGCATCCTTAAATAGTAGAGATGTAGATTAATCAGCTAATAGTTCTATGAGTAGGCTCCGATAATTGGTGACGGGAATTGCACTATACTTAACACATACTATCTATTAATAAAATCGATAATGTTCATAACCTAGCAGGTTTAATTTAAATTTTGTACACGAATTTGTGGCGTAGCAATGCCATGTAGGGACATGGTTTATGTACTCCATCGAAGTGAGAAGCACTATATATGTAGACTCGAAATATTCACAGTTGGGCTTTAATCACCTATCAATAGCTATCTCTTCTAAACAGAAGGATTGAGTGATCGCTAAACACTGCTGTTGCGTGAGCTAAGGTAACTCCACTAAAATTAACTGAGCATCGCGATTGTCCCGGAAATCCAGGAATAAGCTGCGAATCTCAGCAGAATAGAATAACTCTCCGATCGCTAACTGAAACTTTTGGCAAGGACTGCTTAACGTGGCAATTGAGTTGAGGATAATCCTTTGCTCGTTATACTTCACTGAAGTAGTAGTATTTCCTGCTATACCAATAACCAGTTTGCTCCTAACTGATAACATTTGTTAACTTAGTATTAGTACGCTATCCTAGGTAGTGTTATAGGATAAGCTCTACTCTTAACTTGGCGATGTAAGCTATTGCTTGGGTCAAGGCGGAGTCGGCTAGCAAAATTCCAAGCAGAGCTGATCGAAAAAGACCAGCACAGCAGCTGTTCCCGATTTTATGGATTTTAGAAGACTGTAAGTTTTGCTACAAATGCTAGCTAACAAGTCTTCCTCAGTGCCAGTAGCAATAGAGCCTTGCTACAGCTATAACGTTAAAAAATGTTTAGTATGCCGATTCAATAGGAATTCCATAGACAATTTTGATATATGTCTAGAGAGAAGGAGACTATTCATTAACATCGGCATATTTAAGATAAGGAGTCATAAGAATCGCACTTAAAACCAGGGAGCAAAATTTATGATACGTGAATCACTTGTAATTTTAGGAATCGGAGCAGTCGTAGTTGGTCTAGCCCCAAAGGTCTATGCCCAGACAACTCCATCCGGCTCCAACAATAATTCAGTAACCCTGTCTGGTGAATCTCTCCGAACAATTGAAGGGCGCAATCTATCAGGTGATTACCAAAATTTTTTTACTGGCACGTCTAGTGACACATCGCAGCCATCACAGGGGAATTCCGGGACTAATATAGGTCGGCTCAGACAATCTCCGCAACGCTCGCCATTGAGTACTATTCTCAATAACGATAAGGTAGATGTGGTTTTTGGAGATACGCTCAATTCTCAAGACGAACTGGCTGACTTCTCCTCTTCTGGCGATCAAGGCGATTCCGATCGCGTTAAGTTACAGTTTCAATTAGGGCAATAGTTCGCACTTTCTGGTAAAAGTTGCTAAATGTTATTCCTTAGAGCTTGCACCATTCTCTACAGCTCTACAAATTCTGTCTTTGTTTAACGCAAAGGAAACAAAGGTTTACGCAAAGGAACGCATAGAGTTTTGGTGCAAGATCTAAGATTACCAAAAAAAAGCGATCGCGAACGGGTGCAGTTATCTTCACAGACCGTAACCACTTGAAGTTGCTCTACATTCAATTTGCCTAATCTGGACGGGCATCTTGTCCATCTGACCAGAATACCGCACGTTTAACTTGCAAATTAATGTGCGGTATTTTAACGTGGATTTCCAGACCCCGCCTCTTGTTTACCTAAATGAAAAAGAGTTCTAAAGAACTAAATTTGGGTCAATCCGCCCAAAAAGCTCTCTCCGTCGTTTATTGAGTGATTTTTTGCACACAGATTCACCTTGTATCGTAAAATTCAATCTG